>NZ_JBIAUE010000003.1:209207-481967 GCF_042892615.1 Streptomyces sp. NPDC001750 | reverse complement strand
GCCGCCCTGCGCGTATCTCACCCAACCAGAACTACCGGACCTGGCGCTCAACTGTCAGGCCGATAGCCCGACATCACTCAATCAAGTTCAGTAGCCTGCCGAGCAGAGTCATGCGGCTGCGTGGTGGTTGCGCAAGGAATGCCGCACCTTCCAGTGAGGTGATTGTCGTGGTCGGAATTCCGAGATGGCGCCGGGGTCCTCGCGCGGGCGGACTGGTGTTTCCCTTTGTGATCAGTTTGGTCATTGTGCTCGGGCCGGGCATCACGCCCGCCTCGGCCACGTTCAGTGAGGGGCAGTGGCTGAACTCGGGTGGCGCGGCCAGAACACCCTCGACGCCCGCTTTCGTGAGCGTGGGTTCGCATCAGTACCGAGTCGTCCGTGGCGAGGACGGTAGGTTGTGGGCGTCCCACAACAACGGTCCCGCCACACTCATGCCGGATGCGCAGACCGGAGTAGGCCCTGAAATAGTCGCAGCCGGCGGCAGGGTGGTGGCATTCCATACGGGAACCAATGGGTATGTCTACTACAGTTTCCTTCAGAACACCGAAGGAACCTCCTGGACGCCATGGACTCAAGTGCCGGCGTACGCAGACACCGTCAACTCGTTGCAGGCCACTGTGGTCGACGGGTTGGACGTCGTACTTCTCGTGACGCAGAGGGATGGATCGCCGGCCATGCAGACCATGCGCCTCTGGGATCAGAGCCCGGATTTCGACGGCAGCTGGACAAGAAACACGAATGGCAGGTTCAACTCTGCTGTTGATATCACAGCGCGAGAGATTATGGACAGCAGAGGAAACCCCACCCTGGAAACGGAGATAATCTTCGAGGGGAGGGGGATGGATAACCGTGTCTGGTATTCTGCGGTCCCGCTCCGTGATTTCGCGAGCGCGCGCTTCTCTCAGCTCCCCGGCGACGGCGTCTGTGATCTCACCCCGGCGATCGGGCGCGGCGGGCTGCCTGATCGGTTCGTCACCGATCCGAACGATCCGAATTTCCGAAGCCAGCAGGAATTTTCCCTGGCGTGCATCAGTCCCGATGATGGGAACGTCTGGATAAATCGCTCGACGGACAACGGTAATTCGTGGTCGGGCTGGAACCGGACCACGGACGGTGCTGGCCCGTCAAATGCATCCCCGTCGATTCACAGCGACGGGGCGAACATCTACGCGGCGCTCAGCTGGAATGGGAACCGGGACGGCAGGTATCCGGATCACGCGATCGTCGAGAAGAGAATCTGACGAGGCGCTGTACGGCGCCCATGGCGACTCCCGGGCCCCTGGGGGTTCGGGCGTCGCCATGAGCCCGGGCGCGTCGCCCGAGGGCGCCGTCCAGTTCGTGGACCGGAGGAGCCGGCCTTCACGGCACCCGGGGCCTCCTCGTTCCCGCACCTCATCGGCGAAGTGTTCAACAGTTCCTCGAAGTACCCGGAACCTTCCGGCCGGAGGCGCACTCCGGGGACACCCTGCACCCCGCGCCCTCACCATCGCCGTGCCGGAGCGGCAGGGCGACCACCCGTACCCGGCTACTGCCACTGAACAGACTGTGTCCGGAGCACCTTGCCGCCATGGGCGATGGTCAGTCGGCGGTCGCCCAGGTGCGGTGTGCCCAGTCGGCGAAGGGGGTCCAGCGGACTTCCGGGTGAGCGGTATGAAGAGCGGGAATGTCGACGCGATAGCCAGGGCCGTTCAGGAACGTCCACATCGCATGCATGTCAGGATTGCCGATCGCCGTCAGCGGCACTTGCTCATGGCGGACCTCCCGCCCCAGGGCCGCGCCGAGTGCGGTCGCCATCTCGGTCGGGGTGGGTGCGTCACTGGCCAGTTCAATGCGCTGCCCAACGTAGGAAGCCGGGTTGAGCAGCACTTCCGCCGCGAACGCGCCGAGGTCGTTGCGGGCAAGCTGCTGCAACGGCCGATCGGGCGGCAGCGGCAGGTCGAGTACGCCACCGAGGATGCGCTGCGCTCCGCCCAGCGCGTTGTCGAAGAAATACGTCGGCCCCAGAATCGTGTACGGCACATCGCCGTCGGCCAGTTCCGCTTCGATACGTGCCTTGCTGTCGAAATGCGGCACCCCGCTCTCCTGGTCGGCTCCGGCCACAGAGCTGAACACGAGATGCGGAACACCCTCCTTGGTCGCGGCAGACAGGATCTCCCGTCCCTGGGCCACCTCCGCGTCCACACCGGCTTCGAAGGGAGTGGTGAACGCGAAGACGCCCGCCACCCCGTTCATCGCCGCGGCGAGTGACTCACGATCACTCAGGGATCCCGCCACCACCTCGACACCCTGGTCGGCCAGTTCCCGCGCGGCGCTTCGGCCGGGGTCACGCACCAGCGCCCGGACCCGGGCCCCACGGCCCAGCAGCGCGGCGCTCACGACCCTGCCCTGTCCGCCGGTTGCGGCAAGCACCAAGATCGGCTCATCGGTCATCGAAGGCTCCCTTCCTCGCATGCGGGTGACAAGGCGTCATCGGCCAGCCCAACGGTAACCAAACGTCCCGGACGACACGCCCGGCATGACAGCGCGCCGTCCGTCCGACGAAGCCGGACCGACCATGCCTCGTGTCCACCGGGCCCCGGCCGGGGCCCCGCTCCGCCGTAGGCGGGCCCCGCCCTGCTCAGGCGCGGAGCGGCGGGGGTGTCGCCGCAACGGATTACGGGACAGCCCTCAGCAGCTGGTGCACGGCCTCGCGGTTCACGAGCTCGGGAACAGGGGCCCGCCCGCCGTGAGGCCACCGTCGACGGTCAGGACATGGCCGTTGAGGTAGCTGGCCTTGTCGGAACCCAGGTACTGGAGGGCCCCGGCGATTTCCTCCGGGGTGCCCGCCCGGTGCATGGGCAATACCGAATCGACGGCGTCACGTGCTGTCTCGTTGCCGGTGAACTGCTCGTACAGGGCGGTCCGGGTGAATCCGGGCGCGACCGCGTTGACGCGGATACCGTGAGCGGCCCAGTGGAATCACTACTCACGAATTAGGGACCGTCGTGTTCTTCCGAGAAGGCCGGGGGACCAATCACTCCTGCCCGGCACTGCGCAAGTCAAGTATGCCTACCTGCACCTGTGAGGAAACCTCCCGCACGCGTCTGCGCCGCGTCCGGCGCCGCGTCGCCCTGTCCGCCGTGATCGGCGCTGTCGTCGGTGGGAAGCAAGTACACGAAGCGGTATACCGAGGAGCTCAAGCGGGACGCGATCGCGCTCGTCGACTTCTCGGGCAAGACGGTCACCGCGGTTGCCCGGGAACTCGGCATCAGCTCCGAGTCCCTGCACGGCTGGTACCGCAAGGCCAAGGCAGACCGGCGGAGGTCGCCCCGGCGGGGCGGCGTGGCAACGGCATGGGGGAGTTCTGAGGCCGGCGACGTGCCGGGCAGCAGGTAAGGGGCTTCGGGCAGTCCAGCCCGGTCACACGGCTGATGTCAGGGCGCGGGCGACGCGAGCGGACGGGGCCGGCTGCTCGGCCCAGACGATCTTCCCGGTGGGGGTGAAGCGGGTTCCCCACCGCTCGGCGAACTGGGCGACGAGGAAGATTCCGCGGCCGCCTTCGTCCATGGCCGTCGCGTAGCGCAGGTGCGGGGAGGTGCTGCTGCTGTCGCTGACCTCCAGCGCCAAGCTGGTATCGAGCAGAAGGCGCAGGTGGACGGGGGGCGCCGCGTGCCGGATGGCGTTGGTGACCAGCTCGCTGAGGATGAGTGCGGTGGTGAATGCTGCCTCCTCCAGGTCCCAGTCGGTCAGCTTCGCGAGCACCTCGGCGCGCAGGGCGGGCACCGCGGCGGGAAGGGCCGGGATGTCCCATTCAGCGATACGATCACGCGGAAACGCGCGGGTTCGGGCGATCAGGAGGGCAACGTCATCGTCTGGATGGGCGGGCAGCACCGCCTCCAGGATCGTCTCGCACGTCTCTTCCGGGTCGATACCCGCGTTGGAGAGTGCGTCGTGCAGCAGCTTCAGGCCGGCCCCGATGTCGCGGTGACGGTTCACGATGAGCCCGTTGGTGTAGAGCACGAGCTGCGTGCCCTCCGGCAGCTGCAGGTCGACGGCCTGAAAGCGTAGGCCGCCTACGCCGAGCGGGGGTCCTCCGGGCAGGTCGAGAATCTCGACGCGGCCGTCGGGATGGACGACGGCGGGCGGAAAGTGCCCGGCACTTGCCATCGCGCAGCTACAGGAGACCGGGTCGTAGATCGCATACAGGCACGTGGTTCCGACGGTCATACCCTGACTGGCGCCCTCCTCCGCATCCATCTGAACAACCAGGTCATCAAGGCGGGCCAGCAGTTCGTCGGGCGGGAGGTCAAGGGTGGAGAAATTACGGACCGCGGTGCGCAGTCGCCCCATGGTGACCGCGGAGTGCAGGCCGTGGCCGGCCACATCACCGACCACGAGGGCGGTGCGAAATCCTGGGAGAGGGATCACGTCGAACCAGTCCCCGCTGACCTCCGCCTCGGCGGGCACATAGCGGAACGCCGTTCGGACGGCGCTGGTGTCCGGCAGCGTGCGGGGCAGCAGGCTGTGCTGCAGCGTGGTGGCGATGGCATGCTCACGGGTGTAGCGGCGAGCCAGCTGAGCGACCGCGAGGCCGACGGCGAGCAGCAGCCAGATGGTGATGATGTCGTCCGGTTGGCTGAAGCGGGTGAAGCTTGCGTACGGGGTGGTGAAGAAGTAGACGAACCACGCTGCGGCGGAAAGAGCCGTGAGGGCCGCGGCCCAGCGGTAGCCGAGGGTGGCCACCGCCGCGACGACGAACATCAAGATCAGGGCCACGTTGGTGGAGGACAGGGTGCCTCGGACGGGCAGCAGGAGCGCGCAGACGGCGAGCGGAGCCGCCAGTGCCGCGATGAGCACGGTCAGCCCCTTGACGAGATCACGAGGCATGCCCTACCTCCCTTCTTTCCGGTGTAGCAGGGCCCACGTGACGGGACAAGGCTGCGGCCAGGCGTTTCTTCCGCCGCCTGATGAAGAAGACGCGTGCGGTCCCGCGGGGAGTTGTCACCGACAAGCTCCGCTTCTATGACGCAGCCCACCGTGAGGTCATGCCCTTCGTGGAGCACCGCTCCCACAAGGGCCTGAACAACCGGGCCGAGAACTCCCACCAGCCCACGCGGCAGTGACGCCGTGATCATCACGACTGCCCCTGCTATGCCCTCGAGCGGAGGGCGGCTTCCCACATGATGGCCTTCGCCGCGCTGCCAGCCGTGGCGTTGGCGGCGCCCCCAGCTCCCTGGCGCACGCCCGTACACCGGGAGACCCCGAGCCGCTCGGCGAGTTCGCCGCCGGGCTACTCGTGCGGGGTCTGGAGGATGGAGAGGAGCTGCAGGACCCGCGCCGGAGTGTCGGTCGTCGTGCCTGCCAGGGTGCCGCAGAAATGGGATGTGAGTTGGTCTGATGCTCGCGTAGCTTCCCAATACGCTCTCCGCCGAGAGCACTCCCAGTACCACCGCGGGCGCGGGCGACCGGCGTCGCTGGTTCGCGCTCGCCATCGTGGTGATCGCGGCCTTCATGGACCTGGTCGACGTCACGATCGTCAACATCGCGATCCCGTCGATCCAGCGGGACACGGGCGCGTCGTTCGGCCAGATCCAGTGGATCACCGCGGGTTATGCGCTCGCCTTCGCCGCCGGGTGCTGGCGATCGTGCACGCCACCTTCCCGGCGCACGAGCGGGGCAAGGTCATCGGGCTCTTCGGCGCGATCATCGGGCTGGCGACGGTCTCGGGGCCGCTGCTCGGCGCACTGCTCACCGAGGGGAACCTGTTCGGGCTTGAATGGCGGCCCATCTTCCTCATCAACCTGCCGGTCTGCGTCGCGGCGCTCGTCCTGGGCCGGCGCTTCATCGCCGAGTCGAAGGCCCCGCGGGCGCTGCGACTGGACCTCGCCGGTGTCGCCCTGGTCACCCTCGGCCTGCTGATGCTGCTCTACCCGCTCACCCGAGGCCGTGAGCTGGGCTGGCCGATGTGGGGATATCTGTCGATGGCAGGCGCGGTGGTCGTTTTCGCGGCGCTGGTGGGGTACGAGAAGCGGAAGGCGGCGCGCGGCGGATCCCCGCTCATCGAGCTCTCCCTGTTCCGGGTGAAGAGCTTCGCGGCGGGCATCGCGGTGCAGACGGTGTACGGAGTCGGGCTCGGCATCTTCTTCCTGGTCTGGACGCTGTACATGCAGGTCGGGCTGGGCTGGAGCGCACTGCGGGCCGGGCTGACGGGGGTGCCGCTCTCGCTCGCGGCCTCGACGATGGCCTGGATGTCCACGCAGAAGCTGGTCCCGCGCTTCGGCCGCAAGGTGCTGCAGGCCGGCGCGCTGGTGATGGCGGCGGGCGTACTTCTCTACATCGCCGAAGCCGACCGGTACGGCCAGGACATCGCTCCCTGGCAGATGGCGCTGCCGCTGGTGGTCATGGGGGTGGGCATGGGCCTGATCGTGGCCCCGCTGACGGAAGCGGTCCTGTCCGAGGTGCCGCGAGAGCACTCCGGTTCGGCATCGGGCCTGATCAACACGGTGCAGCAGATGGGCAACGCACTGGGCCTCGGACTGGTGTCGGTGGTCTTCTTCGGCGAGATCGGCGACCGGCTGACCCCGCAGCAGGTGGGCCCGGCGTTTGTGCACGCCTTCCAGCACGCGCTGGGCTGGCTCGCGGCCGTACTGGTGGCGGTCTTCCTGCTGATGTTCGCGCTGCCGAAGCGGTCGGTGCAGCACCTCGAGGGCGCAGACGGCCCGGAGAGGGCCACCGACGTGAAGGCGGCCGGGGAGCGGGTACTCGCCTCCTGAACGGTACCGGCGCCGGTGTCCGGGGCGGTTGCCGACGGCGCCCGGCGGGGCTAGTGCCGCGGCAGGCAACGTTTGCCCGTCAAGGAGCGCGTCCGGTACGTGCTCTCGGTGTGCCGGCCGGAAGCCCTCGTACTGGATGTACTTGGGATTTCGGCCGGTGCGGCGAGAGGGCGTGCCGGGCGTCGCGACGGGGCAAACGTTGCCTGATGCGGCACTAGTTATACCGTGACCTGATCACCACCGCCCCGAACGCGCCCGTCACCCGGGCATGGGCCGACCGCTACCGCACCACCTGGAGCCACACATGACCGACTGCACTCTTGCCCGCTACGGCCACGCGGATCTGCCCGCGATCCGGCAGATTCCGCCCTCGGCGGCCGTCCGCCCCAGCACCTCGCCGATGCCGCGCACACCGCTTGGACGGCGTTCGTCCACGACCTCGACCCGGGCGCCGACTGGCCCGCGTACACCACGGCCCGGCGCGAGACCCGCGTCTGGGACACCGCGCTGCACACCGACGCCGACCCCCTGCACCGCATCCGCGCGATCTGGTGTGCCCCGGGGCACCGGCCGACGGACTGACCCCGGAGGCCGTCCGTGAAAGCCCGGTGCGGGGCGATCAGCGCATGGGTTGTCCGGCGCGGGCCAGGTTCTGTCGTCACATGCCGGGCCTGCATCGGGAGTGAGACGAGGGTGGCGGCTGCTTCGTGGGACTGGGCGGTCTTGCCGTAGCGGGTGTGTAGCTGCCGCGCCACTGGTCGGGTAGCTGGGTCACGTCGCCGTGACCCAGCCCCCTCAGTGGGAGTTCTCGCTTCCGTGTCCGGGATGGTTCTCAGCTTCTCGTTTAACCTCGTCTCCGTTGGGGGTGGGGGGTGGAGCAGGTTTTCGAATCTGTCAGGTACTCCGCTGAGTGCCAGGACTGCGGTGCGGAGCTGGAGTGCTGTGGAGTTCAGGCCTTGGTGGACGGCCGGTTGCGATGGGACGTTGAGTCAACCTGTTTCGCCTGTGGATTTGCGGTAGCCGTGTGCGGTGGCGACGTGCCGGCCGAACGGCGGGATCAGATGCTTTCCGAGCATGGACCCGCGAGGCTGCAGGTGAGCAGTCCGCCGACGAAGAGCATCGCCATCATGCGCGTGCTGCGGGCAGAGCTCGGCATTGACCTGAAGAACGCCAAGGCTTTGCTGCGCCGCATGCTGGACGGTGATTGCTCAGGAACGCTTCCCGAGATGGAACACTTGGCCCGCAAGCTTCGGGAGGCCGGCATCGCTGCTGCCGCTACTCGCCCTTAAGCCCCGTGAGGTGTCTACCGCCTCGCCACCACCCGCGCCCGCGCAGAACAACAGGCCTCAACTGGCTGATCGCAGCCATACCCCTGTGGTGGCATGATCGCGCCCCACCGACTCACCGGATGGCATACCCGTCCCACAGGGGGCCGCCAAACTGGTCTAGCACCTCTGCCACGACCGCAGCGAAGACCTTCGTATCCCCGGCGATCGCCTGCGCGGCAGCCTCGGACAACGCGCGGTGCACTCCGGGGTCGGCCGCAGCCAGCCGCCGCGACAACCACTTGCCTCCGCCGAGCCAGTGCCCGCCGACCAGCAGGACCAGCTCCGAGGCACGCTGCAGCATGTGCGAGACCAAGTACATCCGCTCCGCAGGGTCCGCGCAGCCACGCAGATCGTCGAGCAAGTCGGTCAGGATGTACCGCTGGTAGTCACGCTCACGGTCCGAGAGCGGCGGCGGGCCCGCGGCCCAACGGTTTCGCGCCTCGCCCTGGAGTGAAGCGCCCAGCCCGTCCGTGTCTACCAGGAGCATGCCGTCAGCACACATGGCGAGCAGCGGCGAATTCCGCTTTGCGGTCTCCTGGTCGGCGAAGCCGTGCCAGGCGGCCTCGGTCTGCACGAACAGCTCCACCGGCCAGCCGCGGTACACCAGATTCTCCCGGTTAGGGGCGGGCGGCCCGTCCAAGAGGACCACGATGTCCAGGTCAGATGTGGGCGTCCGGCGGTCGGTCAGCACGCTGCCGGCGAGGAATGCCGCCTTGGCGGCGGGAAATCGGTCCCGCACCAGTTCGCGGGCGGTGAGCACGGGGTCATCCATGACCGCAGCGTACGTTCCGGCATGGGTCTCGTAGGAGGGCGAGTGCACACCGCACCACAGCGGGTGCTCTTACTTCGCATCGACTTTCGTGCGCTCTACGGACACCGAGTGATGCCGAAACCCACCGACAAGTGCTCTCGCTTCTCGGTCTGGGCCGTCCGTGAGGGCATGCAGAGCGACCGTTGCTGGAGAGGCAGGGAGCCAGCGCGGCGGGAGGAACCCTCGCCGGTGAAACCTTGAAGGGTGCCCGTGACTGGCTGTCACGGGCACCCCTCTCAGCTCCTGCTATCTCAGCTGTTGTGGCGTTGGCGCCTCCTGATGGCGACGGCGAGGGAGAGGCCGCCGAGGATCAGCAGCGTGCCGAGCGCGGCTGCGGAGAGCACGGTGGTGCCGGTGCGGGCGAGGATCCCGGATGATTGCGGGGCGGGCTGGGGGTTGTCGGGGGCGGGATGTTGGTGGACGGCGGGATGTTGGTGGACGGCGGGATGTTGGTGGACGGGGGCACGTTGGAGGACGGCGGGGGAGTCTTCCCCGGCGGCACCGTGTGGTCGGTTTCGCAGCCCTTCTCGGTGTCGCAGTGGCCGCGCTTGTCGTCGGGGGTGGTGACGACGACGTCGCTGACGTGGCCGTGCAGGCCGTTGCCGCCCCACGCGGAGCGCTGGATGGTGAAGGCTGCCGGGGCCCCGTGCTGAGGGTCCGCGTCCCTGAGCATCTGGTCCGGGACCCCGTCTCGGAACTCCAGCCAGCCGTCGGGACGGATAAGTGCGTAGATACCAGTCATGCCATCGCCCGGATACGGCGGTGGGGCCGGGCGAGCCGCCCCCGCCGCGACACTGCCTTCAGCCTTGAGTGATCTCGATGTGGTGCGGCTTGGCCGCCTGGGCCTTGGGCACGGTGACGGTCAGCACCCCGTCGGCCAGCGTCGCTGTGATCTCTTCGGCCCTGACGTCCGCCGGCAGCAGCGCCCGGTACTCGAAACGCCCGGTGCGCCGGGTACTGCGGCGCAGGACGCCTTCCCGCTCGCACTCCTTGCACTCCCCGGTGATGCACAGTTCCCGCTCGCTGACCTCGACGTCGATGTCCTCGCGCGTAATTCCGGGCAGCTCCGCCTCGACCACGTAAGCGTCATCTGTTTCGTGCAGGTCGGCCAGGGGCGACCAGCCTCGTACGGAGGACGCGGCACCGGCGGCCTGCTCCAGGAACCGGTTCATCCGCTCGAAGAGGTCGTCGAACTCGGCGGCGACCGGCTCGCCCCAGCCCAGGGAAGGGAACGGGAACGCTCGTTCCATGAGATGGCCGGGCCGGTGGTGTACGGGCAGTGTCATCGCGGTTCACCTCCGCGAAACGACGGCATTCGGGTCATTTCCATGCTGCGGGTATCCGTGGCGGCCCGCGAATCGGGCTGGCCGACAACCCGGCTCCAGGACCCCGGGACACGGACTTGCCTGATCAGCAGTGCCTTGTGATCCCTTCGGGCGGATCCACTCCACCGCCTTCGTGCCCGATCAGTGGGGTGCTTGTTGTTACGGGCAGGATGACAGGCATGGGCCACTGGGTGTATGAGTTCTCGGGTTGCCCCGACTCGGGGGACTACCGGCAGATCGCGGAAGATGAGGAGCCGGGCGATGTGGTGCTGCGTGAACGCCTGGGCGGTCTTGGCATCGTGGACGGGTTCGTGCGGGAGAGCGTCGACGACCTGATGATGGTGGCTCGCTTCCGGTGGGTGGCTGGCGGAGACCCGTCCGCGGTGGCACCGGCGCTGCTGCAGAGATCCGGACTTCCGCCCCTCGCGCGGCGGGATGCGGGCCCGGTGCGTGCGGTTGTCAGCGAGCCCGATTGAGGTCGTCCCGAGCCTATTTTCGAGGCCGCCGTTGTGGCTGTGCGCGACGGTCGTCGTCGCGCACAGCCATTCTCCTACTCCTCTGTGGCGGGTTCTTCAGCCCCAGTCCCCTCGGCTGCGGGGGTGGCCGGTTCTTCAGCCCCGGTCTCCTCGGCCGCGGGGGTTGCGGGCTCTTCAGCCTCGGCCTCCTCGGCTGCGGTGGGGGCGGGTTCTTCTGCTTCCGTCTCCGCTGCCTCGGGGGTCGGCTCTTCGCCCTCCGCAGGGCCGGCCTCGGTCGGGGCCGGTGACTCCTCGGGGGTGGTCTCCGCCTCTGTTCCTTCGGCCGCAGTGGGCTCCTGCTCGTTGTCGCTCACGTGCTCACCGCCTTCCCGTACTGACACGCAGGAAGAGGCTCAGGTGTCGTCCGGTCGGACGACCGTTATGATGCGGAATTCATTACTCACTACTCATGATGTCACCGAACAGCATGATTTGAGGCTTATCGAGTGACCAGGGATAGTCCGGAAACGTGCCGTAGGCCGCTGTGATCAACCCCGACGGCGGGCGGCGGGGTCGGACGCGGCGACGCTTGACGCCGGGGCTGCGGGCGTACCGCGAGCTGAGACCTTGCCCTGGTCAGTGCGGCAGTGTGATCCGGAAGCGCAGGCGGCAGATGACCGGTGTTGTGGCGGAGGGCGCGGTCCAGGACCGCGCCGCGCTGGTTCTGCAACAGGCGCTGCCATGGCTTGGCCAGGTGCATCTCAGGGATCAGGACCACCAGACGGTCGTGGCCGTCCTCGGCGCCGAGAGCGCACAGGTAGTCGATGATCGGCCGCGTCAGTGACCGGGTACGGCTGTGCAGGACGGTGAGCGGCACGTCGGGTTGCCAGGCGTTCCATGCCTGGCGGACCTCCTCGGCGGAGGGCGCCCTGGCCTTCACACGGGCGATCCACCGGTAGTATCCCGAGCGCGAGACCTGAAGGACCCGGCATATCCGCTGAACGCCGAAGGTCCCGGCGTGTGCGGAGACGAAGTCCCAGCGGTGGGTCTTCACTTCATCTCCTGCGCGAAACAGGCCGCCACCCGGCGCAGGATCTCCCGCTCGAGCTCCCACTCCTTCTCCGCCTTGCGCAGCCGGCCGATCTCCGCGCGCAGCCGGGCCAGCTCCTCATCCCGGTTCTCCGCGGTCTGGTCCCCGCGGCCGTGGTGGCGACCCGCATGTTCGTCGGCCTGGCGCACCCAGCTCCGCAGCGTCTCGCCGGTCACCCCGACATCCGCCGCCACCGCCGCATACGTGCGCTTCCCGCCCGCCGCACGATACAGCGCGACCGCATCGTTCCTGAACTCCGCCGGATACGGAGACTTCCGTCCCACCAGGACACCCTTCCTCGGATCAACAAGATCCATTGTCAGAGTGTTCACACCGCCGGGGGCACCTCACAGGGCATCGACACCTCCACCGCGGTCGGCAGGATGTTCTTCCAGATCTTGGGAGCGATCGCCGAGTTCGAGCACGCCCTCATGTCGGAGGGAACGATGGACGGCCTGGAAGCCGCCCGAGCCCGCGGACGTACCGGAGGGCAGAAGCCCAAGCTGGGGCCTCGGCAAGTACAGCTCGCGCGGGAGATGTACGACTCCGGCGAGCTGACCGTCCAGCAGATCGCCGACGAGTTCGGCGTCACCCGCCCCACCTTCTACCGCCATCTCAGCAAAGTCGCCAGCCAGTCCCAAGAGCCCGCGTAACCGAACATCGCTGAGGCGTATCAGCACCGGTCAGTGATATCCGTCGCTTTTGCGGCGATTACTGCGGGGACCGCGGCCTGCGCCGTGTGGTCATGGCTCAACATGCTCGGTACCAACGCCGACTGGTCGCACATGGTCGTCCGCACCCTGGCCCGCGCGGCGACAGTGCCTCCGACGCGGAACACCGGCACGAACACGAAGACCCCAGCCCCGGCTGACCCGGCCACCCAAACCTGCTGCCCGCGATCGACCAGTGGCAATGGATAGACCGATACAGCTCGATGCACCCGCCCCGAGGCGCCCCCTCATCACGCCCGAGGAGAAGGCCGAATTCTTCACCAGGGCCGGCGAGCTCAACGCACGCATCTCCCGGGTCCTCGAAGTGCTCGGGTAGGGTCCTGCCCATGGGCTACGACTGGGAGAACATCCTCGGCGCGAGCGGTGCCGGACTCGAAAAGGCCTACGACGCCGCCGTGTCCGCCGTCATCTATGACCAGGACCCCGGCGACGACGAAACGGCTCTCCCGTTCAACGAAGAGTAGGCCGCACCGGCCGGACCCGGGAACGCGGACTTCGCGAGCCCGGCGCTTGCTCGCGATCAGGTGCTCCAGAGGGGGGCGGAGGCTCGGCCCTACCTTGGTCATGGGCGGCGTCACGGGGTCGGCTCCTCGGTGGCGAGTCGCCGCGGGCCTCGTCGACGGGGCGGCCGGCGGTTCCGAGGCATCTGTCCCTCCTTGCGCGGTTCATGGACGCATGGACCCATCGGCCCCGTAACAGGCGCGGGAGTGGCGTGTTCCGTTGGTGATGGGATTGTGGCAATGGTGTGAACGCCGTCCTCGTTCCGGCGGGCGGACGGCGGAACCGAAGGCCCGGCGCGCAGGGCGCACGGCCCGGCGGAGGGGTCCGCCGGGGCCCCGGATCCCCTGCTACGAAAGGATTTTGACGGCACGTCACGTACGGTGGACGGGGCCGGTCGTGGCGGTGTGCGGGCCGGTCGCGAACATGGGCCGCGTACGGGGGCATCCGACGGTTCCTTTCGGGTAACAGCATCGCCACAGCCGGGTTTTCGCGGCAGGGTGTTGCGGGCAAGCCACAGGGGGCTACGGAAGAGGGGGAACCGTGATCGTCTGGATCAACGGCGCGTTCGGCGCGGGGAAGACGAGCGCCGCTCGCGAGCTGGTCGATCTGATCCCGAACAGCACCTTCTACGACCCCGAGCTGATCGGCGCGGGGTTGCGGTACCTGCTGCCCCAGAAGAGGCTCGCCGAGGTGACGGACTTCCAGGACCTTCCGATCTGGCGGCGGTTGGTGGTGGACACCGCCGCGGCTCTGCTGGCCGAGGTGTCCGGCGTGCTGGTGGTGCCGATGACGCTGTTGCGGCAGGAATACCGCGACGAGATCTTCGGCGGGCTCGCCTCCCGGCGCATACCGGTGCGCCATGTGCTGCTCTCGCAAGAGGAAACGATCCTGCGTAAACGGATCGCGGGCCGGGTGGAGTCCCCCGACGACCCCGGGCACGGCGAACGGGCCCAGCAATGGGCCTACGAGCACATCGGCCCCTACCGGGCGGCGCTCGGCTGGCTCACCCGTGACGCCCACACGATCGACACCAGCGCGCTCACCCCCTACGAGACGGCCGAGCGCATAGCCGAGGCGGTGCGCACGGGAGCGGCCACCGCCTGCGAGATCGTGCAGACCCCCGCCCCGACCGGGGAGACCGTCGCGGCCGGGGTGCTGCTCTTCGACGAGCACGACCGGGTCCTGCTCGTCGACCCGACGTACAAGCCGGGCTGGGAGTTCCCCGGCGGAGTCGTCGAGGAGGGCGAGGCACCGGCACAGGCGGGGATCCGTGAGGTGGCCGAAGAGATAGGGATCCACCTCGACCGGGTGCCCAAGCTCCTGGTCGTCGACTGGGAGGCGCCCCACCCGCCCGGATACGGAGGTCTCCGGATGCTCTTCGACGGCGGGCTGCTGCCCGGCGTGGACGTCCAGCGGCTGCTGCTGCCGGACTCGGAGCTGCGCGGCTGGCGGTTCGTCACCGAGGAGGAAGCCGCCACCCTGCTCCCTCCCACCCGCTACGAGAGGCTGCGCTGGGCGCTGCGTGCCCGGGAACGGAAGACCGTGCTCAACCTGGAGGCCGGGATCCCGGTCGGCTGAGGCGGAGGGCTCCGGAGCGGCCCCGCGTCGGCGTCGACGACGGTCGGGGGCCGCCGGACCCGGGCGGCATCGGAGGCGAGCGGACCACCGGGTCGGTGCCCCCGAGGGCCCGTACGGCCGACATCGCGAAGGTCCGTGCTGCCGACGCCGCGGCAGTGCGCCTCGGCCGACTCCGTCGGAGGCGGGCACGGCGGGGTGTGAGGGAAAGGTCCGCCGACTCGCCCCGCGGGCCCGGCAGGCGCCGGGAAACCGCGGGGACGGCCTCTTCCGATGCCCCGTCAGGCCCGCTTGGACTCGGCGTAGTTGCGCAGGAACAGGGCCTCGGTGACCGACAGGCGCTCCAGCTCCTCGGGCGACACGCTCTCGTTCACGGCGTGGATCTGAGCCTCCGGCTCGCTCAGGCCGATCAGCAGGATCTCGGCCTCCGGGTAGAGCGCGGCGAGGGTGTTGCAGAGCGGGATCGAGCCGCCCATCCCGGACGTCTGCATCGTTTCGCCGGGGTACGCGGCCTCCATCGCCCGTGCCATCGAGGTGTACGCGGGGCTGGTGGTGTCCGCGCGGAACGGCTGGCCCTGGCCGACCTGCTCCACCGACACCCTGGCCCCCCACGGGGCGTGCGCCACGAGGTGCGCGGTCAGCAACTCCGTCGCCTCGGCGGCGTCCCGGCCCGGCGGTACCCGGAGGCTGATCTGGGCTCGTGCGCTTGCCTGGAGCGAGGGGGTGGCGCCGACCACCGGCGGGCAGTCGATACCGATGACGGTCACGGCGGGCCGGGCCCAGATCCGGTCGGCGACCGTGCCCGTGCCGATCAGCTCGACGCCGTCGAGCACCTTGGCGTCCGCGCGGAACTCGGCCTCCGGGTACTGGAGTCCGTCCCACTCGGTGTCCGCGGTGAGCCCGTCGACGGTGGTGCTGCCGTCCTCGGCGCGCAGCGACGCCAGCAGCTGGATCATCGCGGCCAGTGCGTCCGGGGCGGCGCCGCCGAACTGACCGGAGTGCAGATTCCCTTCGAGGGTGTCGAGGGTGACCCGCAGCATGGTCATGCCGCGCAGCGTCGCGGTGACCGTCGGCAGGCCTACGCGGAAGTTGCCGGTGTCGCCGATGACGATCGTGTCCGCGGCGAGCAGCTCGGGGTGCGCCTCCGCGTACCGTTCCAGTCCGCCGGTGCCCTGCTCCTCGGAGCCCTCCGCGATCACCTTGACCGAGACCGGGACGCCCCCGTCGGCCTTCAGGGCGCGCAGCGCGAGGAGGTGCATGATGAAGCCGCCCTTGCAGTCGGCCGCGCCCCGGCCGTACCAGCGGCCGTCCCGCTCGGTCAGCTCGAACGGCGGCGAGAGCCAGGCGGACTCGTCGAGCGGCGGCTGTACGTCGTAGTGCGCGTAGAGCAGCACGGTCGGGGCGCCGGCCGGACCCGGCAGGAAGCCGTACACCGACTGCGTTCCGTCGGGGGTGTCGAGCAGGGCGACGTCCTGGAAGCCCTCGGCGCGGAGCGCGTCCGCGACCCAGCCGGCGGCGGCCTCGCACTCGCTCCTCGGGAACTGCGCGGGATCCGCCACCGACTGGAAGGCCACCAGCTCGGTCAGCTCCGCCTTGGCACGGGGCATCAGCGAGGCGATGGTCTCGGAGATCGGACGGGCGGTCATGGGCACGCTCCTCGTGGGTGCGACGTTATGGGTACGAATCCGGGCGCACGCGTACCGGTGGTGCGGTGTGCGTGCGGGGCGAACGCACGGTCGATCCTCCCACAGGGGGTGCCCGGGCGGGCGCGCCGTAGGATGCCGTGAGCAGCATGGGCCATTGGTGGGATCGGGAGCAGAAGCACATCGTGAGCAGCGAGAACGCAGACGCCGTGCAGGAGCGCGAAGAGTCGACCGTATGGGACGTGGTCGTCGTCGGTGGTGGACCGGCCGGAGCCTCCGCGGCGTACGCGGCGGCGGTCGCGGGCCGACGGGTACTGCTCCTCGAAAGGGCCGAGCTGCCGCGCTACAAGACGTGCGGCGGCGGGATCATCGGGTTCTCGCGGGACTCGCTGCCGCCAGGATTCGAGCTGCCGCTGCGCGACCGGGTCCACGCGGTGACGTTCTCGCTCAACGGCAGGCTGGCGCGTACCCGCCGTTCCAAGCGGATGCTCTTTGGTCTCATCAACCGCCCCGAGTTCGACGCGGGGTTGGTCGAGGAGGCCCAGAAGGCGGGTGCCGAACTCCGCACCGGAGCCACCGTGACGAGGGTCGAGCAGCACGGTGCCGCGGTGCCGGACCGGCGCACGGTCGCCGTGGTGCTGGCCGGTGGTGAGACCGTCCTGGCCCGCGCGGTCGTCGGCGCCGACGGCAGCGCCGGACGGATAGGAGCCCACGTCGGGGTGAAGCTGGATCAGGTGGACCTCGGCCTGGAGGCGGAGATCCCGGTACCGCCGACGGTCGCGGAGGACTGGGCGGGGCGGGTGCTGATCGACTGGGGCCCGATGCCCGGCAGTTACGGCTGGGTCTTCCCCAAGGGCGACACTCTCACCGTCGGTGTCATCTCGGCGCGCGGCGACGGCGCGGGCACCAAGCGGTACCTGGAGGACTTCATCGCCCGGCTGGGGCTCGCCGGGTTCGAGCCGAAGATCTCCTCCGGGCATCTGACACGCTGCCGCAGCGACGACTCGCCGCTGTCGCGCGGACGGGTGCTGGTGTGCGGCGACGCGGCGGGGCTGCTGGAACCGTGGACCCGCGAGGGCATCTCCTTCGCGCTGCGGTCGGGGCGGCTCGCCGGTGAGTGGGCGGTCCGGGTCGCGGAGTCGCACGACGCGGTGGACGCCCGGCGTCAGGCGCTCAACTACGCCTTCGCCATCAAGGCGGGGCTCGGCGTCGAGATGGGCGTCGGCCGCCGCATGCTGAAGCTGTTCGAACGGCGCCCGGGTGTGCTGCATGCGGTGCTGACGGGGTTCCGCCCGGCCTGGAACGCGTTCGCCGGGGTGACCCGGGGGACGACGTCGCTGGCCGAACTGGTCCGGACGCATCCGCTGGCCCAGCGGGCGCTGTCGATGATGGACCGCTGACATGTTTCGAAAGTAGCGTCGTCCGCCCGAAGGGCGGGGCCCGCGGCGTCCGGTGCGGTGCATCGCAAGGCGTCTCCCCTGTTCGAGCGAAGCCGAGAATTCGGGGGAGCACCGGATGCCGCGCAATCCGACCTCCGGCCGAACGACGGTACTTCGACGACAGGGCCCAGGACGGCCGACCCGCTCGGTGGTGTCCGGCGGCCGCGACGGTCTACCTGGCGGCCGGATATCCGTACGGGCCGGTCTTCCTGGCGGTCGCCGGGGGCTGTTTCGGCGCCGTCGTCTCCGGGCACCGGCGGGCGGCCTGGACGGCGGTCGGCATGGTGTGGCTGGGCCACGTCCTGGTGACCCACCCGCTCCACCGGTGGCTGCCGCCGGCCGACGACCACGCCGCCTCCTGGGGGCAGGAACTGGGCATCGCCGCCTGGGTGGTGGCGATCGTCGCAGTCGCCGAGTTCGTTCGCGTCCGCCGTGAGCAGTGGGCGGAGCGGCGCGCCGAGCAGGAGGCGGCGCGGCGGCGCCGGGCCGAAGAGGAGCGGCTGCGGATGGCCCGCGAGCTCCACGACGTGCTGGCCCACAGCATCTCCGTCATCAACGTCCAGTCGAGCGTCGGTCTCGCGCTGCTGGACTCCGACCCCGAGCAGGCGCGGGCCGCGCTCATCGCCATCAGGGCCGCCGGCAGGCAGGCGCTGGGGGAGGTCCGCCAGGCCCTGGGCGCCCTGCGCGCTCCCGGGGACGCGCCCAGGACCCCGGCCCCCGGTCTGGACCGGCTGCCCGAGCTCGTGGACCAGGCGGCGAGCGCCGGACTGGCCGTCACCGTCGAGACCGACGGGGCGCGTGACGCCGTGCCGCCCGCCACCGGCCCCGCCGCCCTCCGGATCGTGCAGGAGGCGCTGACCAATGTGGTCCGGCACTCCGGATCACGTACCGCGCGGGTCAGGATTGGCTACGGTCCCGGCCATGTCCGCCTCCGCGTCGACGACGACGGGCCCGCCACCGGTGGCGACGCCGGGGGCAGCGGCAACGGACTGGCGGGGATGCGGGAGCGGGCCGCCGCGCTGGGTGGCACGATCGAGGCCGGGCCCCGGGCCGACGGCGGATTCCGGGTGCTGGCTCCCGCTGCCGCCCGGCGCGCCGTGGTCGCCCGGTTCCACCCGCCCGACCGGCTCGGCCGGACCGTCGGAGAACGAGAACGATTGTCGCCGAGCGCACCCTGCTCCGTCCGCGGGAATGGAAACAGTGCAGCAGTTCGTCGATGCCGTCCACCGCGCGCTCGGCCGTCACCTTCGACAGGCGCCCGCCGCGTGCCGACTCCGCGTCCACCCGGTGGATCGTCGTCTCGTGCGCCTGGCGCCGGGCCCAGAAGGCCAGTGGCGACGGCGCGGGCATGAAGGTCCAGCACTCCAGCCCGGCCGGGGCGGCCGTCAAGGCGTCGACCAGGAGGGCGTGGCCCTCGCGGAACCAGTCGAGGAGCGGGGGTCCGTTTCGAGATCGGGTTCCCCGCCGTTCGGGTGGTACGAGGGGTGGCCCTCGACGACGAATCCGGTTGCCCAGCGGTGCACCGTGCCGGTATGTCGGACCAGATCGCGCATCCGCCAGTCCGGGCAGGTGGGCACGGGCGCCGAGGTACCCGCCTCACGGGCGGCGGCCACCAGCAACCGTCCTTCGTCGGCCGGGGACTCGATATGCCTCGTGATGGCCATGACGCCGATTGTGCCAGCGGCGCAGATCGGAGCCGACAGGCGTCCGCAGCCGACCTGGCGGGGTCGGGAGTCCCCGGATCCGGCCCGGGAATCACCGGATCCAGCCGCGGCGCGTGGCCGTCCGAGGGTGCGGCCGATGCCTCATGTGCGGGCGGTGCCCCGTGCCGCGTATCCGAGGACGGCGGCTGCCGAGGCCAGCAGTGCCACCGTGGTGAGGGCCGTCGGGAGGGAGAACCAGTCGGCCAGGAAGCCGATCGTGGGCGGTCCGAGCAGCATCCCGCCGTAGCCCAGCGTCGACGCGGCGGCCACCCCCGAGGGGCCGGAGACCTCCCCGGCCCGGCTCACCGCCACGGGGAAGATGTTCGCCAGACCGAGGCCCGTGATCGCGAACCCGAGGAGGGCCGCCCAGGCGGTGGGGGCGAGCGAGCCGAGCAGCATCCCGGCCGCTGCCGTCGCGCCGCCCGCGACCAGGGTGCGGGTCTGGCCGAGGCGCTGGAGCAGCATCGTGCCGCCGAGCCGACCGGCCGTCATGGCCAGTGCGAACAAGGAGTATCCGACGGCGGCGATCCCGGGGTGGGCGCGCAGGTCCTGTTCCAGATGGAGGGCGCCCCAGTCGGCCAGCGCGCCCTCGCCGTACGCGGTGCACAGCGCGATCACGCCGAACAGCAGCACCGTTCGCCGTGCGTGCCGGGCCGGTCGCGGCTGCGCCCCGGAGCCGTCGGCCGCCCCCGCCGGGGAGGACGTGGACGAGGGAGTGGGCGGCCCGGGTCTCGGGTGGCGCAGCAGCGTGGGTCCGGCCGTCGCCGTGACCAGGAGCCCGATCCCGGTGAGGGCGAAGAGGTGTGTGGCGGGGGAGAGGGCGCCCGCCACCAGCCCGCCGAGCCCGGCCCCGATCATTCCGCCGAGGCTGAACGCGGCGTGGAATCCCGGCATCACGGGACGCCGCAGGGCGGTCACCAGATCGACGGCCGCGCTGTTCATCGCCACGTTCATCCCGCCGTACGCGGCCCCGAAGACCAGCAGCACCAGGCCGAGCGCAAATGCCGAACGCGCCTGCGCGGGCAACGCGATGCTCACGGAGAGGAGCACGCCGCAGACCACCGTCACCGCGTGGCTGCCGAACCGGCGGCACAGTCGGCCGGTGAGCATCATGGTCACCACGGCCCCGGCGGACACGCCGAGCAGCGCGAGCCCCAGGTCAAAGGCCGACGCACCGGTCTGGTGCTTGATGGCCGGAATGCGGACGACCCAGCCGGCGAAGAGGAAACCGTCGAGGGCGAAGAACACGGTCAGCGCGGTACGGAGGCGGGCCGTCGAAGACGTGGCGGTGTGTCCGCCCGGGGCTCCCGGCAGGGCCGTCCGCAATTTGTTTAGTTGCGGCACAAACTCAGGATAGGGGCGCCGGGGCAACGCGTGCAAGGCGCTCGACGGGGCGCGGCCGTCCGGGCCGTGGGTGCGACGCCGGGGCGTCGGCGGCACGCCCGGATCATGGGAGACTCGCCCCCATGAACGGAAAGGTGACCACCACCCGGACGAAGCTGGAGAGGGGCCGCAGTGCGCTCGGGCCCGCGCTGGAACTGGTCCACACCGGGCGCGCGCCCACCCGCGCCGTCCTCACCGCCGAACTCGGGGTCACCCGGGCGACGGCCGGTGCGGTCGCCTCGGAGCTGGAGGCGCTCGGCCTGATCCAGGTCGACTCCCGGCCGGGCTCCGCCGCCGGTTCCCAGGGCCGCCCCTCGCACCGGTTGTCCGTGCGCGAGTCCGGTCCGGTCGCGGTCGCCGCGCAGGTGCACGCGGACGGGTACCGGGCGGCGCTCGTCGGGCTGGGTGGGCGGATCGTCGCCACCGCCCCAGGATGCGTGACTGTCACGGCCGACCCGGCACAGGTCATCGGAGAGGTCGTCGACGACTGCGCCCGCCTGCTGCGGGACAGCGGGCGCCGCTGCGTCGGCGCGGGAATCGCGGTGCCGTCCGCGGTCGCCGAGCCCGAGGGGGCCGCGCTCAACCCCCTGCACATCGCCTGGCCCGCGGGGGCTCCGGTGCGCGAGATCTTCGCCGCCCACGTGGCGGCGGCGGGCATCCCCGGCCCCGCCTTCGCCGGGAACGACGTGAACCTCGCCGCGCTCGCCGAACACCGTCACGGCGCCGGGTGCGGCGCGCGGCACCTGCTCTGCGTGGCCACCGGTCACCGCGGCGTGGGCGGGGCGCTGGTCCTCGACGGCCGCCTGCACACCGGGAGTTCGGGGCTCGCGCTGGAGGTCGGGCACCTCACGGTGAACCCCGACGGCCGCCCGTGCCACTGCGGGGGCCGCGGCTGTCTGGACGTCGAGACCGATCCGCTGGCTTTCCTGCTCGCGGCACGCCGCGAACCGGGCCCGGAGGAGTCGCTGCTCAAGCAGGCAGGCGACCTGCTGCGCACGGAGTACGACGACCCGGCGGTGCGGGGGGCCGCCGAGGAGCTGATCGACCGGCTCGGCCTCGGGCTCGCCGGACTGGTCAACATCCTCGACCCGGACCGCATCATCCTCGGCGGACTGCACCGCGCGCTGCTGGACGCGGACCCCGAGCGACTGCGCGCGGTGGTGGCCGACCGCAGTCTGTGGGGGCGCAGCGGCAGTGTGCCGATCCTGCCGTGCACGCTCGACCACAACAGCCTGGTGGGCGCGGCGGAACTGGCCTGGCAGCCGGTGCTCGACGACCCGCTGGCCGCGCTCGCCTGAGCCGGGAGCGCGGCTGCCCGCCGCCGCCCCGAGCGGCGGCGGTGGCCCTGCCTAAGGGCTGTCCCCGTAATCCGTGGCGGATCAGCGCGCGGCGTCAGATGTGGTGCATCGCAAGACGGAGGGGCGCCCGCATACGGGACGTATGTGGGCGTTCCGACAACGCGGCGAGGTGCCGCAACTGTCGTCGGGCGCCCGTCAGGGATTACGGGACAGCCCTTAGCCTGTTCGTCGGTCGCCCGCGTGCGGCCCTGAGACGGTGGCGTCCGCGCCGTACCCGCCCCTAGTAGGGCTTGGTCATGTTGGTGCGGGGTCTGGCATGTCGCGGTGACAGGTGGGGCAGGCGCCGGTCCAGGTCGCGATGAGTATCTGCAGCTCGCGGAGGACTCCCGCCTTGCGATGCACCGCACCGGACGCCGCGAGCCACCCGGCAAACCTTCCCGGTCACAGCACTAGCTAGGGCACCCCAGGCACCCCGGCCGGGCCCGCGCTCGGCCCGTCGGCCCCGGTCGGCGGGTGTCGCCCAGGCGAACGCCCGTCCCGGGTCGGCCACGAGGATCCTCGCCGTGCCCCGGGAGGATCACCTTGGGCGGGGGCGGCCCCGCCCCTCGGGGAATACGGGACGGCCGTCAGCCCTCCCGCGCCCACGGCCGCAGCTTCTCCGGGTTGCGGACCGCCCAGATCCGGCTGACGCGTCCGTCGGAGACCTCGAACGAGGCCACGGTCACGACGACGCCGGCGCGCCGGGCCACCAGGCCCGGCACACCGTTGACCGACCGTTCCAGGAGTTCGAGCCCCGGAGCCTTGTCGGCGATGGCGACCATGTACCGGGCGATGCGCGCGCCGCCCTCGACCGGGTGCAGGACGGTGCCGACCATGCCGCCGCCGTCGGCGGTCATCACGGCAGCCGGGTCGAGGAGACCGACGAGGGCCGCGACGTCCTTGGTCTCCCAGGCCTCTTTGACGTGCCTCACCACGTCGGCCCGGCCGGCCGCCGTCACCGGAGCGCCCGCGGCGCCCACCCGCCGCCGGGCGGAGGCCGCCAGCTGCTTGCAGGCCGCAGGGGTCCGGCCGAGAACACCGGCGATCTCGGCGTACGGGTACCGGAAGACCTCGTGCAGGACGAACGCCACCCGCTCGGCGGGCGTCATCGACTCCAGGACGACGAGGAAGGCCATGGCCACCGACTCGTCCAGAACGATCTGGTCGGCGGGGTCCGCGGGACCGGTGCCGCCCGCGTCCCCCTCGGCGCGGTCGGGCAGCGGCTCGGGCAGCCACGCGCCGACGTAGCGTTCACGACGGGCCCGTGCCGAGCCGAGCAGGTCCAGGCAGATACGGCCGGTCACCGTCGTCAGCCAGGCGCCGGGGGACAGGATCTCCTCCTGCCGGCTCCGCGGCAGCCCGTACCATCGTGCGTAGGCGTCCTGCACGGCGTCCTCGGCCTCGGTCACCGAGCCGAGCAACCGATATGCGACATTGATCAGTTGACGCCGCTCGCCGACTATCCCGTCTGCGCCGGCCCCGACAGTCCCCATGCTTCCGGCCGCCCCCTCGCCTTACCTTTCGCGGGCCCGCGTCGTCGGGCTGGTGAGACCTTATCGATCCACTGCCCGAGGGGCGGAAAAGGGGACTGTGACATGGCCAGTCAGGTGACGGCGAACGCGCGACGCGGCTCCTCGTTCCTGCGGATCGCGATCGCTGTGCAGACCTTGACCATCTTCCTTCAGGCGGTCTCCGCCGGGCTGCTGCTGACCTCGTCCTACGGGGAGACGCTGCACAGCGTCGGAGCCCGTGTGATGTACGGGGCGTCGATGCTGTACGTGCTCGCGGCGGTGCTGGCGTGGAAGCCGGGCGGCGGCTCTCCCCGGCCGGTCCTGCACGCGTCAGGATTCCTCGTGCTCGCCTCGGTCCAGGTCGTGTCGGGCATCGCCCACGTCCCTTCGGTCCATCTCCCCCTGGGGGTCCTGATGTTCGGCCTGAGTGTGCTGGCGGCGGCCCGGCGCCGAGGTCCGGCCGAGGGCTCCGCCGGGATCGACCGGGCCGTCTTCTCGCGGCGATGATCCGGGAAATCGGCCGCGTGTTGAGGCAACGGCTCGATCCGTGTGCCCTGGGCATCGGCCCACCGGCGACGACCTCCAGATCCCTCGGCAGCCGGCCGACCGGGCGGCCGCGCGGGCGGTGCCCTCCGGCTGCGAGCGGGGCGGCCCGGCGGCCGTCGCGGCCGTTCCCGCTATCCGACCACCATCGACCGGGCGACGGACGGGGTGCGGCCCGCCGGGTACGCGGCGGCGTCCGGCTCGAACGGCCCGTCCGTGGTCGCCCCGTACACCGGGTGCGACGGCCGTACGGCGAACCGGGGAGGCGCCGGGAGCGTGAACCAGACGACCTTGCCCGACCCGCCCCTCGGGCGGGCTCCCCAGCTCTCGCTGACGGCGGCGATCAGGGCGAGACCACGCCCCGACGTGCTGAACGCTCCGGCCTCGCGCACCGTCGGCAGCCGCGGGTCGTGGTCGTGGACGGACACCGTCAGTCGTTCTAGCAACAGTTCGATCTCGACGGTGCATGCCTTGTCCGGCTGGGCGTGCCGGTGGACGTTGGTCAGCAGTTCGGTGACGCCGAGTGCCGCATGGTCGATCAAGGGATCGAGATGCCAGTAGCGGAGCTGGGCCGAAATGATCCTGCGGACCTGACCGATCCGCGACGGCAGGGCCTGGAGCTCCACCGTGCAGTGCCTGCTTGGCTCGCTGATCACGGCTGCGACTCCCCGAATTAGGTCCGGAAGAAGACGGAGGAACGGATCCAGCAGACGGCCTGCCGATCCCTGCCGGCGGAGAGGGTCACAGCGTCACCGCCGGTGAACCACGAGTGACGTGTGACCAATGTCGCCCAGGGGACACGGCCTCGCAACTCGCGAGGTGCCGACGGGGCCGTCCGCTCAGATCATCCGGCCGCCCGCGCTGCGCAGCGTCTCCAGGAACCTGCGGGCGGGACCCGTCCGGTCCGGCCCCTGACCGCGCTGCCCCATCGTCAGCCGGTAGCGCGTCCCGTTGAGGCGCGCCACGGTCGCCCCGGCCCCGGCGAACCACGGCCGGCCCGCGCTCACCGTCCGCACCGGCGCGCTGTCGATCTCCCGTCCGTAGCTGGTCAGCAGGGCCACCCTGCCGTCCTTGACGACCACCTGTCCGGCCCTGGTGAGCGACCGGGCCCACCGTTCGATCCGAACCCCCGTCGCACTGAACTCCGTTTCCTGCATGGCTGCTTCGCCCCCTTCGCATGGCTCTGATGGGCAGTCTGCACAAGCCGGGACCGTCGCGCCAGGTCGCGTACCGGCGCACGGGCGCGCCCGTACCGCGCGCCGGGGCCAAGCCAAGGCTATGGCCCATCAAAGGAAACGTTTGTGCAGGTGAGGGGAATATCGTGGGCGGCGTGGAGTTCCGGTGACACGAGGAGGAGCGCGCCCATGAGCACGGTTCAGCAGGGACACGACCCGGTCGCGGCGACCGCCGACGTAGACCGCTCCGACCCCGGGTACCGGGCCTGGCTCAAGGAAGCCGTACGCAAGGTCCAGGCGGACGCCAACCGCTCCGCCGACACCCATCTGCTGCGCTTCCCGCTGCCCGAGGCGTGGGGCATCGACCTCTACCTCAAGGACGAGTCGACGCATCCCACCGGCAGCCTCAAGCACCGGCTGGCCCGCTCGCTCTTCCTCTACGGGCTCTGCAACGGCTGGATCCGGCCGGGCAAGCCGGTGATCGAGGCGTCCAGCGGATCCACGGCCGTCTCGGAGGCGTACTTCGCCAAGCTGATCGGTGTGCCGTTCATCGCCGTGATGCCTCGCACCACCAGTCCCGAGAAGTGCCGGCTGATCGAATTCCACGGCGGCCGGTGCCACTTCGTCGACGACTCCCGCACGATGTACGAGGAGTCCGCCACGCTCGCCGCCGACACCGGCGGCCACTACATGGACCAGTTCACCTACGCCGAACGGGCCACCGACTGGCGCGGCAACAACAACATCGCCGAGTCGGTCTACCAGCAGCTCAGGCTGGAGCGCTACCCGGAGCCGACCTGGATCGTCGCCACGGCCGGGACGGGCGGCACCTCGGCGACCATCGCGCGCTATGTGCACTACATGCAGTACGACACCCGGATCTGCGTGCCCGACCCGGAGAACTCCTGTTTCTTCGACGGCTGGACCCGGAACGACCCCCTGGCCAGCAGCGACTGCGGTTCCCGGATCGAGGGCATCGGCCGGCCCCGGATGGAGCCGAGCTTCGTGCCCGGGGCGATCGACCGCATGATGAAGGTGCCGGACGCGGCCAGCGTCGCCGCCGTACGCGCCCTGGAGACGGCCATCGGCCGCAAGGCGGGCGGCTCCACCGGCACCGGACTGTGGAGCGCGTTCAAGCTGGTCGCCGAAATGGTGGAGGAGGGCACCACGGGCAGCGTCGTCACGCTCATCTGCGACCCCGGCGACCGCTACCTCGACAAGTACTACTCCGACGACTGGCTCGCCGGGCAGGGACTGGACATCGCCCCGTACGCGGCGACCATCGACTCCTTCCTGAACGGGGGCGGCTGGTCCGGGTAGCCGGGGCGAACGGGCCGGTCCGCACGGCCCGGACCCGGCGCGGTGCCGGCCGCGTCCCGCGCCGTGCCCGCGGCCGCTCTCACTCCGACGACGCGGCCAGCCGCCCGTCGAGCGTGCGCACCGCGTCCCGGAACGCCCGGCCCATCCCGGAGCGGCCCAGCCGCAGGGCGAACCGGAAGGGCCCGGAACCGTCCGCGGCGAACGTCCACCGCACCCGCGTCCCGGCCCCTTCCGGAGTGAGCAGCCACTCCTCCACCAGGGCCCGGATCCCGGGGGTGTTGGCCGCGTCGCCCCGGTAGGCGTACCGCTCGCCGGGATCCGCCACGAGGACCGTCTCGCGCAGGACCGCGCCGCCCCTGAGCCGGACCTCGCGGCCCGCCCCCTCGCCGATGGACCGGGCCGCCGTGACCGAGGCGAACCAGCGCGGCCAGTCCGCCACCTCGTCGGCGAGGGCGCGGTAGACCCTCTCGGGAGGCGCGGACATCCCGGCGGCGAACACCAGGCGCAGAGGAGCGGAATCGACGAAGTCGATCCCCACGGAACGGAGTCGGCGGGACACAGGTGCACCTCCGTGCGGTCGGCAGGGGCGTGCAGGACCGCGCACACCATAGCTGGCGCTCCGTCAGATGTCTTCGTGCGCAAGGCCGTCAGCCCGCCGAGCGTGGCGGCGCCGACCGTGCGGCGGCGGTGATGTTACGGGCCATGCCGCCGAACACCACCGCGTGGAACGGCCATACGCTCCACCAGTAGACATGGCCGAGCAGCCCGCGGGGATGGAACAGTGCGCGCTGCCGGTAGACCGTCCGCCCCCGCTCGTCACGGGCCACCGACAGATCGAGCCACGCCGGACCGGGCAGCCGCATCTCGGCGCGCAGCCGCAGCAGCTCACCAGGAACGATCTCCTCCACCCGCCAGAAGTCCAGCGAGTCGCCCACCCGCAGCCGCTGCCGGTCCCGCCGTCCACGCCGCAGCCCGACACCGCCGACGAACCGGTCGAGCCAGCCTCGTACGGCCCAGGCGAGCGGGAACGAGTACCAGCCGTTCTCGCCGCCGACACCCTCGATCACCCGCCAGAGCGCGTCCGGCGCCACCGGCACCGTCAGCTCCCGTTCGTCGCGGTAGAGCGTGCCGCCCGACCAGTCCGGATCCGTGGGCAACGGATCGCTGGGCGCGCCGGGCACCGACGCCGAGGACCACCGGGTGTCCACCCGCGCCTCCTTGATCCGCTGGAGCGCCAGCCGCAGCGCCTCGTCGAAGCCGAGGGCACCGCCCGGCGGATCGGGCACGTACCGGGCGATGTCGTGTTCGCGGCAGACCACCTCGTGCCGCAGCGACTCCGCCAGCGGCCGGGCGATCGCGGGTGGCACCGGGGTGACCAGCCCGATCCAGAGGCCGGAGAGCCTCGGGGTGAGCACCGGGACGGGCAGGACCAGCCGGTGCGGCAGCCCGGCGACCTCCGCGTACCGGCGCATCATGTCCCGGTACGTCATGACGTCCGGACCCCCGATGTCGAAGGTGCGGTTCACCTCGGCGGGCAGCCCGGCGCAGCCGACGAGCCACCGGATCACGTCCCGTACCGCGACCGGCTGGATCGACGTGCGCACCCAGCTCGGCGTGACCATCACCGGCAGCCGCTCCGTGAGATGGCGCAGGATCTCGAAGGAGGCCGAGCCCGACCCGATGACGACCGCCGCCCGCAGCACGGCCGTCGGCACCCCGGAAGCGAGCAGCACACGCCCCACCTCGGCCCGCGACCGCAGATGCGGGGACAGTTCCCGCTCGGGCACCCCGTCCGGGGTGAGTGCGCCGAGATACACGATCCGCCCGACCCCCGCGGCCCGCGCCTGTTCGCCGAAGATCCGGGCCGCCTCGCGGTCCCGCTCCTCGAAGCCCGGCCCGGAGCCGAGCGCGTGCACCAGGTAGTACGCCACGTCCACGTCCCGCATCGCGGCCCGCACGGAACCGGCGTCCCGGACGTCGGCCGCCACTACCTCGACCCGGTCCGCCCACGGGTGGTCGCGCAGCCTCCGGGGGTCCCGCACCGCCGCACGCACCCGGTGACCGGCGTCGAGCAGCGCGGGCACCAGCCGCCCGCCGATGTAGCCGGTGGCACCCGTCACCAGACAGCGCGGCCGCGTACCGCCCGAGGATTCCTTCACCCGCCCGAGTCTTCCACCGGACCGGAGCGCGCGGCCCGGCGAACGACTCCGAACGGCGGCACGGGCCACCCGTACCGGCCATCCGCACCGACGCCGTCCGGCACCTCGGCCGGACCGCACGTGCCGCACGCGGCCCCGGTGACCGCCGGGGGAGCCCCGCGGGACCTCAGACGTCGTCCGGGGCCGGCTCCGCCACCAGCAGGCCCGGCAGATGCGCCGCGATCTCCTCGCGGGCCGCCGCCGACAGCCCCGCGTCCGTCACGAACGTGTCCACCTGGTCCAGTGCGGCGAACGAACTCAAGCCCACCGTGCCCCACTTGGTGTGGTCCGCGACCACCACCACCCGCCGCGCGGACTGGACCAAACGGCGGTTGGTCTCGGCCTCCGCCAGATTCGGCGTCGAGAGACCGGCCTCCACCGAGATCCCGTGCACCCCGAGGAACAGCACGTCGAAGTGGAGCGAGGCGATCGCCTGATCGGCGACCGGACCGACCAGCGAGTCGGACGGGGTCCGCACCCCGCCCGTGAGCACCACCGTGGCGGCTCCGGGGCGCGCCCCGCCCGCCGCGTCGGCGCGCTGCGCGGAGTGGAACACGTCCGCGACCCGCACCGAGTTGGTCACCACCGTCAGATCGGGCACGTCCACCAGCCGCCGGGCGAGCGCGTACGTCGTCGTGCCGCCGGAGAGCGCGACGGCGCTGCCCGGCACCACCATCGTCGCCGCCACCCGCGCGATGTCCTCCTTGGCGGTGGGCTCCAGGGCCGACTTGGCCTCGAAACCGGGCTCGTGCGTACTGGCCTCGACCACCGGAACGGCGCCGCCGTGCACCTTCTCGATCACACCCCGGCGGGCCAGCGCGTCCAGATCCCGGCGCACGGTCATGTCGGAGACGTTCAGTCTGCGGGTCAGCTCGTTCACCCGGACCCCGCCCCGCCTGCGCACCTCGTCGAGGATCAGGGCGCGCCGCTGCTCCGCGAGCAGGTTCTGATTCTCGCTCAACGCCGGTCCGTTCCTTCCCGCCGACCGCCAGTCCCGTGGAAACGGGATCATCCTGCCACGCGGTGTCGTCGGCCGACGCGGTGGGGAGATTCCGTGAGAGCGGCGTGGATCCCGCCGTTCCGCCACGATCCTGGTGACTGCCCATCAGGACTCCCCCCACGAGCGAGAGAGCGAGTCACCTCAGTGCCACCTGCCACCCAGGCCCCGTCGCCGGGGCCAGCGCTGGAGCTGCTGGTCCACGGCGTGGGCGGCGCCACTCCCCAGGAGATGCTCGACGACCCCCGCGTGGTCCGGATCACCGGCGACGCGACCGCGGCGGTCTACCGGCGCCCGGGGGACACCGACGCCGAACAGCACCCGGAGCGGTACCGCGACCGGCCCATCGAGGAGGCCTACTGCTGGTCCAACCTCACCTCCGGCAACGGCTCCCGGGCGCTGTGGCTGCTGCTGCTCCCGTTCATGGTCGTCAACCTCGCCCACTGGATGCGCCCCACCGCCCGCGCCCGCACCCGCGCGGTGCGCCTGTACGGCGTCCTCGTCCGGCTCCTCGCGCTCAGCCTCACGATCCTGCTGACCGCGGCCGTGTGCGAGGTCGCCCTCGACCTGACGGCCTGGCAGTGCGCGGGAGCCCCGGACTGCTCGGACCGGCGCTCCTGGCTCGGCTTCCTGTCGTCGGCGCAGGGCGGTTGGTGGTCCCAGCCGGGGCGGCGGCTGGCCCTCGCCGCGCTGGTGCCCACCGCCCTGGTGGGACTGCTGTGGTTCCTGTCCAACCGGACGTGGAGCGCGTACGAGTCGCAGCGCCCGCTCACCGGCTCCGGACCGGGCGGCGACGCCGGGGACGGGACCGGCGACGGGACCGGCGACGGCGAGGGCGCTCCCGAGCCCGCGGCACAGGGCCGCCCCGCCCTCGGCAGGCCGGGCTTCTGGTACGGCCGCAGGCTCGTCGCCCGCCTGCGCGCCGCCCACACCGCCGCGGGCTTCCTCACCGTCGCCGCCTTCGTGGCGGGCGCCGCCGCCCGCCACGACCGTGCCGCGCCCGGCCCCGTACCCGACGTCTTCGGCCGCCTCATCGAGGCGGCCCTGGTGGCGGGCGCCCTGGTCGTGCTCTGGGTCGTCTGCCGCCGCGGGCGCAGCGAACGCCGTCTGGACAACCGGCTCGACCGCGCCCTCGTCACCTACCTGCCGGGCGCCTCCCTGGCCCTGCTCGTCCTCGCCGGGGGGTACGCCGCCTGGTCGCGTCCCGGCTGGCTCTCCACCGGCGCCCTGCCCGGTCATCTCGCCTTCGGCGTCATCACCCTCGCCCAGGTGCTGCTCGTGCTCCTGCTCGCCGGGGTGGCCCTCGGCCTCTACCGCAGGACACCGGAGCCCCGCACCGTCCTGCACGGACTGGGCGGGCCGGTGGTGGCCATGCTCGCCTGCGCGCTCGGCGGCGTCATGACCGGCGGGGTCGCCCAGCGCGTCGCCGACTGGCTCGACGGCTCCGGCACCCCGGGCACGGCCGGTGCCGTCATCGAGGGACCGCCGGTGCTGCTGAGCTGGCAGGCCGCGGTCATCCCGGTCCTGCTGGCGCTGCTGGTCATTCCCGCCCTCCTGCTCCTCGTCCGCACCTGGCTCACCGCGCGCGCCCTGGAACCGGGGATCGACCGGGAGTACGGCAAGGAGCGGCCGGACCCCGCCCGGACGCGGCAGATCGCCCGTATCCGGGCCGCGGCGGCCCTCACCGACTCCGCCCCCGCGATCGTCGGCCCGGTCGCCGGCGCCACACTGCTGCTGGGCGCGGCGGCGGTCTGGGGCGCCTGGGCCGGCGGGGAGGTTCCCGGGGTCGCGCTGAAGGGGAGCGGGCCGTTCGTCGAGGGAGTGGCCGAGGCGGCCCAGTCCACCGGCTCCTGGCTCATCGGGTTCGGGTTCATACTGTTCGTCACCTGGGGGCGGCGGGCCTACCGCGACGCCTCCGCGCGGCGCACGATCGGCATTCTCTGGGACGTCGGGACGTTCTGGCCGCGCGCCGCGCACCCCTTCGCGCCGCCCTGCTACGCCGAGCGCGCCGTCCCGGACCTGGTGTCGCGGATGTCCGGCTGGACCGGGCTCACCGGTGGCCGACTCGTCATCTCCGGCCATTCCCAGGGCAGCGTCCTCGCCGCGTCGGCGGTCTGGCAGCTGCCCGCGCGGACGCGCAGCCGGGTCGCCCTGCTCACCTACGGCTCACCGATCGAGCGCCTGTACGGACGCTGGTTCCCGGCCTACTTCGGTCCCGGACCGCTGCACGGCCTGCACCGCACCGTGAACTGCTGGCGCAACCTCTGGCGGGCCACCGATCCGATCGGCGGCCGGGCCGGTCTCGACGAGGCGCCGGGGCCCCCGGTGGACCGGGGGCCGCTGAAGGACCCCCTCGTCTACGGGCGCACGCCCGAACACCCGCTGCCCGAGCCCGTCCTGGGGCACTTCGACTACCAGGCCGACCCGGTCTTCGCCGAGGAGCGGACCGCGCTGCTCGACCGCCTCGGCCCCCTCCTGCCCCGTCAGGCGGCGCCGGACGGGGCCTCGAAGTCCCCCCGTTCTCACGGGAGTTCGGGGAGATCCTCCGGGTAGAGCAGGCTGAGGTCGTCCGTGCTCGGCGCGGAGAGCTGGGCGACCCGGCCCGCGTGCCGCTCCACCATCGACTCGAACGTCCCGCGCGCGGTGCGGCCGTTGCCGAAGGCCGGGCCCTTGGGCAGTTCGGTGAAGTACTCCAGCAGTGCCTCACCGGTCCCGGGGGCCAGGTTGTACTCGTGCTCCTCGGCCTGCTGCTCGACGATCCGGAGCAGCTCGGCGGGCTCGTAGTCGCCGAAGGTGATGGTCCGTGAGAAGCGCGATGCCACACCGGGGTTGACGGTCAGGAACCGCTCCATCTCGTGGGTGTACCCGGCGACGATCACGACCACCGCCTCCCTCTGGTCCTCCATCAGCTTCACGAGCGTGTCGATCGCCTCCCGGCCGAAGTCGCGGCCGGAGTCCTCCGGTGACAGGGCGTACGCCTCGTCGATGAACAGCACCCCGCCGCGCGCGCGGTCGAACGCCTCCTGGGTACGGATGGCGGTCGATCCGATGTGCTCACCGACCAGATCGACGCGGGACACCTCGACCAGATGTCCCTGCTCCAGCACCCCGAGCGAGGCGAGGATCTCGCCGTAGAGCCGGGCCACGGTGGTCTTGCCGGTGCCGGGGGAGCCGGTGAAGACGAGGTGGCGCCGCACCGACGCCGCCTTGAGGCCGGCCTCCCGGCGCCGACGGCCGACCTCGATCATGTCGGTGAGGGCGCGCACCTCCCGCTTGACGCTGTCCAGACCCACCAGGGCGTCCAGTTCGCCGAGGACGGTGTCCGCGTCGCGCACCGGGCGGGCGGGCGACGCCTCGGCCGGCGCGGGATCCGCGGCACGCGGACCGGGGACCGCCCCGAGCAGCCCGGCGGATGCCGGCTGGGTGGCGGTCAGCACGGCGGGTGACGCGGGGGTGGGGGAGCGCAGCGCGCTCTCGTCGCTGGTGCAGTCCTCCACGACGGGCCCCGCCCCCTGGCCGTCGCCGTGGGCACCGCCCTCGGCGAACTCGTAACCGCCGCGGGCGCAGCGCTCGGTGCGGCACCGGGTCAGTGTCGTACGGCAGCCGTCCATCACATGGAAGCCGTAGCCCTCGCTGCCGGTGACCCGGCAGCCGTGGAAGGTGCCGCGGCCTTCGGCGGAGACGTAGAAACCGGCCTCGGTGGGCGAGGTGACCGTGCACCGCTCGATCGCCGGGTCGGCGCCCTTGGTGACGATCACCCCGGTCTGCACGGTGTCGATGGTGCAGTTGTTCAGCGTGCCGCCGCTGCCGTGGTCGCGGAACCAGGCGCCGGTCGACGCCTCGCGGACGCGGCAGTCGTCGAGCTGGGCCGTCGCCCCGTCGCTCACGGACACCGCGGTGTTGCGGATCTGGGAGAGGTCGCTGTCGACGACATCGGCGCGCGATCCGCGGTCGAGCACGAACAGGGCGTCCGGCACGTCGTGGACCCGGCAGGAGTCCAGTATCACCGTCGCCCCGTCGCTGACCCAGACCGCGGGGTAGTCGCCCGTGCTGTCGTGGATCTCGCACTGGTTGGCGTCGACACGGGTGCCCGGATCCCAGACCGAGAGCCCGTTGCGGCCGAACCGGCGCACCGTGGAACGGGTGAGGGTGAGGACCGAACGGGACCTCAGATCCACCGCGTTCTCGGGGATGTCGTGGATGTCGCAGTCGGCCAGGGTCAGTACGGCGTCGGTGTCGAGCGTGATCCCGTCCGCCGACGTGCGGTGCACCGTGCAGTCGGTGAGATGGGCCGCGGCACGGGCCGACACCTGTATCCCGCTGCCCTTGATCTCGTACACCTCGCAGCCGACGGCCTCCAGGCCGCTGCCCTCGCCGGTGACGCTCAGCCCCGAGCCCGAGGCGTGATGGACCCGGCAGCGCTCCAGGCGCGGATGCGCGCCGTCGCGCACCGAGACGCCGGACTGTCCGGCCGAGACGACCTCGCACTGCTCGAACACCCCGCCCGCGCCGTCGAGCACGGCGATGCCGGCCCCCGCCGGGTTGTCGACCGTGCAGCGGCGCACCGTCGGCCGGCCCGCGCCGCGCACCTCGATCCCGGCGGCCGAACGCGTGACGATCCGCAGGTCCGCGAGTTCCGGTGCCCCGTCCTCGACCAGCAGTGCCGGGGCCGTCGAGTCCTGGCCCTCCACGTGCACGTCGGTGACGACGGCGGAGGCGCGGACGGTCAGCGGGACGCCGTCGGCCGGTGCGATCCGCACCGAGCCGACCGAGCCCTCGGGCCCGCGCAGCGTCACCGCGCGGTGCAGAACCAGGTTCTCCCGGTAGGTGCCCGGCGCGACGGTGAGGACGTCACCGTCCGCGGCGGCCTCCAGGGCCGCGGTGAGGGTGGGGTATTCGCCTGTGCGGCGCCGCCACCGCGATGTGCCGGTGTGTGTCACCTGGACCGTGCCCTGTGCCATGGCGCTGCTGTGCCCCCACCTCGTGCGTGTGTGATGCCCGTGTCACCGGCCTTCGGGCAGCGGCGCCCACGGGGCCGCCCGCCGAGGAAGCGGGCGGGCCGGTCCACCGTAGCGCGCGCGGCGGGCGGGAGTTGACCCGAGCGGCCCACCGGTCAGGTGCCGGTCCCGGTCCTGCCCCAGTCGGGACCGGCCCCGGCCCAGGCGCGGTCTATGAGGGCGTGCCGTGCGCGGACCATGTGCCGGACGATCAGGCGACGGACGCCCTCGATCAGACCGGCGGCGAGCATCGCCGCCCCGAGTCCGGCCAGCACCGCGTGCGCACGGGCCGTCGGTACGTCCATGGGGCGCGCCACGACGCGGCCCGCGCGGTCCGTCCAGATCCTCACCCCGGTCCCGGGGGCGGTCCTGCCGGGCGGCGCGGCCACCGTGCCGCGCCGTTCCGTGCCGTCGGGGGCCCGCCATCGCACCACCACCGACGTCCGCGCGGTGCGTTCCGATGCCCCCTCGGGATCGGCGACGACGCGGGAAGACGCCGATGCCGGGCCGAGCACGACCGCCGTCGTGGCGCGTCGTTCCGCCCGCTCGGCGCGCGCCGAGCGCTGCAGGCTCTCGTCCGCGAGCACCCCGCACACCCCGCCCAGGGCCGGCGCCACCAGCGTCATGAGGAGCAGGGCGACCAGGGCCACCCACGCCTCGCGCCGGTCGGTGGCGCGGCACAGAGGACTGCGCCGCCAACGCCACACTCCCGCTGCCGCTCGCACGGTTCCGCACCCCCTTACGTGTCCGTCGCGGCCCGATGCGGCACGCCCCGCGCTCCGAAGCGGTGAGGGGAGAGCGACGTCACCCGCCGCGCGGTCAACGCGCCGAGCGTGCGCGCGGGTTCCCGGGGAACGGGACGGAGGCAGCACGTCGGGAGCTTACGGGTGGGCCGTCGACGAGATCCGCCCGCCCCGGGAACGACGAGGTCGTCGGCGAGTCCCCATGGCTCGACGACGACCTCGGTGCGACCTTGCGCGACTCCCGCTCGGTACGGTCGGACTCAGTACCCCCGGCCCGGGTAGGGGCGGTTGTACGGGTCCTCGTACGGGGAGGGCGCCGGGGCGGGGCGTGGTGACGCCGGGCGCATCGCCTCGTACCCGGTGGCGGGCGCGGGCCGCTGCTGCTGCGGCGGATGGGGCGCCGGGTACCCGCCGCGGGCCGCGCCCGGCTGCTGCGGGATGTACGGCGCCGGGGCGTTCTGCAGCTGCGGGGGCTGCATCGGCGCGTACCCCTGCTGGGGCGGCTGCTGGTAGCCGTACGGCGGCGCGGGCTGGGAGGGTGCCGCCGGGAGAGCGGGCAGCGCCGCCGGGAGGGCCGGTAGATTGCTGCTGCCGGTGTCATAGGCGGCAGGCACTCGGATCGGAGCGATCTGAGGGGTGCCCCGCTCCGCGACCAGGGAGTCGTAGATCGGAGTGTCGGGGAACGACGACGCAGCGTAGTAGCCGCTGCCGTAGGTGGAGCGGGGGGACGTCATGCCACCTAAGTTAAGCCCACGACGAGGCGGTTGGGGAGTCCGACAAGAGGGTTGTTTTGCGTGGTGTGGGGGAACCTCGTTCCCCAATCCGAGCGAACTTGGGAAAAAGGGGCACCAAAGCGCGTTGGGATCGTGTAAAGACGTCAGTTTCTGGTGGATGAACGGCTGATCGCCGGACGTCTTCCCGGGCATGAACGGCTGATCTCCGGCACTCGTTGCGCACCGATGCGCGATCCGTGGCCGACGGGGCATTAGGTTGGCGGAGAATGGCCTTCGGTCAGCCGGACTCGCGATGGGGGCGATCATGACCATGCTAAAAGGCGCCAATGTTCCGGTGCCGGCCCGATCCGTACGGGTCGAATTGGGGTGGCGCACCTCTCCGGGGACGCCGGACGTGGACGGATCGGCACTCCTGCTCGTATCGGGAAAGGTGCGCGACGACGCCGACTTCGTCTTTTACAACCAGCCCGTTCACGCCTCCGGCGCCGTACGCCACGAGGGCCGGAGGACCACCGGTGACGGGGCGACGGACAACCTCGCCGTCGACCTGGCGCGCGTCGAGCCGACCATCGAGCGCGTGATCCTGGCGGCCTCCGCGGACGGCGGCACCTTCGGCCGGGTGACGGGGCTGTACATACGGATCACGGACGCGGCGGACGGATCCGAGATCGCCCGCTTCGACAGCGCGGACGCCACCGTCGAGACCGCGTTCATCCTCGGCGAACTGTACCGGCGTCAGGGCAACTGGAAATTCCGCGCGGTCGGCCAGGGTTACGCCACCGGTCTGGAGGGCCTGGCGACGGACTTCGGAATTTCCGTCGATGAACCCCAGCAGCCTCAGGCGTATCCCCAATCGCCTCAACAACCCCAACGGACAACGCGGGTGGACCGAGTGCCCCCGATCCCACCAGTTCCCCCGGCCCCGCCGGCAACGCCTCCGGCCCCTTCCGCTCCCGCCCCCGTCCGGCTGACGAAGATCACGCTCACCAAACAGGCGCCGTCGGTCTCTCTCGCCAAACAGGGCGGAACTTCCGGACTCCTCCGAGTCAATCTCAACTGGGAAGTCCGCAAACAGTTCACGGGCTGGGGACGCAAACTCGGCAGGGCGGTCGCCCACCACGCGGATCTCGATCTCGACCTGTGCGCCCTCTACGAACTCACCGACGGACGCAAGGGAGTCGTGCAGGCGCTCGGGAACGCGTTCGGAGCGCTCCGGCAGCCCCCGTACATCCACCTCGACGGCGACGACCGCACCGGCGCCGTCGCCACCGGCGAGAACCTCACCGTCAACCTCGACCAGAAGGACAGGTTCCGCCGCGTCCTGATCTTCGTCACCATCTACGAGGGCGCCCGGAGCTTCGCCGACCTCCACGCGACCGTCACCCTCCAGCCCCAACACGGTGCCCCGATCGACTTCTCCCTCGACGAATGCACCGTCCCGTCCACCGTCTGCGCCCTCGCCCTCCTCACCAACAACGGGGGAGACCTCACCGTGCAGCGCGAGGCCCGCTACCTCGTGCCCCAGCGCGGAGTCAGCCCGCAGCGCACCATCGACTACGCCTACGGGTGGGGAATGAACTGGACGCCCGGCCGCAAATGACCTCCCGGACGTCCGGACGGGACCGACGCCATCGGCCCATGACCGGCTCCGCTCACCGGTCCGGCGCGGCCTCGGGACGGGCGTACGTACGCCCCTTCCAGGCCGCGCCCCGCCCCCGGTGGTGCCGCACCGCCGAGTCGACCGTCATCAGCAGGTACAGCAGGGCGGTGAACGGCAGCAGCGGCGCGGACCACGGCGACTGCCGGTAGTAGCGCAGCATCGGCAGATACGTCCCCGCCATCACCGCCCACGCCGCGCCGCCCGCCCACGCCGCCACCGGGTCGCCGCTCAGCAGCCCGGCGACGAGCGCGACCGGCGGCGCCAGGTACACCAGCGCCAGCCCCAGCACCGTCCCGAGGAGCAGCACCGGACTGTGCCGCAGCTGGGTGTACGCGCTCCGCGCCACCATCCGCCACAGATCGGCCAGCCGCGGGTACGGCCGCACGCTGTCCACCCGCTCCGCGAGCCCCAGCCAGATCCGCCCGCCGCCGCGCCGCACCGCCCGCGCCAGCGACACGTCGTCGATCACCGCCTGCCGGATCGACTCCGGCACCCGGGCCCGGTCCGCGGCCTTCGTCCGCAGCAGCACGCAGCCGCCCGCCGCCGCCGCGGTGCGCGCCCCCGCCCGGTTCACCCACCGGAACGGGTAGAGCTGCGAGAAGAAGTAGACGAAGGCGGGCACGACCAGGCGCTCCCAGACGCTCGACACCCGCAGCCGGGCCATCTGCGAGACCAGGTCGAAGCCGCCCGACACGGCGGCGGAGACCAGCTCCCGCAGGCTGTCCGGCTCGTGCGCGATGTCGGCGTCCGTCAGCAGCAGGTACTCCGGCCGCCGGGCCCGGGCCAGTGCCATCCCGTGCCGCACCGCCCAGAGCTTGCCGGTCCAGCCAGGCTCCGGCTCGCCGGGCGACGCCACCGTCACCGGCAGCCCCCCGTACCGCACGGACAGCGCGCGGGCGACGTCACCGGTCCCGTCCTCGCTGCAGTCGTCGACGACGAAGACCTCCGCGACACCCGGATAGTCCTGTGTCAGCAACGACGGCAGACTCACGGGTAACATGTCTGCTTCGTCACGTGCGGGCACGACGATCGCGACCGAGGGCCAGCGCTCCGGCGCCCGGCGGACCGGCATCCGCTGGTCGGTGCGCCAGAAGAACCCTTGTCCCAGCAGCAACCACACCCACGCGGCCAGCGAACCCGTGGCGATCCAGGCAACGGCACTCATTCGCCGCAGTCTGCCCCACTGCGGAGGAATCGCAAGGGCGGTCGACTATGGTGACCGGGTGAAGATCGCGCTCATGGACTCGGGAATCGGCCTCCTCGCGGCAGCCGGGGCGGTACGCAGGCTGAGACCGGACGCCGATCTCGTGCTCTCCTGCGACCCCGGCGGCATGCCCTGGGGACCGCGTACACCCGAGGACCTCACCGCCCGTGCGCTGGATGTGGCCCGCGCCGCCGCCGCCCAGCGGCCGGACGCGCTGATCGTCGCCTGCAACACGGCCTCCGTGCACGCCCTGCCGGCCCTGCGCACCGAGCTGGAACCCGGGCTGCCGGTCATCGGCACCGTCCCCGCCATCAAGCCGTCCGCCGCGAGCGGTGGCCCCGTCGCGATCTGGGCCACCCCCGCCACCACCGGCAGCTCCTACCAGCGCGGACTCATCCGGGAATTCGCGGACTGCGTCGACGTCACGGAGATCCCGTGTCCCGGGCTCGCCGACGCCGTGGAGCACGCGGACGAGGCGGCCGTCGACCGTGCCGTCGCCGCGGCCGCCGCGCTCACCCCACGGGACGCCCGCGCCGTGGTTCTCGGCTGCACCCACTACGAACTGGTCACCGAGCGCATCCGCGCCGCCCTGCGGGAGCGCGGCCTGCCCCCCGTCGCGCTGCACGGGTCCGCCGGTGCCGTCGCCGCCCAGGCACTGCGCCGTATCGGGGTCGCACCCGCTCCGTCGGCCCAACCGGCCGGCGGTCTCACCGTCCTCCTCGGAGGACACCCCGGCGACCTGCCGCGGGCCGCTCTGGCCTACGCCGAGGGGCGGCTGCTGGGGGCCGTCGCCCCCGCCCGCTGACCCGGATCCGGGCCCTTGGAGACGCCCCCGGCATGCGGTCCCCTGAGTACGCTGCTTGACATGAGGGACCACCCCCGAGAACCGAGGCACGCCGGGGCCGAGCCCGACTCCGACGTCTGGGTCGGCAGGGCCACCAACCGGGTCCAGTGGGTGCTGGCCGCCGTGGGCGCCGCCTGCCTGGCGCTCGGCGTCCAGCTGGCCGTCACCTCCGACTGGGCCACCGGGCGCGCCCCGCTGCTGATGTCCGTGATCGGCTGCGTGGCCGTCGGACTGCTCATGCTCTTCGGCACCCTCGCCTTCGTGAACGTGGCCGTCAGGGTCGACGGCGACGCCCTGGAGGTGCGCTGCGGCCACATGGGCCTGCCGCGCCGCCGGATCCTGCTGACCCATGTGGTGGGCGCGGAGTTCGCACCCCGGGTCACCCCCCGGCAGTGGGGCGGCTGGGGGTACCGCTGGCGCCCCGAGCAGGGCACCGCCGTGGTGGTCCGCAGGGGCGAGGGCCTGGTGCTCCGGCTCGGCGACGGCCGGACGTTCACCATCACCGTCGACGACGCGGAGGCGGGCGTGCGGTTCATCCGCGAACGCCTGCGTCTGCCGAGGACGGGCGCGGCGACCGGAGGCTGACCAGGGGCGCGCGGCGGGGGAGACGACGCCCCGGAGCCGGCGCCGACCGGACGGGACTGACGGGCGCACAGCCGATGACCGTAGACTCCGCCGGGTGAGCGCCACCATCACGTCGGTCGACGACCCGCAGCAGCCCGCACCCGCACCCGCGTCCCCGCGCCGACGGCTGATCCCCGTCCTCGTACGGTCCGCGGCGGCCGTCGTCTCGGGCGTACTGCTGTATCTCAGCTTCCCGCCCCGGCCCCTGTGGTGGCTGGTTCTGCCGGGCTTCGCGCTGCTCGGCTGGGTGCTCCACGGGCGTCGGCCGCGCGCCGGGTTCGGACTCGGTCTGCTCGCCGGGCTCGGGTTCATGCTGCCGCTGCTGCACTGGACGGGTGAGGAGGTGGGCCCGGTGCCGTGGCTGGCGCTCGCCGCGGCCGAGGCGCTGTTCATCGCCGTGGGCTGCGCCGGGATCTCCGCCGTCTCCCGGCTCGCCTGTTGGCCGCTGTGGGCCGCCGCGGTCTGGGCACTGGACGAGGGGATCCGGGCCCGGGTGCCGTTCGGCGGCTTCCCCTGGGGGAAGATCGCCTTCGGGCAGGCGGACAGCGTGTTCCTGCCGCTCGCGGCGGTGGGCGGCACGCCGCTGCTCTCCTTCGCCGTGGTGCTGTGCGGCTTCGGCCTCCACGAGACGCTGCGTCGCTTCCGCGCGTACCGGAAGACGCGCGAGGTCCCCCGGGGCGCCGTAGCCGCCACCGCGGCATGCGTTCTCGCTCCCGTCGCCGCCGCGTTCGCCGCGTGGCCGCTGGTGGACGACTCGGCCGAGGACGGCACCGCCACCGTCGCCGCCATCCAGGGCAATGTGCCCCGGCTCGGACTCGACTTCAACGCCCAGCGCCGCGCCGTCCTCGACAACCACGCCCGCCGCACCGAACAGCTCGCCCGGGACGTGAAGGCGGGGAAGGCGCCCCGGCCCGACTTCGTGCTGTGGCCGGAGAACTCCTCCGACCTCGACCCGTACCTCAACGTGGACGCCCGGTTCGTCATCGACAACGCGGTGAAGGCGATCGGCGCGCCCACCGTGATCGGTGCGGTGCTCACACCCGACACGGGCAAACTGCGCAACACCCTCATTCAGTGGGAGCCGGGGAAGGGGCCCGTCGCCACCTACGACAAGCGCCACATCCAACCGTTCGGCGAGTACATCCCGATGCGCTCCGTCGCCCGCCTCTTCAGCTCCGACGTGGACCGGGTGCGGCGGGACTTCGGCCCCGGGAGCAAGGTCGGCGTCTTCGACCTGTCCGGCACCCCCGTCGGGCTGGTGACCTGCTACGAGGCCGCGTTCGACGACGCGGTGCGGGACACCGTCGACCACGGCGCCCGGCTGATCGCCGTCCCCAGCAACAACGCCACCTTCGGGCGCAGCGAGATGACCTACCAGCAGCTCGCCATGTCCCGGGTCCGGGCGGTCGAGCACAGCAGATCCGTCGTCGTCCCCGTCACCAGCGGGGTCAGCGCGATCATCCGGCCCGACGGCACCGTCGTCCAGCGGACGGAGCTGTTCACCCCGGCCGCGCTCGTCGACGAGGTGCCGCTGCGGTCCTCGCAGACGCCCGCCACCCGCCTGGGCGTACTTCCGGAGGCGGTGCTCGCGCTGATCGCCGCGGCGGGGCTCGGCCGGACCGCCGTCCGTGCGGTACGGCTCCGCCGGGCGGGACGCGACACCGTCTGACGACCTCGCCCACGATGGGCAGTGGGAGAAGGAGCGGTGTCCGGGGCCTTCGAATCCGAGGCGGAGGAGGGAGTCGACGCGGAGCGTCGGCAACTGACGACAACGCCGGAGGCGGAGGTCCCGGACGCTGCGACGCCGCTGACGATCGTGGGCGAGGTCGTCAGGGCTGGCCCGTAATCCCCGGCGGGCGCGCGACGACAGCTACGGCCCCGCGCTGCGTTGTCGGAACACCCGAATACGTCCAGTATGCGGACGTCCCTCCGCCTTGCGACGCACCGCATCCGACGCCGCGCGCTGATCCACCGGGGATTACGGGACAGCCCTTAGGGTCGAGCCATGGGTACTCCTGACTTCATCCGCCGGATCCGCGCCACCGCGGGCCACCAGTTGCTCCTGCTGCCGGGGGTGACCGCCGTGGTCCTCGACGACGAGGGCAGAGTGCTGCTCGGACGGCGCTCCGACACCGGCCGATGGGCGCTGATCGGGGGCATCTGCGAGCCGGGCGAGCAGCCCGCGGCGACGGCCGAGCGCGAGGTGTACGAGGAGACCGCCGTGCACTGCGTGGCGGAGCGGGTGGTGCTCACGCAGGCCCTCGAACCGGTCGAATACGCCAACGGGGACCGCTGCCAGTACCTCGACGTCACGTTCCGCTGCCGGGCGACGGGCGGCGAGGCACGCGTGAACGACGACGAGTCGCTGGAGGTGGGCTGGTACCCGGTGGACGCGCTGCCGCCGCTGAACGAGTTCTCGCGGTTCAGGATCAAGCAGGCGCTGACCGACGAACCCACCTGGTTCGAGCCCACCGCCCGGCCCTGACCACGGCATCCCGCCGGGGCCCCGGCCCTTTCGCCGGGCCCCCGCGCACCGCGTCCGACCCGCCGACCGGGTGTGCCGCGCGGCGGGTCGGTTGGCTCCGGGCAACCGACCGGTGATCATCCGCAGATGGACGACCACGCGCGCGAGAACACCCGGGACGGCCGGGGTGGCCGCCGCCTCGTCCGGCGCACGCTCGCGGCGGCCGCGGTGCTCTGCGCCCTGCTCGGCCCCGCCGCCGCGCCCGCCCCGACCCCCGGCCCCGGCACGGCGGCCGCGCCCCAGACGGAGCCGCTCCGGTGCCGGCGCACCCTGGTGGGCGTGGCGCACCCCGACGACGACCTGTTCTTCCTGAACCCGGAGATCGCGCGGACGATCCGGGCGGGATGCCCGGTCCACACCGTGTACCTGACCGCCGGGGACGACGCCGTCCGCGACCGTACGCGGGCCCTGAAGTACGTGGACCGCAGGGAGTACGGAGTACGGGCCGCCTACGCGTCCATGGCCGGGGCCGCCGACGGCTGGAAGCGGTCCGACGTACGGACCGGCGGCCTCCGCGTCCGCTCGTTCCTGCTGGCCGGCCGGTCGGTCGGCGCCGGGATCCGGCTCACCTTCCTCGATCTCCACGACGGGCTTCCGCACGGTGAGGAGCCCGACAGCGTGCTCAGACTCTTCGACGGGAGCAGGCACAGCGTCCGCGGGTTCCCGGAGGGCCCGGCCTTCACCGAGGAACGGCTCGTCGCCACGCTCCGCGCCCTGGCCGGGACGGGCCGCGCGGAACGGATCCTGACCATGGACCACGACAACGCGTCCTTCGCGTTCGGTCTCGGTGGCGGCGTCGACCACAGCGACCACGGCATCACCGCCCGGTACTTCAGGAGAGTGGGCTACGCCCTCGGGATCCCCGTCACCTCGTACCTCGGCTACCGGATGTCGGTGCTGGACGCGGACCTGACGCCCGCACAGGCCGCCGCGAAGGAGCGGGTGGTGCGCTGGTACGTCGCCCGGCGCCGGTGCCGCGCCACCGGCCGGTGCGCCGAGGTGCCGCCCTACCGCGGTCCGCTCCAGGAGGACTGGAACCTGTGGATCCGTCGGCAGTACCCGCAGACGCACCGCTCTCCGGCGCCCGGCGAGGTCCTCGGGGACATCGGACGGACCACGTACGCCGCCGGTCCCGACCCGGTCCGGTGCCTTGATGCGGCGGGCACGCCGCCGAAGTCCCGGGAGGTCCGCATCCGCGCGTGCGACGGATCCCCGGCCCAGCGCTGGCGGATGCGGAGCGACGGCACCATCGGCCTGTGGGGCGAGCCGCACTCCTGCCTCACGGCCGTCGGCGCGGGGGCCGTGCTCGAACCCTGCCGGGGCGGCGCCGCGGACCAGACATGGACCCGGGTGCCGTGGCGGAGCACGACATGGAAGCGCGCGGCATGGCGGATCGAGAGCGCAGCCGACCACCGCTGCCTGTACCAGGACGACCGTGAACTGCCCGCCCGCTGGGACAGCCGGGACCGCCGCGACCCCCGGTTGGTCCGCGCCGGCTGCTCCGGGCCGGCCCGCCCCGAACAGTACTGGCGGTGGGGCGGCTGACGAGCCGGTCGTGCCGGTACCGGCACACGCGGCGGTGAACGATGGCACACTGCCACCGACCGACCCGCCCACGCACCCCGGGGCCGACGCGTCCGGGCACCGCCCCAGAGGTTCCGGCGGTCGTCCGGATCGTCGGTCCCGCGGTGCGTCACCGTCTTCGAGGAGGGGCCCTGTGCCGTCCCCCGCTCCCAGGAAACGAACCGTCGCCGCCGTGCACGCCGCGCCCGTGTTCATGGACACCGAGGCGACCCTCGACAAGGTCGTCGGCCTCGTCGAACGGGCCGGCCGGGAGGGCATCGACCTGCTGGTGTTCCCCGAGACCTTCGTGCCGGGCTACCCGTACTGGATCGAGGCGTACGCCCCGCTGGACCAGCAGGCCGCCAACGCCGCCTACGCCGAGGCGTCCGTCGAGGTGCCCGGCCCGGGGATCGACCGGGTCCGGTCCGCCTGCCGCCGTGCCGGGGTCGGCACGGTCCTCGGCGTGAGCGAACGGCTCGCGGGCACCCGCACCTGTTTCAACAGCCAGGTCTTCATCGACCCCGACGGCACCCTGCTCGGAGTGCACCGCAAGCTCCAGCCCACCTACGCCGAACGGATGGTGTGGGCCCAGGGCGGCGGCTCGACGCTCGGCGTGTTCGACAGTGCCCTGGGCCGGATCGGCGGACTGGTCTGCTGGGAGCACACCATGAACCTGGCCCGGCAGGCCCTCGTCGTCCAGGGCCAGGAGATCCACGCGGCGGCCTGGCCCGGTCTGTCCACCATGGCGGGCTTCGAGGCCGTCGCCGACATCCAGATCGACGCCATGATGAAGACGCACGCGCTCACCGCCCAGTCCTTCGTCGTCGCCGCGGGCAACCCCGTCGACGAGACGTGCCTGCGCTGGATGGCGGACACCGTCGGACCGCAGAAGCACATCACCCGGGGCGGCGGCTGGTCGGCCGTGATCCACCCCTTCAACCAGTACCTGGCGGGCCCGCACACCGGTCCGGAGGAGAAGCTCGTCGCCGCCGCGATCGACCTCGCCGACATCGACGCCGTCAAGGTCTGGGTCGACTCGCGCGGCCACTACGCACGACCGGAGATCCTCGGCCTGCGCGTCGACCGGCGACCGCTCTGGCACGACGAGGGCCGCCGCGAGTGGCCCGCCGTCCCGTACGAGGACGAGGGCCCGCCCACGAACGACACGGACTGAGTCCCCGGTCAGGCGGGCAGCCGCGGCACGCTCTCGACGAGGCGGCGCGTGTACGGGTGCGCCGGGGCACCCAGCACCTGCGCGGTGTCACCCTGCTCGACCAGGCGGCCGCGCTCCAGGACCGCGGTGCGCTCGCAGAGCGAGGCGACCACCGACAGGTCGTGCGAGACCATGACCAGCGTCAGGCCGCGCTCCTCCTTCAGCTCCTTGAGCAGATCGACGACCTTGACGCGCGTGGTGACGTCGAGCGCGCTGACCGGCTCGTCGGCGAGCAGCACCCGCGGATCGCACACCGTCGCGCGGGCGATCGCGATGCGCTGGCGCTGGCCGCCGGAGAACTCGTGCGGATAGCGCCCCGCCGCGTCGGCCGGGAGACCGACCCGCTCCAGGGCCTCGGCGACCTTGGGCGCGGCGCCGGCCCGGCTGTCGATGTCCAGGGAGCGCAGGGGCTCGGACACGATCGCGCCGACGCGCCGACGCGGGTTCAGCGACGAGTACGGGTCCTGGAAGACGCACTGCACACCGCGCCGGAACCGTCGCATCTGCGCCCCGTCGCGCGGTCTCAGCTCCTCGCCGTCGAACCGGACGGCGCCCGAGGACGGGCGGGCCAGCCCGAGCAGCAGCCGCAGCAGTGTGGTCTTGCCCGCGCCCGACTCCCCGACGAGGGCGAGGGACTGCCCGGAGCCGACGGCGAGGGAGATGTCCTCGACGACGGGCGCGCCGTGTCCCCGGTAACCGAAGGAGACCTTCTCCAGCTCCAGTACGGGCGTCATCGCGTGCTCCTCAGGTCCAGCGCCGATTCCAGCCGGCGGGCGCTCGCCACCAGTGCCCTGGTGTACTCCTCGCGCGGGGCGCGCACGATCTCGTGGACGTCGCCCTCCTCCACGGCCCGCCCGTCCTTGAGGACCAGCACGCGATCGGCGACCTTCGAGACGACCGCGAGATCGTGGCTGACGAAGAGGACCGCCATGCCCCGGTCCCGTACCAGGGTGTCGAGCAGGTCGAGCATGTCGGACTGCACGGTGACGTCGAGCGCGGTGGTCGGCTCGTCCGCGATGAGCAGCTGCGGATCGCAGGCCAGCGCCATGGCGAGCGCGACACGCTGGCGCTGGCCGCCGGAGATCTCGTGCGGGAAGGCGCGGGCGATCCGGTCCGGCTCGGGCAGCCGCACCTGTTCCAGGGCCTCCACGACGGCCCGCCTCAGCCCGGCGCCCTTCAGCCCCCGCCGCCTGCCGAGCGGTTCGGCGATCTGCCGGCCGACCCGCATCAGCGGGTCGAGCGCGGTGAGCGGCTCCTGGAAGACGACGGAGGCGTCCCGGCCGCGCACGCCCGTGAGCCGCTTCTCGCTCGCGCCCACGATCTGCGTACCGGCCAGCTCGACGCTTCCGGTGGCCGTCATGCCGTCCGGCAGCAGGCCGAGCACGGCGAGGGTGGTCAGCGACTTCCCGGAACCCGACTCCCCGATGAGACCGAGGCGTTCGCCCCGGTCCATGGTCAGCGAGAGGCCGTCGACGAGGGTCCGCCCCTGAGCCGTGCGGATCGTGAGGTCGTGTACGTCGAGGATGGTCACGAGCGCCTCCGCCGGGTCGCGGGGTCGAGGGTGTCGCGCAGCCCGTCGGCGACGAGGTTCACGCCGATGACGAGCAGCACGAGCAGGATGCCCGGGGCCAGCGCGCCCGCCGGGGCCGTGGTGAAGGTGGCCTGCGCCTCCTGGAGCATGCGGCCCCACGAGGCGTTGGGCGGCGGCGCGCCCAGGCCCAGGTACGACAGCCCGGCCTCGGCCAGTACCGCGAGCCCGAACTGCAGGGCGAGGTTCACCACGAGCGTCGGCCAGATGTTGGGCAGCACATGCCCGGTCACGATGCGCGGCCACGAGGTGCCCGAGGTGCGCGCCGCCGTGATGTAGTCCCGTGCGAGGACCCGCTTGACCAGGATCCGCACCAGCCGTGCCACGACCGCGCTCTGCGCGAGGCCGATCGCCAGCACGGCGGACCCCAGGGTGGCCGAGCGGGCGGCGACGATCAGCATCGCCAGCAGCAGCGTCGGGAAGGCGATCAGGATGTCGAGGAACGCGGAGACCGTGTCGTCGAGCCAGCCCTGCGCGAACGCGGCCAGCACGCCCAGCGTGCCGCCGAGCGCGGCGGCGATGAGCACCGAGCCCAGCCCGGCCTCGAAGGCGATGCGGGATCCGGTCATCAGCTGGGTGAGCAGATCACGGCCCAGCTTGTCGGTGCCGAGCGGATGCCCCGCACCGGGGCCCGCGAGCCGTCCGCCGGACGTGTCGTCGGCGGCGTACGGGAGCCAGAACAGCGAGACCAGCGCGACGGCGGCGATCAGCCCGGCCAGGACGCAGCCGGTCACCAGCGTGTACGAGCGCCGCCCGCGCCGCTCGCCCTCGGCGGTCTTTGCCGGGGCCGCGTCCCTGTGTTCCGTCGGGACCGGGGAAGTCATCGGGCACCTCCGGAGAGCCTGCCGCGCAGTCGGGGGTCGATGATCCGCTGGACGAGATCGGCCACGAATCCGATGACCAGCACCGCGAGGGTGGAGACGAACAGCACGCCCTGGATCACCGGATAGTCGTGCTGCGCGATGCCGGTCGCGAGCAGGGAGCCGAGGCCGGGGAGCGCGTACACGGACTCCACGACCACCGCGCCCAGCAGGGTGGAGGCCAGCTCGATGCCGAGGATCGAGATCACCGGGACCGAGGCGTTGCGCAGCCCGTGCCGCCACATCGCCTGCCCGAACGAGGCACCCATGGCCCGTGCGGTGCGCAGGTAGTCGCTGCCCAGCACGTCGAGCACGGCCGACCTGACGTAGCGGATCAGCGAGGCGCTCATGACCAGCGCGATGGTGACGACGGGCAGCGTGAGCGAGCGGACCGCCTCGGCCGGCTGCGACCAGCCCTCCTGCGGGAAGCCGCCCGCCGGCAGCCAGCCGGCGTTCAGCGCGAAGACGGCGACGAGGATCATGCCGAGCCAGAACACCGGGACGGCGATGCCCAGTTGGGACACCCCGTTGAGCAGGGCGCCGTACCAGGTCCGCCGCCGGTGCGCGGCCACGAAGCCGACCGGCACCGCGATGAGCACCGCCAGCACGAATGAGGCCAGCGTCAGCGGGACCGTGACGTTCAGCCGGGAGCCGATCTCGGGACCGACGGGCAGCGAGCTGACGAACGACGCGCCGAGGTCGCCGCTCGCCAGCTGTCCGATCCAGTGCGTGAACTGCTCGGGCAGCGGCCGGTCGGACCCGATGGCGTGCCGGGCCGCGGCGATCTGTTCCGCGTCGGCGCCCACAGCGGTGAGCGCGTTGGCGGGGTCGCCCGGCAGCATCCGCAGCAGCACGAACAGCACCACGCTCGCCAGGGCCAGCGAGACCAGCAGGAAGGCGAGACGGCGCAGCAGGTAGCGGGCCATCAGCCCTTCTTGATGTCGTAGGCGAAGAACTGGGAGTTCAGGCCGTTGACCGGGTATCCGGAGAGCTTGCTGCCCGCCACCACGATCTGCGGGTACAGGTACAGCCAGTCGCTGGCCGCGTCCTCGGCGGTCTTGCGATTGACCTTCTTCAGGAGCTCGGTCTGCTCGGCGGTGCTGGAGGCCTGCTCGGCCTCCTCGACCCACCGGGTGACCTGCTTGTCGTCGTAGCCCCAGTAGAAGTCGGGGTTGCCGTACCAGACCAGGTCGCGGTCGTTGACGTGCTCCTGGAGCGTGGCCGTGAAGTCGTGGTTCTTGTAGACCTTCGTGTACCACTCGTCCGGCGTGATCGTGTTGATCTCGACGGTGATGCCGACCTTGGCGAGTTCGGACTTGATGAAGGTCGCGGCGGTCGGGTGCGGGTCGTAGTTCGGGGTGTCGAGCGTGAAGGAGAAGCCCTTCGCGTATCCGGCCTCGGCGAGCAGCTTCTTGGCGCGCGCGGTGTCGTACGCGTTGACGTCGGTGAGGTCCTCGTACCAGGGGTCGGTGGGCGGCACCATCGAACCGATGGGCTTGCCGTAGCCGCCCCACACGGACTTCAGCAGCTTCTCGTCGTCGATGGCGGCGGAGACGGCCCGGCGCACCTTGACGTCGCTGAACGGCTTGGCCCTGTCGTTGAAGGCGAGCAGCAGCTTGGTCGTCGAATTCCCGTCGTTGACCTTGTAGTTCGGGTTGTTCTTGAACTGGTCGAGGGCGTCGGGCGACTGCTCGCTCGTGACGACGTCCACAGCGTTGGTCAGCAGAGCGTTGTTCAGCGCGGTGGCGTCCTTGTAGTAGTGGAAGACGACCCGCTTGTTGGCCGCCGCGTCGCCCCAGTAGCCGGCGAAGCGGTTCATGGCGAGGGCGGAGCCGCGGGTCCACTTGTCCAGCGTGTACGGGCCGGTGCCGTCCTCGCTCGTCCTGAGGTCCTTGGCCTGGGAGTTGATGATCCAGACGTAGGAGAGGTTGTAGACGAAGGAGATCGACTTCTTCGACAGCCTGACCACGACCGTGCGCGCGTCGGGCGTCCCGACGGACTTGATGACCTCGAGGTTGCTCTTGCGCGCGGACTGCGAGTCCTTCGCGATCACCTTCTCCAGGCTGTACTTGACGTCCTGGCTGGTGAGCTTCTTGCCGCTGTGGAAGGTCACGCCGTCGCGCAGGGTGAAGGTGTACGTGAGGCCGTCGGCGGAGACCTTGTGGTCCTGGGCGAGGAGCTTTTCGACCTTGCCGTCGTCGGTGAGCCTGAACAGCCCCTCGTAGACGTTGCCGTTGAGCGCCTCGGTGACGCCCTGGCCGCCGCCCCCGATGTTGTCGAGGTTCTGCGGCTCGTAGAGCGAACCGATGTTGATGGTGGCGTTCTTGCCCCCGCCCCCGGACGCGCCGCCGGTGCCGCCACCGCAGGCCGTGAGGGTCAGGGCGAGGGCGGCGGCGGTCGCTCCGCCGTACAGGGAGGTCTTCTTGATGTTCATGAGGAGTACGCGCTTTCGTGCTGCGGGGCGGAGTTGCCGGGGGCGATCAGTGCTGTGCGGGGAAGCCGTCGCGGAAGACGGGGCGCTTCTCTCCTGCCGTCACGGGCAGGTGGAAACGGTTCTGCCGCGGCGGCATCGGACAGTTGTACTGATCGGAGAAGCCGCAGGGCGGCACGAAGGCACGGTTGAAGTCGAGGAGGACGCGGCCCTCGCCGGTGCGGGTGACGAAGAGGAAGCGTCCGGCGCCGTAGGTGGCGTCGCCGTTGGTCGGGTCACCGAAGACGAGCAGCAGGGTGCCGTCGTCGTCGAAGGCGCTCAGGGTGTAGTCCCTGCCGTCCAGGGTGAGTTCGATGTCTCCCGGAACGACGAGGTCGCGGGTGCCGCCGTTGTCCCGGATGTGCTCGAACGGGACCCTCCTGGCGCCCGGCACCGGCGTGTAGGACGCCTCCAGCACCCAGGACGGGTCGTACGGGAAGACGTCGGTGCGGTCGAAGTGCCGGATCGCGGGGGAGTGCGCGTCCCAGAAACGCAGCCCGTACTCGGGCGCGCCGGTGACGGCGTCGGTGCGTTCGAGCGTGGTGACGGTCACGGTGTCCGGCTGCCCGGCGCGGGCCGCGTCCGGGTCGGGGCGCTCGCCGTCCGGGGCCCAGCGGGTCTCGACGAGGGCGAGGTTCCCGGTGGCCGAGGTGACGGAGCGGCGCCGTTCGGCGCGCCATGCCTCCCAGTCCGCGGCGGCGTCGGCGGGCGGTTCGGGGGACGGGGCGGCGTGCGGCACGGTGGTACTCATTCACGTAGACGTTCATGGCTGTCACGCCTCGAATATCACGGTGCGTGAGTTTCAACCCAAAGGACCTTCTTTATCTTCCATAAGACGCGCTAATGTCAAATATGACTGCATGGTGAGACCCGGACGTCGCGCGGCCCCGGGGCCCCGTGCCGCGTGGTACGGGGCCGGAACGCGCACCGGCACACCGCGGCCGTGCCGCCGTGTGCCGGTGCGCGCCGGGCCCGGTGCCTCATGCGACGGGGGGCCCGGCGTCGGCGATCCAGGTGTGGGCCCAGGCCACCAGTGCCGGATCGTTCAGGGCGTCGACCCACAGGTCGGCCCGTTCCGCCCCCAGGCCGGAGGGTCGTGGCCCGACGCCGACCACCCGCAGTCCGGCCCTCCGGGCGGACTCGATGCCGGTGAGGGAGTCCTCGACCGCCAGCGCTTCGTGCGGCCGGACGCCGCACCGTTCCGCCGCCTCGGCGTACACGTCGGGGCGGGGCTTGGGGCGCAGGGAGCCGCCCGCCACGACGACGTGGTCGAAGTGGCCGAGCAGGCCGGCCCGCCGCAGGCACGACTCCACCATTTCCCGCGGGCAGTTGCTGGCGACCGCGAGCGGCATGTGGCGAGCGGTGAGCCCCACCAGGGCGGCCGCGCCCGGCATGGTGACGGGGTCCTCGTCGACCAGCGTCATGAAGTGTCTCAGGAGCGATTGGGTCATCTCGTGGGTGAGTTCGGGTTTCCCGGTCTCCCGGGCCATGAGGCTTCCGCACTCGGTGTAGTGGACGCCCTGGGCGCGTTCGGCGAAGCCGGGCGGGGGCTTGAGGCCGAACTCCGCGAACACTCTGTTGCGGGCGTCCTGCCAGTGGCGTTCGGTGTCCATGAGCGTGCCGTCGCAATCGAAGACGATGGCGGCGGGGGACCAGTTGGGAATGGGGTCAGTTGCCATTTCTCTGCCGTTCTCGGAGCGTGCGCCGGCCGCGGTCCGATTCCGGTTCGCTGTTCTCCCGGACCGGGGGAAGGCGCGCTGGACTGAGGGGGAACTGGATTTCGGACGATCTTCGGTGACCGTTTGAGAAGGCGGTCGATCGCCTCTGCGGAGCTCGCCGCGACGGATTTCATCCGTCGATTCGGTGCGGGCCCGAAAACATCGTGCCGACTACGTTAATTTCGCGTCCGAGCGGCGCGCAATCACTACTTCGAGTGTTTCGACGCGGGGCGATCGCGCGCCGGGCGTGCGCGGAGGAGTGGCCCGAGGGTGACCGTACGGAGCCGATCGTCCGTCCAATCGGCCCGAAAGCCCGGTGATGTGGAAAAAACCTGGTCATTTCCGGGAACAGTCGTGGCGGAGCCGTGTGTGAAAGCGTGGGCAAGTCCCCGGGTTTCCTTGACATCCCCCTGTGTGCGCAGTCGAAGAATAATAAAATCTCCGCTCGGTACGGTTGGGCGAGGCCGTCGATGCGCGGGCGCACTACCTCCTCGCGCCTTATGTATCGCATGGAATATCGAAGGTGGAACACGCATGCAGGACAGGGCGCGAACGACCCGGAGATCTCTGCTGGAATCCGCGGCTCAGCTCTTCGTCGAACGGGGGTATGCGGGAACGAGCGTCAACGACATATGCGCCCGTTCGGGAAGGACCAGCGGGGCCGTCTACTTCCATTACTCCAGCAAGGAGAAACTCGCCCTCGCCGTGGTGCGCGACCGGTTCGCCGCGTGGCCCCAGCTGTCCGCGTACTACACGGCCCCGGACGTCCCACCGCTCGAACGGCTCGTCGCCCTGAGCTTCGAGATCGCGAGGGTCCTGTGTCAGGACGTCGTGGCGCGGGCGGGTGCCCGGCTGTGGGCGGAGCGGCGGAGCATCGACGCCGTCGTTCCCACCCCGTTCGCCGCCTGGACCGCGGCCGCCACCCGGCTGCTCGCCGACGCCCGGTCACGGGGCGAACTCGCCGCGGGTGTCGAACCGGCGGGCGCCGCCCCGGCCCTGGTGTGCGCCTTCTTCGGCCTGTACAGCCTCAGCGGCGACGGGACACCGCGCGAGGACGAGTTCGTGTCCCGGCTCGACCAGTGGTGGCGGCTCGTCCTGAACGCCCTGCAGGCGCGCCCGGACCCCGGCGCGCTGATCGCGAGGGCCCGGGCCCGGCTTCCCTTCGGCGGGCCGGACGCCCGGTGGGAGCGCCGGCCGGGTCCCGGGGCGTGATCCGCCGCCGGCGCGGCGGGACCCGAACCGGACGCGTGCGTGCCGGAGGAGCCCGTCACATCGCCTGGTGCCTCGACAGGTAGGAGGCGCGGTGCATCTCCCGCAGGCGATCGGCCAGGGCCGGCACCGGCCCCTGGACCTCGATGCCCGGTACCACCTCCTGGACCGGCAGGGCGCGCACCGGGGACGGCGGCGCGCCCAGCTCGTCCAGCCACTGCGTCAGCTGGGCCGCGGAGTGGGCGTAGACGATGCGGTCGAGGCCCACCCAGCCGTGGGCGGCGGCGCACATGGGGCAGTGCTCGCCCGAGGTGAAGACGGTCGCCGCGGCCCGCTGCGACGCCGTGAGGTGCGCGGCCGCCCAGCGGGCCAGTTCGAACTCGGGGTGGCTGGTGCTGTCGCCGAGGCCGTGCACGCGGTTGCGGTCCTCGGCGACGACCTGGCCGTCGCCGCTCACCAGGACGGAACCGAAGGGCTCGTCCCCGGCCCGCAGCGCCTCCTCGGCCAGGTGCACGGCCCGCTCCAGGTGGCGGAGTTCGGCCTCGGACAGCTCGACTGATGGCAAGGGTCTCTCCTCGTGTGTACGGACGGGGCGGGTGTACGGGGCTCGGGGGTGCGGGGCGGCCCGCGGGTCCGTGGTACCACCGGGGCGGGAGGCGCGCCTCCGCGCCGCGCCGTCCGTCGTGCGGGTGGGCGGTGCGGAGGCGGGCGGCTATCGGGCCGTCGGCGCTCCCACGACCCTGCGGTCCCCGCCGTTGCGCTCCTGCCGGAACCGGTACACGTCGACGGCGGCCTCGTGCGGCTCGTGCCGCATCGGCAGCCGGCGGTCCCGGTATTCCTTGGCGAACTCGCCGTAGAAGGTGTCGAGTTCGAAGTGCTTCCGGTCGTCCACGTAGTGCGGCTCGTAGGCCTCCCGCGTGGTGAGGAAGACGACCTCGTCGGGGGAGCAGTAGTACGACGAGCCCAGGCACATGGGGCAGGGGTGCGCCAGTACGCACACGGTGGCGCCGACGAGGTGCTCGGTGCCGAGCCTCCGGCACGCCTCGCGGACGGCGAGGATCCCGGCGTGGGGCATGGGGATTCCTTTCCGTGACACCGGCACCGAGGCGGCCGGTGAGTTCTTGCAGGGTGTGTCAGGCCGCGGTGACGACGGGGTCGACCCTCTCGACGGATCCGGTCGCGATGTCGAAGACCCAGCCGTGCAGGGTGAGCGTCCTGGCGGCCAGGGCGCGGGCCACCGAGGGATGGGTGACCAGGTTCTGCAGCTGTGCCGCGACGTTGACGCGCACCAGGGCGGCCGGCCTGGACGTGCCGGGTGCGACCGGGACGGCGGCGGCCCGGGCGCGGACGGCGTCCGCGTGCCGCAGCCAGTCGGCGATCACCGGGCGCCGCTCAGGTCGTGCTGCTCGGCCAGGGCGGTCATGGCACCGCAGGCCGAGTGCCCGCAGACGACGACGTCGCGGACGCCCAGCACGGAGACGGCGTACTCGATGCTCGCCGCGACGCCGCCCGTGCCCGAGGAATGGGCCGGGACCAGGTTGCCCGCCGTGCGGACGACGAACAGCTCGCCCGGTTCGCTCCGGGTGATCAGTTCGGGTACCACGCGGGCGTCGGAGCAGCCGATGAACAGTGTCCTCGGCCGGTGCGTCGTGGCCAGGCGGGCGAACAGCCCGGCCTTCGCGGGGAACACCTCGCGGCGGAAACGCTCGGAGCCGTCGGTGATGTCGTGCACGGCCACTCCCTTCGATGGTCGCCGGCCCGGTGGGCTGACCTCACCCACCATGCATGACCTGCCGCTATAGAGTCCAAGTCCATGTTCTCCCAGAGCTCATTGATCACATCTATGCCCCCGTGCGGGCGGCCGGGTCCTGACGGCGAGCGTGGTCCTCACGGTCGTCGGACACGCCCCCGGCCGCTTCGCCGGGCGTCGGCCCGCTCCGCGGTCCGAGGCCGTGACGCCCCGATGACCAGGGAGCATAGGCAGCGTCGAATATTCGTGGGATATCGATCGATCGGCTCTATACTCCGGGCATGGGTCCGGAACTGCGTCACCTCCGTTACCTGATCGCCGTGGCCGAGCACGGCAGCTTCACGCGCGCGGCCGACGAACTGCGCATCTCCCAGCCGACGCTGTCGCAGCAGATCAAGCAGTTGGAGAGAGCGGTCGGCGTCCAGCTCCTCGACCGCAGCGGCCGAGGTGTCCGCCCGACCGACGCGGGCGAGGTCTACGTACGCCACGCGCGGCGCGCGCTCCGCGAACTGGCGGCGGCCGACCGTGCCGTCCTCGACGTCGCCGACCTCTCCCAGGGGCATCTGCGCCTGGCGATGACGCCGACGTTCACCGCCTACCTGGTCGGACCGCTCGCCCGGGAACTGCGCACCCGTCACCCCGGCATCAGCCTGGAGGTGCGCGAGATGACGCAGGATCGCATCGAGGCGAGCCTGCTGGCCGACGAACTGGACCTCGGCATCGCGTTCGGGGGAGACCACCTCTCCGGGATCGTGGCGGTCCCGCTCTTCACCGAGACGCTCGGCCTCGTCGTCACCACCCGCCGTCCGGACACCCGGACCGGGCGACCCGTCCCGGTCCGTGAACTGGCCGGACAGCAACTCGCGTTGCTCAGCAGCGACTTCGCCACGCGCAACCACATCGACCGGTACTTCGCCCGGCATCGGGTCAGCCCGCCGATCGCCGTGGAGGCCAACAGCGTCCAGGCGCTCACCGAGATCGTGCAGCGCACCGACCGGCTGGCCACCGTGCTGCCCGAAGCGGTCACGGACGACCACCCCCATCTCACCCCCGTCCCGGTCGACCCGCCCCTGCCCACCAGGGTCGCCACCCTGCTGCGCCGGGAGAGCGCCTACGAGAGCGCCGCCGCGCGCGCCTTCACCCGGCTGACGCACGCGCTGGTCCGGGAGCGCGGTTACGCACCGGCCGGGCCGTGCCACGACGTCCCCGACTGATGGGAGAATGAGGACATGACACCGCCTGGCGGCTTCGAACCCGAGTCGGAGCGGGTCACCCGGCAGTTGCGTGACCAGATCATCGACGGCGCCCGCGCGCCGGGCAGCAGGCTCGTCGAGCGCGAACTCGCCGCGGAGCTCGGAGTGAGCAGGCTGCCCATCCGGGAGGCCCTGCGGGCCCTGGTCACCGAGGGGCTGGTCACTCCCAGGCCGCGCACCTGGGCCGTGGTGCGGGAGTTCACGCCGACGGACATCGCGGACCTCGACGAGGTCCGTACGGCTCTGGAGACGCTGACGTTCCGGCTCGCCGCCCAGCGGCGCACCCGCGCGGGACTGGCGAAGCTGCGCGCGGATCTCGACGCGGAGCTGAGCGCGGCGCACGAGGGCGACGCCGTACGGGCGCGACGGGCGGCGGCCGACTTCCACGAGACGGTGACGTCCCTCGCCGACAACGAGCTGCTGAACGAGCTCGGAGGCACCCTCCGCAGCAGGATGCGCTGGCTGCTGGGGCAGCACGACGACCTCGTGGAGGTCGCCGAGGAGCACGAGGACCTCTACGAGGCGATCGCGGACCGGGACGTGCCACGGGTCGAGGAACTTGTCATGAAGCACCTGGTGACCAGCCGTTCCGCCGCACGCCGCAAGCACGCCCGGGAATGAACGCCCGCCACCGGGCGAGGACGCCGGCTCCCGCATCCGCCCGTCCGCGCGGATGCGGGAGCCCAGAACGCGATGTCGTCCTCCGCGTCCCGGCCGCACCGGCCGAGCACCTCGTCCAGCAGCCTCCGACCGCCCGCCCGAGGGCATCCGCAGCGCCGCCGGCCGCCCGACGGACACGTCCGGTCGCCCCGTCCCGGCGCTCCACCAGTCCGTCTAGTCCGTCGGTGTACATGAACAGCACGGTTCCGGGTCCGCACGGCGGTCGCCCCCGGTGCCCGGCAGACCCTTGATCAGGGCGAGTGCGGGGTTGACGTACACGTACCGCAGATCGGTGTCGTAGAGGCCGACCCCGGCCGCTGCTCCGTCGAAGAGGGCGGCGAGGACGGACATGCCGAACGGCAGCGGGATCCCGGCGTGCGCCTCGGCCTGCTGGGGCGGGGCGCTGACCACCCGCTGCCCGGTCCTCGATCGTCGGCCGGACTCCACCGGCGCGCACCCGCACCGGCCACGGCCCGGTCCCGGCGGCCACGGGCCCGCGGCCGGGGAACGAGGGTCCCGTACGGGCGAAGTCACCCGTACGGGCGGTGGCCGCGGGCCCGTGCCCTGCGGCGGCGGCCCGTCGTGGGGGCCGCGCCGGGTCAGCTCTCGGCGTCCTCCGGCAGGCGCTCGCCCTCCGCCTGGGACGGCTGGGTGCGTGTCGTGGCGGGATGCCGCTGCTCGGCCGGGTTGAGATCCTCGTCCAGCCGCTCGCCCTCGGCCTGCGACGGAGTCGGGTACTCCTCGTTCTCGCTCATGGCCGCCTCCACGGTCGGAACGCGTGCGGGGGACTGCCCGCAGAACGAGCCTAACGCGCCGACCGGGCGCCGGCCCGTCCGTGGCGCCCGGGCCGGCGAACCCCCGTCGAGTCGTGAGGCGACCGGCCGCGGTGCACTGTGGAAGACGTGAGGATCGGTGAACGCTTCAGGGCTCTTCGCACGTCATGGCGGCCGGGCCACGGGCTGGTGGCGCTGCCCCTGGCCCTGATCGTCTTGATCACCATCGTGGACATCGTGACGGGGCGGAACATACAGCTCGGACCGCTGCTGGTCATAGCGCCCGCGCTCTGCGCGTCCTTCGCGGGCCCGGTGCTCACCGGAGTGGTCGGGGTGCTGGCCGTGGCCGCCCAGACGTTCATCGTCCAGCACCTCGGCAGGCTGACCACCGAGAGCTCGGTGGTGCAGATCATCGCCCTCGCGGTGCTCTCCGCACTGCTCGTCTTCTACTGCCTGTTGCGTGAACGCCGGGGCAGACAGCTCGCCCAGGTGCGGTCGGTGGCGGAGGCCGCGCAGCAGGTGCTGCTGTGGCCGCTCCCGGAACGCATCGGCCCGCTGCGGGTCGCCTCCCTGTACCTCCCCGCCGAGGACGAGGCCCTGATCGGCGGGGACCTGTACGCGGTCACCCGCGTCGAGGGCGGAACCCGGTTGCTGATCGGCGACGTGCGAGGGAAGGGCCTGGCCGCGATCGGCGAGGCCGCCGTACTGCTCGGGGCGTTCCGCGAGGCCGCCCACCGCCACACCGGCCTGCCCGAGCTCGCCGCGGCCCTCGAACAGAGCGTCTGCCGCTACGAGGCCGACTTCGAGCGGGAGGGCGAGATCGGCGAACCCTTCGTCACCGCCCTGCTGCTGGAGGTCCCCGACGAGGGCGGCGTCAGCCGGATGACGAGCTGCGGGCACCCCCCGCCCCTGCTGCTGGGCCCGGGGCACTCCGTCACCGTGCCCCGGCTGCGACCTTCGCCGCCCCTGGGGGTCGGCAGCCTGGGCCCGTCCTCCTATGCCCTGGACTCGTTCGCCTTCGAGGACGGCGAGACCCTGCTCCTCTACACCGACGGCGTCATCGAGGCCCGCGACGGGGGCGGACGCTTCTACCCGTTCGCGGAGCGGGCCGCCCGGTGGACGGAGAGTTCCCCGGAGGCACTCCTGCACCATCTGCGACGCGATCTCCTGGGCCATGCCGGGGGGCGGTTGGGCGACGACGCGGCCGTCATCGCGATCCACCGTGAGCCCGTGGCCTCCGAGCCGCACCGGTTCGGCGAGGCCGCCCGCGCGGGGGGCGTCGTCCGGCGCGGGGTCGGGGGTGCCTGACCGGCCCCCGGCCCCCGGGGCCGGCGCCCGGCGCGAACCCGTCCGCGGCTCGTCACCCGGATGGCCGCGAGAGCGTGCGAGCGTAGGCTGGCTCTGACGTCTGTGCACCGCGAGTGGGCGACGGAGGCGGAGCCATGACCGACCCCCACGGCTTTCTCAGGACCGATCGCCGGTCCGTTCCCGCCCGCCCCGTCCAGGAACGGCTGGGCGACTGGGACGAGGTCCACGCGGGGCGGACCAGGCTGCCGCTCGTGTCCGAACAGGCGGGGCGCTGCATGGACTGCGGCATCCCCTTCTGCCACAGCGGCTGCCCCCTGGGAAACCTCATCCCCGAGTGGAACGCCTACGCGAGGAAGGGGGACTGGTGGGCGGCAGCCGAGCGGCTGCACGCCACGAACAACTTCCCCGAGTTCACCGGGCGGCTCTGCCCGGCGCCGTGCGAGGACTCCTGCGTGCTGTCCATCAACGCCGACCCCGTGACGATCAAGAACGTCGAGCAGACCATCGCCGACGAGGGCTGGGCACGCGGATACGTCGAGCCCCGCCCGCCGGGGCACCTCAGCGGCAAGTCCGTCGCCGTCGTCGGTTCCGGACCCGCGGGGCTCGCGGCGGCGCAGCAGCTCACCCGTGCCGGCCACTCCGTCACCGTCTACGAACGCGCCGACCGCCTCGGAGGACTGCTGCGGTACGGCATCCCCGCCTTCAAGCTGGAGAAGTGCCATCTGGACCGCCGTATCGAGCAGATGCGGGCGGAGGGCACGGAGTTCCGCACCGGCGTGCGCGTCGGTGACGACCTCGACGCCCGCGGCCTCATGGACGGCAACGACGCGGTCGTCATCGCCGTCGGGGCCACGGAGCGCAGGGAACTGCCCGTCCCGGGCCGTGAGCTGTGGGGCATCCACCAGGCCATGGAGTACCTGACGCTGGCCAACCGGGTCGCCGAGGGGGACCGGGACCTCGCGGTCCTCACCGCCGAGGGCAGACACGTCGTGATCGTCGGCGGCGGCGACACCGGGGCGGACTGCCTCGGCACGGTGCTGCGCCAGGGCGCCGCGTCCGTCGTCCAGCTCGACATCAACCCCGAACCCGGACCCGTACGCCCGGACACCGAACCCTGGCCCGTGCGCCCCCGGATCTACCGGGTGTCCCACGCCCACGAGGAGGCCCGGGACCGGGACGGCGGGGACCCCAGACGCTTCTGCGCGGCCACCCTGGGCTTCGACGACGACGGGGCCGGCCGTGTGTGCGCGCTGCGCCTGGCGGAGGTGGGGCCCGCGGACAGGACGCCGAGACCGGGCACGGAACACGTGATCCCCGCCGACCTGGTCCTGCTCGCCCTCGGTTTCCACGGTCCGGAACGGGAGGGCGGGCTGGTGCGTCAGCTCGGGCTCGTGCTGGACGACCGGGGGAACTACGCCCGGACCGATGCCTTCGAGGCCGTGACGGCCGCACCGCCGCCGGCCGGCCCGTCGGAGCCGGTCGCGCGGGCGGGCGGGGCGCGGGCGGGAGGCGTGTTCATCGCGGGTGACGCGGGGCGCGGACAGTCCCTCGTCGTCTGGGCCATCGCGGAGGGACGGTCCGCCGCCGCGGCGACGGACCGCTACCTGAACGGCTCCACGATGCTCCCGGCTCCCGTGGCACCGCACGACCGCCCCCTGGTCGCCTGAGCCACCGGACGCCCGGGCGCCCCGACGCGAGCGGTGCCGCTCGCCCGGTCCGCGGGGCGGCCGGGGCCGCCCGTCACCGCGACCGGCCCCGGACCGCCTCCGTCGTGTCGCGCGGCTGCCGCCGGGACTCCCGTACGCGGGTGGCGGCCAGGCCCGGCCAGCGCTCCGCGATGTCCGCCGCGGCGACCGGCAGGGAGAACTGGTCGAGGATCCGCATCACGATGTGGTCCACGAGGTCGTCGATGCTGTTCGGCGCGTCGTAGAAGGACGGCATCGGCGGAACGATCCGCGCGCCCATGCGGGCGAGGGCGAGCATGTTCTCCAGGTGGATCTCGCTCAGCGGTGTCTCGCGGGGCACGAGGACCAGCGGCCGCCGCTCCTTGAGGGTGACGTCGGCCGCACGGCAGACGAGGTTGTCGGCGAGACCGTGCCGTACCGCCGCGAGCGTCTTCATGCTGCACGGCACGATCACCATGCCCGCGGTCCGGTACGAGCCGGAAGAGATCGTCGCCCCCAGCTCGCCGAACTTGTGGTTCACGTCGGCGAGTTCGGCGAACCGCCTGCTGGTGAGGGACGTCTCCACCTCGATGGTGGAGCGCGCCCAGGTGCTCAGCACGAGATGGGTCTCCACCTCCGGCACCTCCCGCAGGACTTCGAGCAGACGGACGGCGATCGGCGCGCCCGTCGCGCCGGTGACTCCGACGACGAGACGGGCGGGAGGCGGGATGGTCACGGGGGGCTCCTGGCGGCGCGACGGAACGGGATGCGGGGCGGGACGAGGAAGCAGTAGGGACGGGGACAAGGGGACGGGACGGGATGGAAAGAAAGGCGGGGCGGGGCCCGCCCCGCCCCGCGGCGCCGGAATCGGCGTCTACCGGGTGACCTCCGATCGGAGAGCGGACGCGGTACGGGGCGTGCGGTTCCGAGGCGCCGGGATGGCCCGGACGGAGGTCTCCCCGGCTCGAACGGAGTCGAGCGCTCGGGGAAGGAGCCACCAGGGCATTCCGGCGACGCCGGCGGTCTGCGTGCCAGGGTGTGGCCGCCCGGCCGGAGGCCGTCCGACAGACTCTCAGAGCGCCAGGACCCCTTCCCAACGCCGCCGCAGCTCCTCGCGGGCCGCGTCGTCGAAGCGGTTCGCCGCCGGGTATCGGTCCTTCCAGGCGAACGGCTTGGTCGCGTCGATCAGCACGATCCCCATCGACAGGTCCCCGGCCTCCCGGCGCTCGGGCGACAGCCGCGGATCGATGGCGGTCGTCGGCGCGCGCAGCACCTGGATCGACTCCGACGGATCGACGCGGGTGAACATCGCCCACAGGACATGGTTGATGTCGGTGACATCGATGTCCTCGTCGACCACGACGAAGTATCGCTCCATGCCCCCGGTGCGCTTGCGCCCGGCCGCCGCCAGCAGCGCGTGCACGGCGTCCCCCGCGCCGGTCTGCTCGATGGAGACCACCATCAGCAGCTGGCGGGCGTAGGCCCACACGCCCTTGATGTTCTGCACCCCGGAGGCCTCCAGGTGGTCCCAGGTCACCGACGCCGAGTACAGCGGCACGGCCTGGTCGCCCGCAGGGACGGTCGGAAGCATCGGCGGCGCGCCGAGGATGATCGGGTCGTCCCGGTGCAGGATCCGCTTCACCCGGACGACGGTCTCCTGGCCCGAGTGCGTGTAGTAGCCGGTCCACTCGCCGAACGGACCCTCCAGGACGGACTCCTCCTCGACCGGCGGCATCTCGCCCTCGATCACGATCTCCGCGTGCGCCGGGACGGGAATCTCGCCGCCCTCCGGGTACAGGACCTCGACCCCCTTCCCGCGCAGTCCGCCGGCCAGGTCGTACTCCGACATCCCCGAGGGGGCGGCGATCGCCGCCGCCGTGGACAGGATCGGGTCCTGGCCCACCACCACCGCGATCGGGCAGGACCGCCCGCGCGCCCAGTACTTCTCCGCGATGGCGCGGGCGTGCCGGTTGCCGAGCATCCACAGCGAGAGCCGGTCCGGGCCCTGCACGCACGCCCGGTACGTGCCGATGTTCACCCAGCCGGTGTCGGGGTCGCGGGCGATGACCATGCAGGCGGTGCCGATGTAGCGCCCTCCGTCGGCCTCGTGCCAGCGGGGCGCCGGGAAGATCCGCAGGTCGACGTCGTCGCCGGTCAGGACGTTCTCCAGGACCGGACCGGTGGTGACCTCGACCGGCGGCACCGGTTCGATCCGCCTGCTCAGGTCCTTCCAGGCCCGCACGATGTCCAGCTTCGGGGTGTCGGGCGGCAGCCCGAGCGCCACCGCGGTGCGGGCCGCCGTCCCCATGAAGTTGGTGAACACCCGGTAGCCCGGGGGGAATCCGGGAATGTTGTCGAACATCAGGGCGGGACCTTCCTTCTCCGCCATGAGTTCGGTGATGCCGCCGATGTCCAGATCGCGGTCCGCGCCGTCGATCCGGAGCACCTCGTCCTCCCCGAGCGTCCCGTTCAGCTGGTCGATGTAGTGCCGAAGGTCACGGAATGTGCTCATGTGCCGTGGGAAGCGGGCGATGCGCCGACGCCTCCCGTCCTCCTCTTCGTGGACAGCGGCGACCGCGCCGGGTGGCGCCGCGGGATGCGCAGCCCCGCTTTGAAACGATCCGAGCGGGCCTGCACACCGAGGATCCGGAACGGCCCCGAACGGCAACAACGAGTCGGACCGCGCATGCCGGTTCTCGCCGCGAATAGACTTGGCGGACGTGGAATTCCTCGATCTGCAGCTCGTCCACGCACTGAAGACCGACGGTCGCGCGCCGTTGCGCCGGATCGCCTCGGTCCTGGGCGTCTCGGACCAGATGGTCGCCCGCCGCTACGCCCGGCTGCGCGAGACGGCCGGATTGCGCGTCGTCGGCCGGCTCAACCCCAGACCCGTCGGGCAGACCGTGTGGGCGCTGCGGCTCCAGTGCGTCCCGAGCGCCGCGCTGGGACTCGCCCGGGCCCTGGCCCGGCGGGAGGACACCCGCTGGGTCAAGCTCGCCGCCGGTGGTACCGAGGTGGTCTGCCACCTGGCGGTGCGCGGCGAACGGGAGCGGGACGCGCTGCTGATGGGCCGGATCCCCGCGAGCCGCGCGGTCACGTCGGTGACCGCGCACCGGCTGCTGCGGCTGTTCAAGGGCGGCCCGACCGGCTGGGACGGCATCGCCTCCGTCCTCACCCCGGAGCAGCGGGACGCGCTCGCCCCCGCGTACCCGCCGCCCGACGCCCGGGCGCAGCCCGTCCGGCTCACCGACCTCGACCACCTGCTCCTCGCGGTACTGGCCCGCGACGGCCGCACCACGCACGCCGCGCTCGCCGCCGAGGCCCGCTGCCACGAGTCGACGGTGCGCCGCCGCATCGCGCACCTGCGCGGAGCCGGGGCGCTGTTCTTCGTGCTGGACATCGACGAGCGCTCGCTCGGCGGCCCGTCCGCCACCGCGCTGTGGCTGTCGGTGCGTCCCGCGCGGCTCGCCGCCGCCGGCGCCGAGCTGGCCCGTCACCCCGAAGTGGCGTACGCGGCCGCGACCACGGGCCGGACCAATCTGCTCGCCACCGTCCTGTGCCGGGACGACGAACAGCTCTACGACTACCTCGCCGAGCGCATCGGGGCGCTCCCGGGTGTCGACACGGTTGAGACGGCCCCGATCATCCGCACCCTCAAGCGGACCGGAAGCGTCGCACGCGACCAGGACCCGGCGGGCGGCGCACCGCGTCGGTGAGCGCCGCGCGTGGCCGCGCCCGCGACCCGGCCGCCGCCACCGGGGTCCGCCCGGCAGCCGAGGCATCGAAGAACATGAGGCTCAGCCACGGAAGAATGCGCTTTTGTGTCCCCTCCCGCAGGCCGGAGGATGGCCGGGAACCGGCCCACAGGGGAGGACCCATGACGTCAGCCATCGAAACGGGGCTGCTGCCCCTCACGGCCCAGGCCCGCCCCGGCGGACTCGCGGTCGGGGGCGTCCCGCTCGTCGACCTCGCGGAGCGCTTCGGAACCCCGCTGTTCGTCTACGACGAGGAGCACCTGCGCCAGCGTTGCCGGGAGGCGGTCGCCGCCTTCGGCCAGGACAACGTCGCCTACGCCTCCAAGGCGTTCCTGTGCACGGCCATGGCCCGTCTCGCCCACGAGGAGGGGATGCTGCTCGACGTCGCCTCCGGCGGCGAACTGCGCGTGGCCCTGCACGCGGGCGTACCGGCCGACCGGATCGTGCTGCACGGCAACAACAAGAGCGAGACGGAACTGCGCACGGCGATGACGGCCGGGCTGCGGCACGTCGTGGTCGACAGCCTCGACGAGATGGACCGCATCGAGCGGCTGCACGCCGAGGAACGGCTGCCGCCCGCGCACGTCCAGCTGAGGGTCGCCCCGGGCGTCGCCGCCGGTGCCCACGAGGCGATCAGGACCGGCGGCCACGACTCCAAGTTCGGCTTCGGTCTGGCGGACGGGGCCGCCGTACACGCCGTGCGGCGTGCCGACGGGTCCCCGGCGATGATCCTGGAGGGCATCCACGCGCACGTGGGCTCCCAGGTGCTGGACACCGCCGAACTCGCGGCCGGCGCCGCCGCCGTGGCGCGGTTCGCGGTCGAGACGCGCGCACCCCGGCTGACCGTCGGCGGCGGCCTCGGCGTCGCCTACGAGGCCGGGCAGACCGTGCCCTCGTTCGCCGACTGGGCCGCCGCGGTGCGGGGCGCCGTCCGGGAGGCGGGCTGGCACGGCGAGGTCACGGTGGAGCCCGGAAGGTCCATAGCCGCCCGCGCCGGGCTGACCCTGTACCGGGTCGGGACGATCAAGCGGATCGAGGGCGTACGGACCTACGTCGGGGTCGACGGCGGGATGAGCGACAACCTGCGCCCCGCCCTGTACGGCAGCCGCTACGAGGTCTTCCTGCCGCGCAGTCCGCACGCGCCGCGGCCGTGGCGCGCGCGCCTGGTGGGCAAGCACTGCGAGAGCGGCGACGTGATCGTCGACGACGCCGCCCTGCCCGCCGGAACGGCCGTCGGGGACGTCCTGGCCACACCGGTCACCGGCGCCTACGGATACGCGATGGCGTCCAACTACAACAAGCTGCCGCGCCCGGCGGTCGTCTTCGTCCGCGACGGCACGGTCCGTACCGTGGTGCGCCGCGAGACCGAGGAGGACCTGCTGCGCCTGGACGTCGACGAACCCGCGGGTCCCCTGGAGCGTTCCGCGCCGATACCGCCTAGTCTGACCCGATGCTGAACAGTGCCCGACTGCTCGTCCTGCTGGAGATAGCCCGCACGGGCACCATCGTGGCCGCGGGCCGGGCCCTGCATCTGAGCCCGTCCGCGGTCTCGCACCAGCTCGCCCGGCTGGAACAGGAGGTCGGAACCGCCCTGGTGGAACGTCAGCCGCAGAGCCTGCGGCTGACGGCCGCCGGAGCGCGACTGGCCGAGCACGCCCAGGCCGTGGCCGATCTGATGGCCGTCGCGCAGGACGATCTGCGCGCGCACTCCGAGGGCGAGGCCGGCGTCCTGCGCGTCGGTTTCTTCGCCTCCTCGGGCCTGGAGCTGCTGCCGAGGGCGCTGTCCGCCTTCGCCGCCGAGCGGCCGCAGGTGGAACTGGAGCTGATCCTCGGACAGCCGCACGAGACGGTGCCCGATCTGGAGGCCGGCCGGCTCGACGCCGCGGTCGTCTTCGAGCACCCGCTGGACCCCTGGTGCCGCCACGCGGGCGTCGACGTCGAGATGTTCTTCGACGAACCCCAACTGGTGGTCCTCCCGCTGGGCCACCGCTTCGGCCGCCGTACCACCGTCCGGCTCGCCGCCCTGGAGGGGGAGACCTGGATCGGGACGCACGGCGGCCGTACCGGCGAACCGGTGCTGGAACGCGCGTGTGCCACCGAGGGCTTCCGCCCCCGGATCCGCTGCCGCACCGACCACTACCAGGTCACGGTCAACCTGACCCGGGCCGGGATGGGCATCGCGCTCGTCCCGGCCCTCGGCCTCGCGGACAGCATGGGCGTCCACGTCTGCCGACTGGACCACCCCCGGCTCCACCGCCGGATCGGGGTCGCCACCCGGCCCACCAACCGCAACCCGCTGCTGCGGATCTTCCTCGCGGAACTGCGGTCGGCGGCCGAGGAGATCAGGTCGCTGCTGGAGATGCAGTGGTCCTGACGGGGCGGGCCCGCCGCGGCTCCGTCAGGGGGCGGAGCGGCCGGCGCAGGCCGCGAGGGTGCGGCCAACGTCCCGCACGGCGTGCACCGCGGCCCGCTCGGCTCCCGGCCCCAGCGCCGTGTCCCAGTGCGCCACCACCGCGTACGCGAGCCGCCTGGCCCCGACGATGACACCGGCGTCCGCGCGGACCCCGGTGTCGGTGCCGGTCTTGTTGGCCACCAGCAGCCCTCCGGGCAGCGGATCCGGGAAACCGGGCGCGTACGGGTCGTGGTCCACCAGGGCCGGGACCAGCCCGTGGTCGGTGTTGGCGCGCATCCACCCCAGCAGCCGCGCGGAGGCCGCGGGCGAGACCATCGTGCCGCGCGCCGCGTGCGTCACCAGCCGCGCCAGGTCCCTCGCGGTACCGGTGGCGAAGACGGGCGGCACGTCCGGGCCCCGGACGTCGCGGACCTTGTCGTGGAGCGCGAGACGGCCGAGACCGAGCCGCTGTGCCAACCGGTCCGTGGACTCCCGTCCCACCACGCGCAGCAGTGCGTTGGTCGCGGTGTTGTCGCTGACCGACGCGGTCAGCCAGGCCAGGTCCTCCACGCTCCAGCCGTCCCTGCTCATCCGGCGCAGCAGCCCGGTGCCGTCCGCACGGTCCTCGTCGAGGATCTCGACGATCCGGCCGGGCGGCAGCTCCCCGCTGTCCAGACGCCGGGACACCTCGGCGAGCAGCAGCAGCTTCGAGGCGGACGCGACGGGCAGCACCACGTCGTCGTCCACCCCCACCGCGCCCTCGCCGTCGACGTCGACGGCGCGGACGGCCAGGGTGAGCGGCAGCGCGGCCGACCGCCGTGCCGCCGCGGTCACCTGGGACAGACTCATCGGACCCTCACCACTTCCCCCGCCCGCGTGGCGGTCGGACGGCCGTCCCTGACCGCGACCCGTCCGGCGACCACCACGGTACCGATGCCCTCGGGCGCCAGCAGCGGACGCTCGAACGTGGCACGATCGCACACCGTCCCCGGATCGAACACCACCAGGTCCGCCACGGCGCCGTCGCGGACCACACCACGGCCGGTGAGCCCGAACCGCCGGGCCGGCAGCCCCGACATCTTGTGCACCGCCCGCTCCAGCGGCAGCAGTCGCTGATCGCGGGCGTAGTGGCCGAGCACGCGGGCGAAGCTCCCCGCCCAACGGGGGTGCGGGCGGCCGGGCTTGGGGACGCCGTCCGAGCCGATCATCGACAGCGGACCGGCCAGCACCCGCCGGACGTCGTCCTCGCGCATGGAGTGGCTGATGATGGTCACCTCGCCCCGCTCCGCCAGCAGCAGGTCGCACACGTACTCGACCGGGTCGACACCCTGCTCGGCGGCGAGATCGGCGATCCGGCGGCCCTCGGCGTCCGGACGGGAGCGCGCGGCGGCCACCGCGATGAGGTCCCAGCCGCCGTTGCCCACGGTGTTCTCCCACCCCGCGACGCCCGTGGCGATGTCCGCCCGGATCCGGTCGCGGACGTCCTTTCGGCCCAGCCGTTCCAGCAGCGCGCCGACACCGCCCTCGCTCGCCCACGGCGGCAGCATCGCGTGCAGCACGGTGCTGCCCGCGGTGTACGGGTACACGTCGCACAGCACGTCCACCCCGTCGGCGCGGGCCCGCTCCAGCCGGGGCAGGGTGCGCAGCGTGGCACCCCAGGCGTGCCGGCCCGCGGTCTTGTGGTGGGAGACCTGGAGCGCGGCGCCGGAACGCTCCGCGATGTCCAGCGCCTCCTCCAGCGCCGATTCCACCTGCGACATCTCGTCGCGCAGATGGGTGACGTAGGGCTTGCCGTGGCGGGCGGCGACCTGGGCCAGGGCGACGATCTCCTCGGTGGCGGCGTACGTGCCGGGCGGGTAGATCAGCCCGGTGGACAGGCCCGCCGCGCCCTGCCCCAGCGCCCGGTCGAGCAGCGCGCACATGGCGTCCAGCTCGTCGGGCCGGGGCGGACGGTCCTCGAACCCCATCACCCCGGCGCGCAGCGTGCCGTGGCCCACCAGCGAGGCGATGTGGTTGTGCCGCAGCGCGGGGTCCTGGCCGGCGGCGAACGCGTCGAAGTCCACCGCGGGCCGGACCGGACCGATCCCGAACGTCACCCGGAGGTGTTCGGCCAGCTCGGGCAGCCGCTCCGGCAGCGACGGGAACAGGCTGGTCCCGCAGTTGCCGCAGATCTCCGTGGTGACGCCCTGGAGCAGCGGCGCCAGTCGCAGGTCGTCGGCCGGTTGCGGCACGCCGTCGCCGAGGGGAGCGGCCAGGGCGTCGGAATGGGTGTGCACGTCGATGAAGCCGGGGGCCACGGCCCGGCCGGACACGTCCAGGACCTCGGCCGCCGCGGCCGGCGTGCCCGCCGGGAGCACGGTGATCCGTCCGTCCGCCACCGCGACGTCCGCCTCCCGGGCGGGCGCGCCGGTGCCGTCGACCAGCAGTCCGCCGCGCAGCAGCAGATCCAGGGGGCGGCCCATCACAGCACCGTCGACAGGAAGGCCCGCGTGCGCGCGTGGCGCGGGGCAGTGAACAGGAGGTCCGGGCTCCCGGACTCGACGACGGCGCCCTGGTCCATGAACACGACCCGGTCGGCGACCTCGCGGGCGAAGCCCATCTCGTGCGTGACCACGATCATGGTCATGCCCCGGCGGGCCAGGTCGCGCATGACGCCCAGCACCTCGCCGACGAGTTCGGGGTCGAGGGCGGAGGTCGGCTCGTCGAAGAGCATCAGGTCGGGCTCCATGGCCAGCGCGCGGGCGATCGCCACGCGCTGCTGCTGACCGCCCGACAGCTGCGCCGGGTAGTGGTCCGCGCGGTCCGCGAGACCGACCTCGGCCAGCAGCTCCAGGGCCCGCTTCGCGGCCTCGGCGCGGGAACGGCCCTTCACGGCGACCGGACCCTCCATCACGTTCTGCACCGCCGTGCGGTGCGGGAACAGGTGGAACCGCTGGAACACCATCCCGATCCGCTCACGCTGGCGCCGCACGTCGCGCGGACGCATCTCGCGCAGGACCCGGCCGGACGTGCCGTGCTGCTCGTAACCGATCAGCTCGCCGTTCATCCACACCCGGCCCGCGTCGATCCCTTCGAGATGGTTGAAGCAGCGCAGCAGCGTCGACTTGCCGGAGCCGGAGGGGCCGATGACGCACAGCACCTCACCGCTGCGGACGTCGAGATCGATGCCCTTCAGCACCTCGGTGTCACCGAACCGCTTGCGGACCTTGCGGGCCCTGAGGACCACGTCGCCCATGGCGTCGCTCATGCCGTCGCTCCCTTCCCGGCGTTCCGTCCGGGCCGCAGATCGGCCAGGATCCTGCGCCGCAGCGGCGGGGCGGCCCCCGGGCTGTAGCGGCGTTCGACCGCGTGCTGTCCGATGCTGGCGAGCGTGGTGAGGGCCAGGTACCAGAAGGACGCCACCAGCAGCAGCGCCACCACCTCGAAGTTGGCGAGGTAGAGGTGCTGGGAGACGGTCATCAGGTCGGAACCCGCGATGACCGACACCAGCGAGGTCGTCTTGAGCATGGAGATGAACTGGTTGCCGAACGGCGGGACGATGACCCGCATCGCCTGCGGGAGGACGACCCGGAACAGGATCTGACGGTTCGACATCCCGAGGGACGCCCCCGCCTCGCGCTGGCCGGGATCCACGCTCCCGATGCCCGCCCGGACGATCTCGGCCATGTAGGCGCCCTCGTTGATGGAGAGTCCGAGCAGGGCCGCCACGAAACCGGTGATGACCTGGTTCGACTGCCAGCTGATCAGCTTCGGCCCGTCGAACGGCACACCGATGCTGATCACCGGGAACAGCAGGGCCAGGTTGAACCAGAAGATCAGCTGGACCAGCAGCGGAGTGCCCCGGAAGAACCAGGTGTACGCACCGGCCGTGAACCGCAGCACCGGACTGTCGGAGAGCTGCATCACCGCCACGACCACGCCGATGACGACGCCGACGGCCATCGAGACGAGGGTGAGCTGGATCGTCACCCACAGACCCTGGAGGATCACCGTGTCGAACTGGTACTTGGCGACGATGTCCCAGTGCAGGTGGGGATTGACGATGATGGTGTACGCGATCCACACCGCGAACAGCGCGGCGGCCAACACCGCCAGCCAGCGCGCCGGACGGGGGCGGCGACTCAGCCTGAGGGCGAGGTCGTCGTCGGGTGCGGTCGCGCCGTCCACGGGCGCCGCGGACGTTTTCTGGTACGTCATGTCCGTTCTCACTGCCCGTCGTTGACCGTTGCCTCGGTGACGGCGCTGTCGCCGACGTTCCAGGTGTTGAGGATCTTGCGGTACTCACCGCTGTCGATCAGCTCCTGCAGGGCCTTGTGCACCGCGTCGCGCAGTCCGGCCTGGCTCTTGGAGACCGCGATGCCCCACGGGGCGGTGCCGTACTGCTCCGGCAGCACCTCGTACGCGCCGCTCTTCTTCTCGGTGAACATCCGGGCGACGGGGTAGTCGACGATGGTCGCGACGGCGCGCCCGCTGTCCAGTTGCAGCAGACCGGTCGGCGCGTCCTCGCTCTGCGAGATCCGCATCTTCTCGCCGCACTTGGCGTTCTGCTCCTCGCCGATGCGGAGGTTGGAGCTGCCCTTGGCGAGGACGACGCTCTTTCCGCACAGGTCCGCGAGGGACTTGATGCCCTGCGGGTTCCCCTTCTTGGTCATGATGACGCCGCCGGTGCGGAAGTAGTCGACGAAGTCGACCGCCTGCCGCCGCTGGGCGCTGTCCGTCATGGACGACATGACCAGGTCGAAGCGGCCGGACTCCAGCCCCGGGATCAGCCCGTCGAACGCGGCGTTGGTGAGTTCCACCCGCAGCTTCAGCCGGCCGGCGACGGCCTTGGCCAGATCGGGGTCGACACCGGTGAGCCGGGTGGTTCCCGGCTCGTACATCTCCATCGGCGGGTACCCCACCGCGGTGGCCACCCTGAGCACCCCCTTCTGCCGGTACGGGTCGGGGAGCAGCTCGGCCGCCGACCGGGAGTCGGCTGCCCGGGAGGCACTGCCGGTCGGGGCGTCGCCCTGGTTGGAACGGCCGCAGGCGGTGGCCGCGAGGGCGACCATGGCCAGGGCTGCCAGACAGCGCAGAGAACGGTGACGTTTCATCTGATTTCTCCCTCAACGGGGTGGCGGTGCGCCGATGCTGGCAGCCGGGCCCGGGGGAATGGAAGATGATGAAGCCATTCATGCCTGACCATCGAAATCTGTACGGGTCCCGGCGCGCGACCGGTTCCGGAACGGGAAGGGGGCATCGCATGTCACGACCTCTCGGCCGACGGGGCCTGCTGCTGTCGACCGGCGGGCTGTTCGCCGGGGCCGCGGGCTGCTCGGGGACCTCCGGGACGGCGTCGGGGCCGTCCGGACCCGCGTCCCCGCACACGTCGCTCCCCGCGACCACCGCCTGGCGCCCGAACCGCGACGACGTGGACCCCGACGTGAAGCTGCGGGCCGTCCAGGTGGTGGAGGCGATCGGCGCGTGGCCCGCCGGACAGGGCGGCGCGGCGGCGGCGAAGCGCCGGGTGGCCGCGCTGGGGGCGGCGCCGTCGCTGGTGGACGCGGCGGGCCCGATGCGGCCCGCCGCGGACGAGGCCGCGCTCCAGGTGATCGTCGCGCAGTACGGCGGGATCCTGACGGGCACCGCAAGCGTGATGGTGGCGTACCGGCAGTGGACCCCGGGCCGGGCCGGTGGCACCACCGTCGACGTACGGCTGAGGCGGGCGCGTCCGCGATGGGAGGTCACCGCGTTGTATCCGGGGCCGCTGCGCGCCGCCGTGCCCCGGCTGCCCGCCGAGGCACGGCGGGTCCTCGATCACGCGCGGATCGGGCTTCCTCCGGCGGCGAGGGCCGATGTCCGCAGCGGGCACATCCGTCCGGCCGCGCTCGGGGCCCTGCTGGACCTGGCCGGCACGTACCGGATCGACGTCACCGTGTTCAGCTCCGGGCACCCGCTGTACGTGTTCGGCACCGACCGGCGCAGCGACCACCCGCCGGGCCGCGCCTTCGACGTGTGGCGCATCGATGGGCACCCGGTCGTCGACCGGGCGACCCCGCGGCGGCTGGTCGAGTCGTTCATGCGGGACGCCGCCGCGGCGGGTTCGTACAACGTGGGCGGGCCGGTGCGGGTGTCCGGGGGCGCGACGCCCAACCAGTTCTTCACGGACGACACCCACCACGACCACGTGCACGTGGGGTTCGCGGGCTGACACCCGCGGCGCGGCTCAGGGGCGCTGGTCGAGACCGGCGCCGAGCGGTGGCCGGGGCGCGTCGAGCAGCGAACTGTCCACCTCGCCGACGCCCCAGCCGTACGCCAGCTTGTGCACCTCCAGCACGAAGAACGAGTCGGTGGAGACGACGCCGTCGATGAGATGCAGTCTGCGGTTCATCAGGTCCGTGAAATGGTCGGTGTCGCGGCAGATCACCTCCGCCATCACGTCGTAGGTGCCCGCCGTCATGATCACGTAGGAGGTCTCCGGCAGCTCCCGCAGCCGTCGGCAGACCTCCTGCGCGGTGCCCGGCCGCACCCGGATGCCGACCATGGCGAACCGGTCGAAGCCGATGGTCAGCGGGTTGGCGATGCCGACGATCTGCAGCGTGCCGTTCTCCTCCATGCGCTGCACGCGGTAGCGCACGGAGGAGGCCGGGATGTCCAGTTCCTCGCCGATCTGGCTGTACGGGCGGCGGCCGTCCGCCTGCAGTGCGGCGATGATCCGGCGGTCGGTGTCGTCCAGGGGGCTGCCACCCTGCGTGCTCATGCTGTTGCTCCGGCTCCCGTGCGCGGCCCGCCACCACGGGCGGGCCTGGCTCTTCGTCGTACGGGCCTATCCTGCCCGGCTCAGGAGTCGAAGCCGAGGCCGAGTCGGTCCAGGGCGCGCAGCCACAGATTGCGGCGGCCGTCCGCGTCCTCGCGGGCCATGGACCGCCGGGTGGCCTCGACGCCCAGGTAGCGGACCGGTTCCGGGGGGAAGGGCACGGGCGGGCGGCGGATCATCGTGGGCCGGGTCCGCTCCGTGCGGCGACCCGTGAGCAGGTCCAGCATGACCTGGGCGCCGTAGCGGGTGGCGCCGACGCCGAGCCCGGTGAAGCCGAGGGCGTAGGAGACCCGGCCCCGCGCGGCGGTGCCGGCGAACATGCAGAAGCGGGTGGTGGAGTCGATGACCCCGCCCCAGGCGTGCGAGAAGCGGACGTCGGCGAGGGCGGGGAACGCCTCGGCGAACTGCGCGGCGAGCGTGTCGAAGGTGGCAGGGCGCTGGGTGCGGGCCTCGTCGACCGGGCTGCCGTAGTGGTAGACGGCGTCGTAGCCGCCGAAGAGGATGCGGTTGTCGTCGGTCTTGCGGAGGTAGTGGAACTGGTTGCCCGCGTCGGTGATCCCGTGGTCGCCGCTCCAGCCGATGGCGGCGAGCTGGTCGTCGCGGAGCGGTTCGGTGGTGAGCGCGTAGTCGTAGACCGGGATCATGCTGAGGGAGAGGCGCCGGAGCAGGGGCCGGTAGATGTTGGTGGCGAGTGCGACCTGCCGGGCGCCGACCGCGGCGTACGGTGTGGCGAGCCGTACCCGGCCGGTGTGCCGGGCGGTCAGCGCGGTGACCTCGGTGTGCTCGGCGATGCGGACCCCCAGGTCGAGGCAGGCGGCGCGCAGGCCCCAGACCAGCCGGGCGGGGTCGAGCAGCGCGTAGTCCGGGGACCACAGTCCGGCGGTCCAGACGGGGGAGTCGACGTACTCGCGCAGCTGCGCACCGTCCAGCAGCCTGGTGTGCTCGCCGAACCGGTGGGCGAGGGCGTGCGCGCCCTTGAGCCCCTCGGCCTGCCAGGGGGTCGCGGCGACGGTGATCTTTCCGCTGCGGGTGAATCCGCAGTCGATGCCATGGGTGTCCAGGTCGCGGCGGAAGGCGTCGAGGTTCTCCATGCCGAGGCGGTGCAGCAGCCGGGCCTCGGCGGGCCAGCGCTCGACGCCGTTGGCGAGGCCGTGGGTGAGGCTGGGGGAGCAGAAACCGCCGTTGCGGCCGCTGGCCGCGTGGCCGCAGGTGTTCTGTTCGAGGACCAGGACGTCCCGTTCGGGGTGATCGCGCTTGGCGAGGAGCGCCGTCCACAGTCCGGTGTACCCGCCGCCGACGACGGCGAGGTCGCAGGTGGTGTCGGCGGTCAGCCGCGGCAGCGGCGCGGGGTGCTCGGGACGGTCCAGCCAGTAGGGGGCGGTCTTCGTGTCGCGCAGTCGGCTGCGGTGGTCGGTGGGGCGCGGGGCTGCGGTGGTCATGCGGTGGATACCTCGTTGCCGGCGTGGTGGGCGGCGCGGGCCGGGGCCCCGACGGGCGTGGTCGGGGACCCGGCCGACGGACGGACGGTCGGGTGGCGCGGGACGGTCAGAGACTGATCACGCCGGTGCGGGTGTCGGTCATGTCCATGAGCGTCCACTTCCCGCCGATGCGGCCCCAGCCGGTGGAACGGCCGCCGGCGCCGCCGAACGGCATGTTGATGTCCCACCAGTTGTTGCTCTCGTTCACGACGACCTGGCCCACGGCCATCTCCTCGATGAACCGGAAGGCGGAGGTCATGCTGCGGGTGAAGACGGCGCCCTGGAGGCCGAGGCGGTCGTCGTTGGCGATCCGCAGCAGATCGTCCTCGTCCCGGCCGGTGATGATCGGCACGACCGGTCCGAAGGACTCCTCGCGGGACAGCAGGCTGTCCTCCGGCACCCCGTCCACCACGGTGAACTCGTAGTAGAGGTCGGTGGGGTGGCCCGGGGCGCGTCGGCCGCCGAGCAGGATGTCCGCGCCGCGCTCGCGCGCGTCGGCCATGTGCCGGTCCATCTTGGCCGCGACGCCCTCGTTGTTCAGCGGGCCCAGGACCGTCGCGGGGTCGAACGGGTCGCCGAGGGTGATGCGCCCGGCCTCGCGCAGCACCGCCTCGACGAACGCGTCGTGGACGTCCCTGTGGACGACGACGCGTTCGGTGGCGCAGCAGACCTGTCCGGCGCACGGATAGGCGCCGTCCACGGCCGCCCTGGCCGCGGCCTCGACATCGGCGTCGGCGAGGACGACGAGGGGGCCGTTGCCGGAGCACTCCATGACGGAGCGCTTGAGCCCGGCGGCGGCCTGGATCCTCGCCCCGGTCGCGGAGGAGCCGATGAAGCCGATCGCGTGGACGCCGTCATGGCGCACCAGCACCTCCCCGGTGTCGCCCTCGCCGGGCACGATGTTGACCAGGCCCTCGGGCAGTCCGGCGGCGGTGAACGCCTCCATCGCCCGGAGCACGGTCAGCGGGGTGTTGGCCGGCGGCTTGACGACGTGGGCGTTGCCGGTGGCGAGCCCGGGGGCGACGAACTCCGCGAGCATCAGCAGCGGGAAGTTCCACGGCGTGATGATGCCCCAGGTTCCCACCGGGCGGTGGAAGGTGAACATCCGCTTGGTGTTGTCGGTGGAGAGCAGTGTCTCGCCGTGGAGCCGCACGGCATCCTCCGCGTGCAGATGGAACAGCTTGGCCGCCTCCTCGATGTCGGCGACCGACTCGGCGAGCGGCTTGCCCTGCTCCAGGGTCTGGAGGCGGGCGAGTTCGTCCACGCGCCGGCCCAGCTCCGTGCCGATGCGGTGACAGACCTCGGCGCGGTCCCACACATTGGTCGCCGCCCAGGCGGGCTGGGCCTCGTTCGCGGCACGCACCGCCGCGTCGACATCGGCGGCCGAGGGCACCGGGAACGTCCCGACGAGTTCGCCCGTGGCGGGGCTGACGACCTCGTGGTCACGTCCCGACGTGCCCTCGGTGCGGGTGCCGTTGATGAAGAGCAGGTGCCGGTCGGCGGTCGGGGTGGTCATGCGATGGCCTCTCTGTCCTGTCCTGACCGGGAAAGGGCGCGTCGGCTCGAATGCCTCGTCTGCCCGAGTCCGGTACGAAGCGATGTCTGGAGACTCGCCCAGCAATCAGCAACTGTCAAGACTGCTGGATCAGCAATCAGGGCATTCGATCACTGCGTGTTCGTGAGTATTGACAGGTATTTTTCGCTCGCCTATAACCGGGGCCCACCGACACTCCTGCCGCGCCGACCGTCGCGCCCACCGTGAGGGGAACGTCATGCCGTCCCAGCCGAAGACCCCCGCCCCGCCCCCGTCGCCCGCACCGGACCCCGGGGCGTCGTCCGGTGCCTCCGCGCCGGATCCCACGGCGGGCGGGGCCGCCCCGGCACTGCCGAAGAAGATGAACTGGTTCGACGGGTTCGCGATGTCGCTGACCATGCCCGCCGCGCTCATCGCCTCGCTCGGCGCCTCCATCGGCGGCCTCGGCGCCTGGGGCGCCATCGCCCTGTGGGCGGTCTCCATGGTGCTGGCGACCGCCACCAACTGGATCTACACCGAACTCGCCGCGATGTTCCCCGACTCCTCCGGAGGGATCGCCCACTACGCGACCGAGGGCTGGAAGAAGCGGGCCCCCGTGGTCGGCCCGATCGCGAGCATCGGCTACTGGTTCCCCTGGACGACGGCCCTCGCCGTCTACTCCGGGATCATCGGCTCGTTCGTCCAGGCCCAGTGGTTCCCCGGCCAGGACTGGAGCGTGGAGTACGGGCCGCTGAAGGTGGACTTCCCCATCGCGCTCGGCCTGCTCGTGATGCTGCTGCTGTTCGGCGCCGCCATGATCGGCCTGCACGTCGCCATGTGGGTCGTCTACGTCACCGGCGGCGCGCTGCTGATCCCCCTCGTCGTCTTCATCGTGATGCCCCTGCTCTCCGGGGACTGGAGCGCACAGGGCCTGCACTGGAACCTGCACGGAGCCGCCGGACTGCGCGAGGCGCTGGTCTGGCTGTACGTGATGGCGTGGACGTCGTTCGGCGTGGAGGTGTGCGCGACCTTCGCGCCGGAGTACAAGGACACCGTCCGCGACACCACCCGCGCCCTGCGCGCCGGGGTGCTGTTCTGCCTCGGCGTCTTCGTCCTGCTGCCCCTGGCCCTGTCCGGCTACGTCGGCGAGAAGGTCATCGGTGAGGACCCCACCACGTTCTACGTCGGCGCCTTCCAGGACCTGGTGGGCGGCGCCTCCGACCTGATGGTGGTCTTCCTCGTCGCCTCGCTGCTGCTCATCATGATCACCGGACTCGCCGACGGCTCCCGGGTGCTGTACGAGATGGGCAGGGCCGGACTCACCGTCAGACAGGTCGGGGTGCTGAACCGGCGCGGGGTGCCGGCCCGCGCGCTGCTGGTGGCCCTGATCCTGAACGTCCTCGTGCTGACGGTGCTTCAGACACCGCTGGCCATCATCGTCACCGGCAACCTGGGATACATCCTCGCCCATGTGCTGGCGGTCTCGGGCTTCGCGCTGCTGCGCAAGGACCGCCCCGACGCCGTGCGGCCCATCCGGCTGCCCGCCTTCTTCGTGCCGCTGGCCTGGGCGCTGGCCGCGTTCCTCGCCGTGGTGCTGGTGGTGGGCGCGACCGGCTTCTCCATCACCGGGTACGGCGGCTACACCGAACTGGGCGTGGCGCTCGCCGTCCTGGTGTTCTCCGTACTGCTCTGGCTGTACCGGACCAAGGTGCAGGACCGGCGCCCCGAGCAGGACCCGCCGGCCTGACCGCGCCGACGCGCACGGCGCGGCACGGCCCGCGCCGTCGCGCGAGCCCGGTCCGATCACGCCATCGCGCACGCCCCGAAGACACCGAACGAGGCGGAAAGCGCCCCTGTGCGAGCGGCCCGGGGCTACCTACGCTCGCACCATGCGTGTTCTCTTCGCCTCGACCCGCGGCTCGGGCCACTTCGACCCCCTGGTTCCCTTCATCGACGCGTGCACGGCACGGGGCGACGACGTCCTCGTCGTCGCCCCTCCCGGCCTCGAAGCGTTATTGGCGTCCCGGCCCCAGCCGTACCGCATCGGCGCGAACCCCCCGGACGACGAACTGCAGCCGATGATGGACCGGTTGCGCCGCCTGCCACCGGACGAGGGCGTGTCCTTGATGACCCGTGAGGTGTTCGGTCGGCTGTACCCCGACGCCCTGCTGCCCGCGCTCGACGAGGCCTGCCGCGAGTGGCGCCCCGACCTCGTGCTGCACGAGACGTACGAGCCGGCGTCGGTGGTGGCCGCCGAACGCCACGGCGTCCCGCACGCCCGGGTCGCGATCTGCGCCGCCGGGTTCGCGCGCGCGGGCGACCCGCTGCTGGACGCCGCGCTCGACCGCTACGGTCCCGGCATCGCGGACCGCCTCCGGTCCTCCCCGTACCTGACACGGCTGCCGGCCTCCCTCGATCCCTCGCCGTACCCCGTGACCCACCGCTACCACGTCCCGGGGCCGCACACCGCGCCGTCGCAGGAGCGGCACGGCGGCGAGGAACCGCTGGTCTACCTCACCCTCGGCTCCGAGGTCGGCGCCCTGCCGACCGCCCCCGACCTGTTCCGGGCGCTGCTCGATGCGATGGACGGGCTGCCGGTGCGGGCGCTGCTCACGGTGGGGCGCGGCACCGACCCGGAGAGCCTCGGACCCCTGCCCCCCGGCGTCCGGGTGGAGAGGTGGGTACCGCAGGACGACGTCCTCGGCAGCGCCTCCGCCGTCGTCTGCCACGGCGGTTCGGGCACGGTCTACGGCGCGCTGGCGGCCGGTCTCCCGCTGGTCTGCGTCCCGCTCTTCGCCGACCAGCCGTTCAACGCGGGGCTGGTCGTCGAGGCGGGCGCCGGTCTCGCCGTCACCCCGGCGATCGGCTCCGCCGGCGCGGCGGTGACGTTCGGCGGCGACGACGTCTCCCGCATCAGGTCCGCCGTCGAACAGGTGCTCAAGGACCCGGCGTACCGGACCCGGGCCGAGCAGCTGGCCGACGAGACACGGGCCACGGCCACCTGCGCGCAACTGCTCGGCCTCCTCGACCCCCGCGACTGAACCGCCGCCACCACGGCCCGCGGGCCCCACCGGCCTCCGGCACGTCCGTACGGTGGGGTTCGCGACCCGGGTGCGGTGCGGCGGCGCACCAGCGGGCATGGGAATGAGATGCCAGCAGTATCCGAGCCCGTGATCAAGCTCGTCCGGCGCACGACCGAGCCCGTCGGGGCACAGACCCTGCGTTCCACGGCGGCGTCCGTCATCGCCTATGTCGTGGCGGTGTGGACCCTGCCGCATCCGGCCCCGCTCACCGCGCCGCTCACCGCGCTCCTGGTCGTACAGGTCACCCTCTACGCCACCCTCACCACCGGGATCAGACGGGTGAACTCGGTCGTCGTCGGCGTGGTCATCGCCAGCGTGTTCAGCTCCCTGGTCGGCCTCAGCTGGTGGAGCCTCGGGCTGACGATCTTCGTTTCGCTGATCATCGGACGACTGGTGCGGGTCGACGAGTTCGTGCCCGAGGTGGCGATCAGCGCGATGCTCGTCCTGGGCGTCGCACAGGTCGCCTCCACGGCGCTGGACCGGGTGCTGGAGACGCTGATCGGCGCGGGCGTGGGCCTGCTGTTCAACCTGCTCTTCGCCCCGCCGGTATGGGTGCAAAGCGCGGGCGCCTCCATCGAGAGCCTGGCGATGTCGATGGGGGCGATGTTCCGCGCGATCGGTGAGGACGCCCACGGTCGGCTCCCCGTGGCCCGGGCGGCCGACCGCCTGCACGAGGCCCGCCGGCTGGACCACGACATCGTCGAGGTGGACGCCTCGCTGCGGCAGGCCGAGGAAGGACTCACGCTCAACCCCCGTGTCCGGCAGGGGCTGCTGTACCGGGTCGTGCTGCGCACCGGTCTGGACACCCTGGAGATCTGCGCCGTGGTGCTGCGGGTGCTGTCCCGCACCCTGACCGACCTCGCCAAGGCCCGTACCGAGGAGACGCTGTTCCCCGCCGATGTGGCCGACTCCCTCCGAGAGCTGTTCGGGCAGATGGCCGACGCCGTCGAGGCGTTCGCGGCGCTGATCACCACCCCGCTGGCGGAGAACGCCGAGGCGGCGGAGGACCGGCTGGCCCGCGCCCTCGCCGTCAGCCGCACCACCAGGGACCGGGTGGCGGGGCTGCTCCTGGAGGACGTCCAGGAACACCCCCGGCAGTGGCAGCTGCACGGCGCACTGCTCGCCGAGGTCGACCGGATCCTGGACGAGCTGGACATCGACAAGCGCACCGAACGGCTCGGCAGGGAACTCGACCGGCGCTCGGCGCAGGCGCACGAACGCCACCCCTGGCTGCGCGCGGTGTCCCGCAGACTGCGGGGCGGAGGCGACGAGTCCGAGCGGCGCTGAATCCGGATCCGGCCGGATCCGCGGGCCGGGATCCGGCGCCGTCCCGATCCGGGCGGCGCCGGGACGGGCGGCACCGGATCCGGAACGAAGCGGGGCCGATGCCGGGCCGGTGCGGGGCGGGCGGCGGCTCGCGCCGCCGTCGCTCACCCGGACGGTCGGCCGGTTTCACTCCGCTGCTTCCCGCGTCGCGCCGACCGGGCTGGACCCCGGGAACGCTGGGCTCACGACCCCGCTCCCCGACGAAGAGAGATCAGCATGACCGCCTCAACCCCCACTGCCCCGCGCGCACGGACGGCCGGGCGCCGCGGACGGACCGTCGCCGCGGCCCTGGTCGCGGCCGCCGTCGCCGTGCCGGCCGTACCCGCAGCGGCCGCCGACGGCGCCGATCCGGCGGACGGCAAGCCCACGGTGGTGCTGGTGCACGGGGCGTTCGCCGACGCCTCGGGCTGGAACGGCGTGGCGCAGCGCCTGCGGAGCGACGGCTACCAGGTCGTGGTCCCGGCCAATCCGCTGCGCGGCCTCGCCGGTGACTCCGCACATCTGGCCGGCGAGCTGAAAGGCGTCCGGGGTCCCGTCGTGCTGGTCGGCCACTCCTACGGCGGTGCGGTGATCAGCAACGCCGCCGCGGGGAACGCGCAGGTGAAGTCGCTGGTGTTCGTGTCCGCGTTCATGCCGGACAAGGGCGAGTCGCTGAGCGACCTGGGAGCGAGGTTCACCGGCGGCCGGCTGAACTCGGCCCTGAGACCGAAGCCGTTCAAGAAGGCCGACGGCACCGAGGGCACCGATCTGTCCGTCCACCCCGACAGGTTCCGCGAAGTCCTCGCGGCGGACCTGCCGTCGGACACCGCCGCGCGGCTGGCCGCCGCCCAACGCCCCATCAGCGGGGACGCGTTCACGGACCGGGCGACCGCCGCGGCCTGGCGGACCATCCCGTCCTGGGCACTCGTCGCCACCGGGGACAAGGCCGTCGTGCCGGATCTCGCCCGCTTCGAGGCCCGGCGCGCCAAGTCGCACACGGTCGAGGTCGACGCCTCCCACAGCGCGATGATGTCGCGCCCGACGCCGTCGCCGACCTCATCCGCCAGGCCGCGGGGGGCCGGGCCCCCGACACCTCGGCCCTGGCGTCGATGGGCACCGGCACCTTGATCCTGGCCGGTCTCGGCGGACTGGCGGGCGTGGCCGCCCTGACCGGCGTGGGCCTCGTCGCGGCGGCCCGCCGACGCCGCGTTGCCGACGGCGGGCCGGGCCCCGCCCGCTGACCTCCACCACCTCTCAGGAGCAGGCGCGCACCGCCACGATCCGCGGCGGCGCGCGCCGTTCATCGCGTCGACCCGCACCCGCAGGGCCGAGACCGAGCGCGGCGTGAACGGTGGACGCGGTGGCGCCTGCGATTGCCCGTCTCCCCGGCCACCCGCTGCCAGGCGCCGCTCACCCGCACCTCGCCGCGGTAGTCCCGTACCAGCTCCGGCATGATCTCGAACGGTGTGCGGTGCGGGTGCAGGTCGTTGAAGTACTCGTCGACGTCGTCGTCGAAGACGAGCCGCACCGAACCGAGCACGACGGGGGCGTCCCAGTCGAGCCGCAGCCGGCCCGGCCCCTCGTTTGCCGCGTGCCACACATTCGTTTGATCCATCCGGTGACCGAGGGGATCACGCGCTCCTCGGCGGGGCCCTCGGCGCCGACCTCGCGCACGTCCGTGTTGAGGAAGAGGGTCAGATTCGGCTCGGCGAGCAGCGCGTCCAGGACCACCTGGTCCCGGTGGTACGGATTGCCCTCCGGGTTGCGGTACTGGTTCTCCGGACAGAGCTCGCCCATGATGCCGGTCTCGCGGGCCCACCGCTGGGTGCCGTGCGCGGTCGCCCCGCACACTCACACCCGTACCTCGCTGCTCGATTCCCGCCCGGCACGGGGCGGTTGTGGACGAGGGAGACCCGCCGTCCCAGCCGGGCGGCGGCGATGGCCGCGCAGACACCGGCGAGGCCTCCGCCGACGACGATGATGTCGCTCGTCACGGTCTCCTCACGCATGACGCGTCCGGTCCTTTCCCGGGTGGGCGTGACCGCGGACCGGGGCGCGGCCGGACGGGCACGGTTCTTCGGACACGGGCCCGTTCACGGCACCAGCCTCGAATCCGAAAGACGGGGTGAGGGCGGCGCCGCACCGTCGAGCGTCGCCGAGTACAGCGCGGCGTGCTCCTCGCGGGACACCACCGACCGGCCGCCGCGCAGCGTGAGCCGGTTGCCGCGCGGAGTCGTCCAGCGCACCTCGGCGTGCTCACCGGCCGTGGCCACCTCCGGGCCCGGACCCCGGTCCTGCTCCGCGTCGGACGGCACCAGGGACAGCGAACCCGCCGCGAAGGCGTCGCCGACCGCCGCCCAGTCCAGCTCGGCCGGGGTCGCTCTCTCGAAGAGGACGACTTCGAGCCGCGCCCCGTCCGCGCGCGGCACCAGCCCGACCGTGGGCGTACGGCCGCCGAAGGAGCCCCCGGCCAGTCGGAATTCCAACCGCGCCGTCCCCAGGTCGAGTACGATGCCGCGCTCCACCTCCATCGCCTCGGGCACGGGCGGCGCGCCGATCAGGTCCACCACCAGCCGCAGCGACCGGGTACGGAACCGGTCTCCCGGCCCGATCATGTCGAGGTGGTGGTGCCGGTCGCCCGCCGGGCAGGCGAAGCCCGCCAGCCAGGCCACGTGCGGGCCGCTCTGCACGGTGGACAGGACCCCCGAGGCGAAGTCGAAGTCCTCCGCCCCGTCGTCCCTCACCAGATGGACGTGCAGATGCCCGGCGGAGCCGTCCGGCCGCACCCAGTGCCCGAACAGCGCGCGCCGCTGCAGCCAGGTGTCCTGGTGGTTGACGCTGCCCAGCGTGGTGACCGCGTCCAGCCAGGTCGTCCCGGTCTCCGGATGAGCGGATCCGACGAACAGCTCCCGGTGCTCGTGCTCGCCCTCCAGCGCCGCCAGCCGGGCCGCCGCCCAGTCGGGCATGCGGTAGTCGACACAGGCGTGCACCCCGATCGACATCTCCCCGCCGACCGGGCCGGTCTCCGGTGTGCCCAGCGCCCCGCGCACCGCCTTCACCAGGAACGGCGGAACGCCGAGGTCGTTGCTGTAGCAGCGGGCCATCGGACCGGAGAGCTGGCGGGTCGGCGGGTGCCAGCGGGCCAGGAAGTGCAGCCAGAGCCGGTCGTGCAGCCGGTCGTTGAGCTCCAGCACCCGTTCGTCCCGCACGTGCTCCCGGATCAGCGTCAAGGTCTGCAGCACGACGCCCCAGTAGGACGGGCTGTTGAACTCGGTGAAGCTCCCGGTGGTGTCGATCGCCTCGCACAGCCGCGTCATGCGGTTCCTGCCGTAGGCGAACAGGTCCTCGTCGTCGAGGAGCTTCCCGGCGGCGAGCGCGACGAAGGTGCCCATCACGGCGACATTGGTGTACGTCATGGGGACGTTCCGGCGGACGATCGAGGCCGCCGCGTGCCGCACCGACTCCCGCAGTTCGTCCCGTACGCGTGCGGGCAGGCGGTCGCCGTGCCGGGCGTGGATCAGCAGCAGCTGGATGCCGAGGAAATCCGCCCAGTTCCAGTCCGGCGGGTCCATCTCCGCCGCCGGCTCCTCGGCGTAGTAGCCCCAGATGCCGTAGGTCGGGCTCTCCTCGGACCGGTCCTGGAGCTCCGCGACCCGCAGGATCGCGGCGTGGGCGCGCTCGGCGTCGCCCGCCGCACCCCGCTCCAGCAGGAGCAGCGCGTACTGCAGGGAGTTGCGGGTGGGGTGTGCGAGACCGCCCTTGATGTGGGTGTGGATGGGGTTGTAGGGGGCTTCGACCCGCAACAGGTTCGCCTCGGGGTCCCAGTGGCGGTCGCCCCCGGAAAGGGCCGCTCGCAGCAGGGCGCGGTCGTACTCGGCGGCCGACCAGACAGGGTGCACGGGATGTCCTCCAGCTCGCGATCGTCCGTCCGACGATCTCCGGCAACGCTTGGGAAGCGCTTTCCAGAGGTTAAGGCGAGGGTCACCCTCCGGCAAGGGCCGCGTGGGCAAATCGGGGGTGGAAGACCTGTACCGACCCATTGACGCGGCGAGATCGAGCGGTGCAAGGTGACCCCGGCTGGAAAACGCTTTCCGGCCAGTTCCGGTCTGTCCTGAATGGAGTCCCCGATGAGACCCTCCCTGCGCATCGCCATGACGGGCGTCACCGCGGGCGCGCTCGTCTGTGCGCTTGCCTCGTGTTCCGGTTCCGGCGACGACACCGCAGCCGGCGGCAAGGTGACCCTCACCGTCTCCGGGCGCCCGCCGGCCACCAACGCGGCCGCGGTCAAGATCTTCAAGGCGCGGGTGGCGGAGTTCGAGAAGGCCAATCCCGGGATCAGGATCAAGACGAACGAGTACCAGTACGACCAGCAGAGTTTCCAGACCAAGGTCGGCGGCGGCAGCCTGGAGACGATCGTCCGGGTGCCGCTGACGGAGATGTCGGGCCTGATCAAGCGCAGGCAGGTGGCCGACCTCACCGAGGACTTCAAGAAGCTCAAGCACAGTGAGGACTTCAACCAGGTCGCCCTCGGCAGCGCGAAGGGCCTGGACGGCAAGATCTATGGCATACCCACCGAGGAGTACGCCCTCGGACTGCTCTACAACCGCGACCTGTTCCGGAAGGCCGGGCTCGACCCCGACAGGCCGCCCGCCACGTGGACCGAGGTCCGTGCCGCGGCCAGGGCGATATCCGAGAGGACCGGCGCCACCGGCTACGCCCAGATGACCAAGGAGAACACCGGCGGCTGGATGCTCACCGCCATGGCGTACTCCTTCGGCGACTCCATGCAGGAGGAGTCCGGTGGCAAGTGGGCCAACACCTTCGACCGTTCCGGCAGCGGCGCCGAGAAGTCCCTCGACCTGCTCAAGCAGATGCGGTGGGCGGACGACTCCATGGGCAGGAACCAACTGCGCAACATGACCGACGTGGAGAAGGACTTCTCGGCCGGGAAGATCGGCATGACGATCGCCGGGCCCAGCTCCGTCAACCACTACGTCCAGCAGTACAAGGGCGACACCGGGACCGTCGGACTGGCCGCCATGCCCACCGACGGCAGCGCCAAGCGGACCCTGGCCGGCGGCACCATCGCCGTGATCAGCCCCCGCGCCACCCCCCGACAGCGCGAGGCGGCCGCGAAGTTCATCGACTTCTACTACCTCTCCACCAAGTACGACCCCGCGCTCGCGGAGCGAGACGCCGCCGCCAAGAAGAAGGACGGCGCCGTCATCGGCGTGCCGGCCGTCCCGTTCTACGAGCCCGCCGTCGCCGGCCCGGTCGACGAGGCGGTCGCCAAGCAGGCCAACGTGCCCGTCGAACACTTCACCCCCTACAGCAAGGCCCTCGGTGAGTTCGAACTGGTCATCGAGCCGCCGGTGGAGGCGCAGAACGTGTACAAGGCCCTCGACAGCGCCGTGCAGGCGGTGCTGACCCGCGAGGACGCGGACCCGGCCGAGCAGCTGAAGAAGGCCGCCGCACAGGTCAAGTCCCAGGTGGAACGGGCGCAGCACTGAGACGTGCCCGGCACGTCGGAACCGAGCACAGCACGAGGAGAGGCGAGGAGACGTCCATGAGCAGGTCGCACGTGCCTGCGGCGCCCGCCGGGAACCGCACCCACAAGGACCGGACGGACGAACGGCGTGGTGACGACGACCCCGCGGAACGGGCACGGACCCCGCAGGAGCCGCCGCGCACCGCCTCCTCGCGGCGCGCCCGCACGGTGGAGCGGTTCGTCCGCTGGGTCAGGCAGGGAGGGATCACCACCATCCTGTTCGGCCTGCCCATGGTGCTGTGCTTCGCCTACTTCTCCTGGTGGCCGATCGTCCAGAGCGTCCGGCTCAGCTTCGAGCAGACCAACCTGATCGGCCCGGCCACCTGGGTGGGCCTGGACAACTTCCGGCACGTGCTGCAGGACCCGCTGCTGTGGACGGCGGTGGAGAACACCGCGCTGTTCGCGGTGCTCGCCCTGGTGATCGGATTCCCGCTGCCGCTCTTCCTCGCGGTGCTCATCGCCGAACTGCGGCGCGGCGGCACGCTGTTCCGCATCCTCGCCTACCTCCCGGTGGCGATCCCCCCGGTGGTCTCCGTCCTGCTCTGGAAGGTGTTCTACGACCCGGACGGCGGCCTGTTCAACCAGCTGCTGGCCCATGTGGGCCTCGGCCCGTACCCCTGGCTCCAGTCCACCGACACCGCGATGCTGTCCATCGTCCTGGAGTCCACCTGGGCCGGGTTCGGCTCCACCGTGATCATCTACCTGGCGGCGCTGGGCTCCGTGCCCACCGAACTGTACGAGGCCGCGGAGATCGACGGCGCGGGCATCTGGCGCCGGGTCTGGCACATCACCCTGCCGTCCCTGCGCGGCGTCGTCCTGATCATGTTGCTGCTCCAGATCATCGGCACCCTCCAGGTCTTCACCGAGCCCTTCGTGATGACGGACGGCGGCCCGGAGGACTCCACCGTCACCGTCCTGATGCTGATCTACAACTACGCCTTCCAGAACGGCGACTTCGGAGCCGCGACCGCGCTCAGCGTGCTGCTGGCCCTCGTGCTCGGCGCGCTCTCGGCGATCTATCTGCGGGCGACGAGGAGCTGGAGCAACTGATGGCCGTACAGACACCCCTGCGCATCCGCCGCGGCAACCGCCCCGAGGAAGGCGGACGCGGACTCGTCTCCCGCGCCGACCGGCGACGGACCTCCGTGCGCGTCTCGCTCGGCTCCGTCCAGGGCCTCACCTTCCTGCTGCTGCTCGCCTTCGGCGCGGCGCCCCTGTACTGGACCTTCAAGGGAGCCGTCTCACCGACCCAGGAGCTGCTGCGCGACCCGCTGGCCCTGTGGCCCGACCACGCGCAGTGGGAGAACCTCTCCCGCGCCTGGAACGAACTCCAGGTCGGCCAGTACCTCTGGAACACCGTGGTCCTGGTCACCGGCTCCGTCCTCGCACACCTCCTCGTCGCCACCACCGGCGGGTACGTCCTGTCCGTGCTGCGCCCCAGGTGGGCGGCGCCCGTGCGCTGGATGGTGCTCGCCACCCTCTTCGTCCCCGGATCCATCTCCCTGGTCGCGCTCTACCTCACCGTGCTCGACCTGCCGGGCCTCGGCATCTCGCTCGCCAACAGCCCGTGGGGGGTCTGGCTGCCGCACGCCGCCAGCGCCTTCACCGTGCTGATCGTGATGAAGTTCTTCGACGGCATCCCGCGCGAGCTGTTCGAGGCCGCCGAGGTCGACGGCGCGGGCCCGCTGATCATCTTCCGCCGGATCGTGCTGCCCATGTCGCGGCCGATCCTCGCGGTGGTGACCCTGTTGACGGTCATGAACTCCTGGAAGGACTTCCTCTGGCCGCTGATCGTCATCTCGGACACCGAGAAGCAGCCGATCTCCGCCGCCCTTCCGCGCCTCGCGGAAACGGCGGAGCAGTCGCTGCTCATCGCCGGGATGCTGCTCGCCATCCTGCCCCCGGTCGTGCTGTTCCTGATCTTCCAGCGGCAGATCGTACGCGGCGGGGGAGGCTTCACCGGCCTCAAGGGATGAGCACCACCCGGGAACGGGCGCGGACCGGGTCCGCGCCGGCCGACGGCGGCAGCGGTGCGCGCCGACGGCTCAGGACCGGTGTGCTCCGCCGGAGTACGGCCGACGGAGCACACCACCCGGGAACCCCAAGGAAGCACCGCGCCGATCCGATCGAGAGGTTGCCTCGATGGAACAGAACGGCACGATCCGGCCAGGTCCCCTGGCACCGGCCAGAATAGGGGGCCGCGTCGCGCGGCCCGCCGCATGGGGCACGGCCGCCGCCCTGCTCGGCTGCCTGCTGGTGGCCGCGCCCCTGCCCGGTACGGCCCGGGTCGCCCACGCGGCCGGCACCCTGACCGTCACCTCGCCCGACCTCCTCTTCATCAAGGGACAGGCGAAGATCACGCTCGCCTCCGACCAGGCGTCGGTGGCCTGGAAGGCCCTCGACGACCAGGGCCTGACCGCCGCCTCCGGAACCGCACCGGTGTCGGGCGGCACCGCCACCGTCGACGTCGCGCAACTCGGCAGCGGCTACTACACGCTCCAGGCCACGGCCGGAACCACCACCCGGACCGCGAACTTCGGCGTGCTGACCGCGCTGACCGGCGCGGAACAGCGGGACGTGCGCTTCGGCACGGGCATCCACTACGGGTGGAACGACGGCGACGACCAGAAGCTGCTGCGCTCGGTCAGGCTGATGGGCATGCACGGGATCCGCTCCGACATCAACTGGGGCGCCATCGAGAAGACACCCGGCACGTACTCCTGGAGCAGCTACTCCACCGACCAGCACATCCCGTACGCCAAGTCGCAGGGACTGACCGCCCTGCCCATCTCCGGCTACCGGAACCCCCATTACGACGGCAACCGGACCCCTGCCTCCGACGAGGCGCTCGAGGCCTACGGGAAGTTCACCGCCGCCGCGGTGGAGAAGTACCGGCAGTCCTCGAAGGAAATCGAGATCTACAACGAGTACAACTCCACCGGCTTCAACAACGGCACCTGCGGCATCACCGCCGACTGCTACCTCAAGCTGCTCAAGGCGAGCTACGGCAAGGTGCACGCCAAGGTCCCGGACGCCACCGTCGTCGGCGGCGGGCTGGCCGGTCTCCAGACCGACTGGCTGAAGCGGCTGTACGCGATCGGTGGCCTGAACTACATGAACGCGCTGAGCGTTCACCACTACGGCTACCCGAACCCGCCCGAGGCCGCGCTGGAGAAACTGCCGCAGGTACGCGCCGACCTGGACGCGGCGGGCGGCAAGAACTTCCCGCTCTGGATCACCGAGAACGGCTACCCGACCCACAGCGACGGCGTCACCCCCGCTCAGCAGGCCGCGTACGTGCCGCGCGCCCAGATCTTCTCCTTCGCCTCGGGCGTCAACCGCTACTACTGGTACGACCTCACCAACGACGGCACCGACGCCACCAACAAGGAACACAACTTCGGCGCCTTCAAGCGCCCCACCGCCGAGGTCAGGGCCTGGCAGCCCAAGCCGTCCGTGGTCACCGAGGGCGTCCTGATCCGGCAGCTCGCGGGCCGTGCCTACGCGGGCCGTGACGACGCGGGCTCCGCCGACGTCCGCTCGTACCGCTTCGGCACCGGAACCGACACCGTCCGGGCGCTCTACACCACGGCCGCGACGCCGGGAACGGCGGAGCTGACCGCCAGTGGCCCGGTCACCGTCACCGACCAGATGGGCCACGACAAGACGTACCTCCCGGTCGGCGGCAAGGTGCAGCTCGGCATCGACGGCACGGTGCTGTACGTCAAGGGCGCGGTCAGCGCGGTCGAGGCCGTGAGCGGGCCCGTGTTCTCCCTCCGGCTGCCGCAGCACTCCAACACCGAGGAGAGCGTCGACGCGGTGCTCCAGGTGGACGGCACCAAGGGCCGGACGCTGCCGCTGCGCTACGACTTCCGGATCGCCGGGGAGAGGCACCGGGTGACCGCCGAGCCCGGCAAGGTCGTCCGTCAGAACGTCCAGCTGCCCACCTCGGCCCTCACCGGCCCGCGCACGGTGAGCGGCACGGTCGGGCTCGGGCCGGTGAACCTCGCCCGCCTGACCTCCGACACCGAGGTGGTGCCACCGACCCAGGTCACCTTCGACCCGGTGGTGAAGCAGGCGGCCCCGTTCGCCGCCGCGTTCAAGGTCACCGTCACCAACAACCGCGCCCACGGCCCGCTCGAACTCACCAAGCTGGACTGGCAGGTGAACGAGGGCGCCAACTACCTGGACCGGGGCACCATCGACGGTCCGATCGAGGTCGGCGCGGGGTCCAGTACCTCGTACACCGTGGACGCGCGCAACATCAAGCAGTGGAAGCGCTACTGGACGGCGGCCTACATCAACACCCCCGACGGAGCCAGGACCGCCGTGGGCGCCTGGAACGGCTGGGGTTCCGTCCAGCCGGCCGGCACCGAAACCACCACCCCCATCGACGTCATCGCCGACGGCTCCGTGAGCTACAAGGGCGGATACAACGGCGCGGCCGACCTGTCCGGCACCGTCCGCCCCCAGTACACCGACGCCGGCCTCGTGTTCAAGGGCGTGATCACGGACAACGTCCTGGCCCAGCCCGCCACCACCGCCGAGGACATGTGGCAGGGCGACAGCATCCAGTTCGCCGTCACCCCCCGGGCGCCGGGCCGCAGCAAGCAGTACGTCGAGGTCGGCGCCTCGCTCGTCGGCGGCAAGCCGCAGGTGTACACCTGGCGCGCACCGGCCGGCCAGTCCGCGGGCCCGACCCCCGGCGCCACCGCCCGGATCACCCGTGACGGCACCACCACCCGCTACACGGTGACGGTGCCATGGGCATCGCTCGGCCTGACCGGCAAGCCCACCGCGTCCATCGGGCTCGGCTTCGTCGTCAACGACAGCGACAACGACGGACGCGCCCGCGGCTGGACCGAGTGGGGCGGGTCCATCGCCAACAACGCCAAGAGCGCCGCCGGCCTGCGGGCCGTCCAGCTGACCGACTGATCCCCTCCCCGAACGGGCGGGGCCGGGCGCACCTGACAGCGCCCGGCCCCGCCACTCGGTGTCCGACACCTCCCGCTCCACCGTCGGCCGCCCCACCGCTTCCCGACCCATCGTGAGGAGACCAGCCCCATGGCCCTGTTCGACCTGCCGCTGAACGAACTGCGCGACTACCGGCCACGGATCGACGAGCCGGACGACTTCGACGACTTCTGGGCGAGGACCCTGGCCGGGACCCGCGCCCACGACCCCGCGGTCTCCTTCGAGCCCGTCGGGACCGGGCTGACCGGGCTGCGCACCTGGGACACCACCTTCGCGGGCTTCGGCGGCCACCCGGTCAGGGGCTGGTTCAGCGCGCCCGCGCACGCGGAGGGCCCGCTCCCGCTCGTCGTCCAGTTCCACGGCTACAACGGCGGGCGCAGCCTGCCGCACTGCTGGGGCCTGTGGCCGCTGGCGGGCTTCGCCCACTTCGTCATGGACGTACGCGGCCAGGGCGGCGGCGGCAACGTCGGGGACACCCCCGACCCGGTCGGCTCCGGCCCCTCCCACGCCGGGTTCATGACCCGCGGCATCGAGGACCCGGAGCGGTACTACTACCGCCGTGTCCACGCCGACGCCGTGCGCGCGGTGGAGGCGGCCCGCTCCCACCCGCTCGCCGATCCCGCCCGCACGGTCGTGCTCGGCGGCAGCCAGGGCGGCGGCATCGCCCTCGCGGTCGGCGCGTTGGTCCCGGACGTGGCGGCCGTCGCCGCCGACGTGCCGTTCCTCTGCCACTTCGAACGGGCCGTCACGCTCACCGACGCCGATCCGTACGCCGAGATAGCCCGGTACCTCCGGATGCACCGGGGCAAGGAGGAGCGGGTCCTGCGCACCCTGTCGTACTTCGACGGGGTGTCGTTCGCCGCACGGAGCGACGCTCCCGCGCTGTTCTCCGTCGGGCTCCAGGACCAGACCTGCCCTCCCTCCACGGTCTTCGCCGCGCACAACGCGTACCGGGGCGAGAAGGAGATCGAGGTGTACCCGTTCAACGGACACGAGGGCGGGGCCGTGTTCCAGGAGGCCGCTCAGCTCCGCTGGGTGCCGCGGATCCTCCGGCGGGCCCGCTGAGGCGCCCCGACGGGTGCGGCGCCCCGGGCCCTACGCCGCCCCCGGCGCGGGGAGCTCGCCCGCGCGGTCGACGGCGGCCCTGACCAGGACCGCAGAGGCACCGACGACGGTCCCGGCGGGACCCGCGTCCCCGGCCCGCGCGAGCACCGTGCGCTCGCCGAGGAACGCGTACGTCGTCCGGTCGAAGACCCACTGCGTCTGCTGCCCGTACGCCGTGCGCGCGACGGCGACGCCCTCGCGCCCCGCCGCGTCGGCCGCCGCCCGGACCACCGTGACACCGGGGATCAGCGCGGCGGCCCGGTACAGCGCGGCCTCCACCGCGGGCGGCGCCCAGGTCTCGGCCAGCAGCTCGCCGATCGCGGTGAACGCCCGCTGGTCCGGGTCCCGGCCCTGTCCCCGGGTCTCGTGCCGGATCAGTTCCAGCAACGCGTCCGGGTCCGTGGGCAGCGACGCGACGAACCGGTGGGTGGGTTCGGTGACCGACGGGCCCGTCGTGCGCGAGGCTCCGGGTCCGGGCGTCGCGCCCCGGTGGTCGAGGCCGTGGACCGGCGCGTCGGCGCCGAGCCGGGTCTCGGGCCCGCCCTCCTCGCGCAGCAGACCGGCGCGGCCTCCGTCGGCGGACGACCACACCTGCCGCCGGTGCGCCGGAGGCATCGTCACCGGCCCGCCGCCGGCGCTCTGCGCGGCGTACGCGACCCTGCTCTCGACGTACACGAACTGATCGGCGCGGAGCGCGGGCCGCTGCGTCCGGGCGGCGGCGAGGGCGACCCGGTCGAGGAGCCGGGCCGCCCCGGGCGCGGCGACGTGCCGTTCGGCGACCGGCGCGGCACCGCGGTCCGGAAGGTCCAGCGCCACCACGCCGACGGCCGCCAGGGCGCAGGCGAGCGCCGGTACCGCGAACCTGACCGGATGCCGGCGCGGGCGCGCGGCCCGGGCGCCGGCACCACCGGGCGCACGGTTCCGGGCGGCCTCGCGCAACAGCGCCTCCCGCAGCAGCACTTCCCGGTCCGGGGACAGGCCGGGGACCGGGGGCGGGGGCAGCGGACCGGTGAGGTCCGGGCGGTCGATCTCCTCGGACCGGTGGCCGGTACGACGCCACGGTGCGGTGTTCATCCGAGCTTCTCCTGGGTCAGAGGGCGGGCCGCGCAAAGGCGGCCCGGGGAGGGCCGGTCGGTGACGGAGGGGAGAGGACCGCTCCTGCGCGCGCGGAGCCGTCCGGCGACGCCCCGCACTGTCCGCGCGCGGGCGGTGCGGGCCTCGGCGTCGGTCAGCTCGCGCAGCCGGGCACGGGCGCGGGACAGCCGCGACCGGACGGTGCCCACCGGCACACCGAGCGCCTCGGCCGCCGATTCGTAGTCCAGCCCGGCCCAGACGACGAGAGTGAAGACCTCGCGGTCACGGGGGCGCAGCCGGGCCAGCGCGGTGTGCGCGGCACGCAGCTGCTCGGTGTCCGCGAGGTGCGTGACGAGATCGTCCACGAAGTCCGGCACCGAACCGCGCTCCGGGACCCGGGCGAGCGCGATGTCACGACGCCGCCGCGCGCGTGCGTCGCGCCGCATGACGTTGGTCGCGATGCCCAGCAGCCACGGTCTCAGGCTGTCCCCGTCGGGGCGCAGTCCCTCCCGGCCGCGCCACGCCTCCAGAAAGGTCACCGAGACGACGTCCTCGGCCTCGGCCCAGTCGCCCGTCACCCGCAGGGCATAGCGGTACAGCACCTGGGCGTGCTCGTCGTACAGCTCTCCCAGGGCATCGCGGTCCCCGTGGCGGAGGCGATTCCTCATGAGTGTTTCCACACCCTGCTCTGCCACTTCCGTTGCCGCGGTTCCGGTGACCTGTGTCACATGCGTGCCGAAGGGGCGCCCCGCTCGATGTGACTCAGGCCACGGGAACTCCGGGTTCCGTCGGGGCAGTGCAGATCGTGAACACTTCTTCCGTACCCCGCCGACGCGCCACCCCGACGGGCCACGCCAGGGAGTTCGCCGCTCCCCTCCGGTCCGGTCGGGGTGGTGCGGATCACGGACAGGTACTGGACGGCGCATGTATGGTCCACCGGGGCCCGTCGCGGCCCCGTGACCGGCGACGACCAGGGGCGGACAGTGCGGCAGAGGGCCTACGGCCAGATGATGCGGGCCACCGCCTGCCTGCTGATGGCGTGGCAGGTCTGGATGGTCTGGTACATCGCCAGCAACGAGGCGGCCGGTGTGCGATGGACCTGCGACGGGACGGGCGGCTGCGCCAGCGACCAGTTCGCGTCGGCGGCCCCGATCGTCGGGCTGGGTTCGGCCGTCGTCCTCGGCCTGATCTCCGCCCGGTTCCTGCACCGCGCCACGCCCGGCGCGATGGTCGCGCTCAGCGCGGTCGCCGCCGTCGCGGGCTGGTACGACGCGCTGGCGGAGGGCCGCGTCGACCACGACTCCACCACCTCCTTCCACATCTTCTTCCCGTTCATGGAGTTGTCCGTCTCCGCGTGGCTCACGTTCCTGTGGACCATCGCCGGGGCGGGCTGCCTCGCCGCCTGGTGGGGTGCCGCCGTGAGCCTGCGCCGCACCGCGGGACTGCGCCGTCTCTCCCGCCGCTGCGCCACGGCCGACGCGGTGCTGGAGGGCTGGCGGTCGGCGGGCGGCAAGTACGGCGAGGTCGTGGTCGTGTTCGACGACGCCGCCGGGGTGCGCCACCGGGTCCCCGCGGTCGTGGAACGCGTCGCTCTGCAACGCGACGTCCGTGCCGTGTACGACGTCGACCGCCCCGACGACCCCGCCCGCACCAGGGTCGCCGTCTCCCGCCGAAAGGTGCCGAGCCCCGCATGAACCGACCGCTGTCCTCCGTCCGCCGGTTCGTCAACGCGCTCAGTGTGCTGTCCGTGGTCGCCGCGGGGCTCGCGTTCGCCGCGCTCGTGCACGGTGCCCTCGACGGACCCCGCTGGCTCCTGCTGGTCGGCCTCCCCGCGACGGCCCTGGCCCTGGTGGTGTTCGGCAAGGTGGGCGAGTTGTCGCAGTCGGACATGCTCGTCCGCGGACTGCGCCCCGGCGGCCCGCGCGCCTTCGCCCCCGCTCTGGTCCACGAGGTGAGGGCGGTCGACAAACGGACCGGGCGGCTCGCGCGCGACGGGCAGTCGCTGGAGTCCGTGTTCGCCTTCGACCTGACCGTGGTGCCCGACGGGCTGCCCGCGTACCGGGTCCAGGTCCGGCACCCGCTGGACGTGCAGGGACTGCTGCACCGGTCCAGAGGGGTCGTCGAGTACGACCCCGAGCAGCCCTGGCGGGTCGTCATCCCCGACAACCCGCCGCGTGAATGGCTGGCCCGGGCGAACGGCATCACCCCGCCCGCCGAGGTGAAGCAGGGCGTCGGCGCGGCGCCGGCCGGATTGTGGACCTTCGTGGCGAGCGCGGCGTTCGCGGCCGTGCTGCTGGGGCTGGTCCGCGTGCTGGGCTGACCCCGCCCGCCGCGCGGGCCGGACCCGGCGCGGGTCAGCCGCCGCGCGGGTACTGCTTGAGCACCTTGCCGCGCACGTCGGCCCGCAGATACGCGCCGCCGTACTCGTCGGAGACGTAGACGCTCATTGTCGGCTGGTAGCCGTCGAACGGTGAGGCCGGATCGATGTCCACGTAGTGGCTGGTCGGCTCGGCGATCCCCAGCTCCTTGTCCGCACGGCGGATCAGCGCCGGGAGCACGTCCCAGTCGTACTTCCGCAGATCCACCACCTTGTCGTTCGGCATGAGCGTGCCGCCGGCCCGGTCACGGGTCACCTTGCCGTCCCGGTACGTGTAGACGTCGTACAGGTTCTTGTCGGCCTTCACCGGGGCCTCGATCCTCGCGAACTCCGCGTACAGCGTGAAGGAGGTGATCCGGCTGTCGCCCGTGGCCCGTTCGAGCGCGGCGATGACGGACCTGGCCCCGTCCGGCGTCAGCAGGTCACCCTTTCGCGCCTCTTCGGGCTCCGCCGTGTCCTTCGTCTCCGGTCGCGTCTGTTTCGGCGCTGGGGCCGCGGGGCCGTCGGAGGGGTGGTGCCGGGCGGACACCGGGCCGCCGGTGGCCTTCGTGTCCGGGGCGGGCAGCAGGGCCCACACCAGGGCACCGGTCAGGGCGGTCCCCGCGAGAGCCGTCGAGAGCGCGGCGGCCCGGTTCCGACGCACCCGGCGGCGGACCTCGTGCTCGCCCAGCGGCGCGGGACGCGGAGGCTCGGGAACGGCGGACGGACGCAACGCGGTGGTCGGCAGCACGGTCGTCGGGCCGCTCGGCCGGTGACCGGGCGGCACCGCGTCCTGCGGCGGCACGGAGGCGCGGGGCGGGGCCGGAGGCTCGTCCACCGGCCCGGCCGCCGGGGAGGCGACCGGAGCGTCCGCCGGGGAGGCGACCGCCTCCAGCATCCGGTCCAGTTCCTCCGGGCCCGGCCGCGCGGCCGTGTCCCGGGTCAGCAACGCGGTCAGCACCGGGGCCAGCGCACCGGCCCGACGGGGCGGCGGGATCTTCTCGTCGAGCACGGCGGCCAGCGTGGCCAGCGTGGTCGCCCTGCGCAGCGGATGCCGGCCCTCGACGGCCACGTACAGCATCATCCCGAGCGACCACAGGTCCGACGAGGGATCGCCCTCCTCGCCCCGGATCCGCTCGGGCGCCATGTAGTCGGGCGAGCCGATGATGGAGCCGGTGGCCGTCAGACTCGTGGACTCACGGATCGCCGCGATACCGAAGTCCGTGAGCACCGGGCTGCCGTCCGGCCGCAGCAGGACGTTGGCGGGCTTGACGTCGCGGTGGTGGATGCCCGCGGCATGGGCGGCGCGCAGCGCGGACAGCACCCCGCGGCCCAGCCGGGCGGCCTCGACGGGGGTGAGCGTGCCCTCGGTGAGACGCTCGGCCAGCGACATGCCCGGCACCAGTTCCATCACGATCCACGGGTAGACGTGGTCGCCGCCGTCGACGATGTGATGGACCGTGACCACGCCCGGGTGGTCGAGGCGGGCCAGCGCCCGGGCCTCGCGCAGCACCCGCTCGCGCAGCATCCGGGCCGACTCCGGGTCGTTCTCCGCGAGCGCGGGGTCCGGGGGCCGTACCTCCTTGAGCGCCACATCGCGGTGGAGCGCGAGGTCACGCGCGCGCCACACCATGCCCATGCCGCCGCTGCCCAGCCTGTTCACCAGTTCGAAGCGGTCGTCGATCACGCGGCGCACAGGCCCCCCAGCGTTCATGGAGCAGAGCCTACGGGGCGGGTGCGCGGCGCCCCGCACCCGCCCCGCGCCCTCACGCGTCGCCGTTCGGCGTCAGCCGCAGCGTCAGGATCTGGAACGGCCGCAGGCGCAGCCGCACCCCGCCGCCCTCCGCCGCGGCCGCCCCGGACCCGTCGGACGTGTCGGCGAGCGGACGCTCCAGCAGGTCCGTGACGGCCGCGCCGGCCAGGGCGAAGCCGGTCGTCAGAAGCGCCGAGGCACGCCCGCCGTGGGCCTCGTGCAACCGGACCACCACGTCCCCGCTCCCGTCGTCCGCGAGCTTCACCGCCGTCACGACCACCGCGTCGTCGTCGACGGAGACCAGCGGCACCACCGCGGCGCTCCCCGGCACCCGGCGTTCGGGCAGGCCGAACCACCAGCCCTCGCGCACCGCGTCGCCGACCGTCGCACCCGGCAGCAACGCGTACCGCAGGCGGTGCACCCCCTGGTCGGTCTCCGGGTCGGGATAGCGGGGCGCCCGCAGCAGCGACAGCCGCACCGTCGTCGTGGTGCCGCCGTCCTCCCGGACCGTGCGCGTCACATCGTGTCCGTACGTCGAGTCGTTGACCAGCGCCGCGCCCCAGCCCGGCTCACCGACGTGCAAGAACCGATGGGCACAGATCTCGAACTTCGCCGCCTCCCAACTGGTGTTGGTGTGCGTCGGCCGCCGCACGTGCCCGAACTGGGTCTCCGCCGTGGAGTGTTCGGCCCGCACGTCGATCGGGAACGCCGCCTTCAGGAACTTCTCCCGCTCGTGCCAGTCGACCTCGGTGTCGATGTCCAGCCGCCGGGCGCCCGGACGCAGCGACAGCACCTGCGTGACGCGGGACGCCCCGAAGGCGCGCACCACCTCGACCCCGTCACCGACACGCCGCACCGCCTCCGCCCCGGTCAGATCGGTCACCGTGTTCCGGTAGAACGCGTCGACGTCCCAGGCGTCCCAGTGGTTGGGCAGGTCCGGATGGACCTGGAGCAGATTCGCCGCACGGCCCGGTGCGACCGTCTCGCGGCCGGCCACCAGGTCGACCACCGAGACCACCAGCCCCCGGGCGTCCACCGTCACCCGCAACAGCCCGTTGTCCAGCAGAAAGCCCCCGTCGACCGCCTCGACCACGACCGGCGCCTGCGGCCCCTCGGACCGATCCGCGGCGAGCGCCGCGCCGCCCGCCGCGATCCCGGACCGCTCGTGCGGAGCCGCGTTGAAGACGACCGTGCCACCCCCGTCCGGCGAACCGGAGAGCCCCCGCTGCGCCGCCCCGATCACGGTTTCGAGCTCCTCGGCGATCCGGGCGTACACGGCCTCCGCCTCGCGGTGCACCCAGGCGATGGACGAACCCGGCAGGATGTCGTGGAACTGGTGCAGCAGCACCGTCCTCCAGATCCGGTCCAGCTCCTCGTGCGGGTAGCGGAAGGCGGTCCTGACCGCGGCGGTCGCCGCCCACAGCTCCGCCTCCCGCAGCAGGTGCTCACTGCGCCGGTTGCCCTGCTTGGTCCGCGCTTGCGAGGTGTAGGTGCCCCGGTGCAGCTCCAGGTACAGCTCGCCCAGCCACACCGGCACACGCCCGTACTCGGCCTCGGCCGCGGTGAAGAAGTCCGCCGGCTTCTCGACCGCCACCCGGGGCGAACCCTCCAGGTCCGCCAGCCGGTCCGCCCGCGCCAGCATCTCGCGGGTGGGGCCGCCGCCCCCGTCGCCCCAGCCGAACGGCACCAACGAGCGGGTGGCGTGCCCCTTGTCCCGGAAGTTCCGCTCGGCGTGCGCGAGTTCCTCGCCGGACAGCTCGGCCACATAGGTGTCCACCGGCGGGAAGTGCGTGAACACCCGCGTGCCGTCCAGCCCCTCCCAGAGGAACGAGTGGTGGGGAAACCGGTTCGTAGTGTTCCACGAGATCTTCTGGGTGAGGAACCAGCGTGAACCGGAGAGCGCGACCAGCTGCGGCAGCGCCGCCGAGTAACCGAACGAGTCGGGCAGCCACACCTCCTCGGTCTCGATCCCGAACTCCTCCAGGAAGAACCGCTTGCCGTGCACGAACTGCCGGGCCAGCGCCTCCGACCCCGGCATGTTGGTGTCCGACTCCACCCACATCCCGCCCACCGGGACGAACTGCCCGGACGCGACCTTCTCCTTCACCCGCGCGTACAGCTCCGGGTGGTGTTCCCGCAGCCAGTCCAGCTGCTGCGCCTGCGACATCGCGAAGACGAACTCCGGATGGTCGTCCATCAGCGCCAGCACGTTGGAGGTGGTGCGGGCGACCTTGCGGACCGTCTCGCGCAGCGGCCACAGCCATGCCGAGTCGATGTGCGCGTGGCCCACCGCCGAGATCCGGTGTGCGGAGGCGTGCGCGGGGGAGGAGAGCACCGGCCGCAGGACCTCCCGGGCGGCCGGGGCGCTCGCGCCGACGGCGTCCAGGTCCAACGCGTCCAGCGCGCCTTCCACCGCGCGCAGGATCTCCCAGCGGCGCGCCGAACCGACCGGCAGCTGTCGCATCAACTGGTCCAGCACCTCCAGGTCCTGGACGAGTTCCCAGACCTGCCGGTCGAACACGGCGAGGTCCATCCGCTCGACGCGGTACAGCGGCTCGTCGCCCGCGGTCTCCCGGTCGCCGAGCGCGCTGACGCCGTCCAGGATCTCCGGATTGGCGGCCGCCTCCAGGTAGTACGTGAACTCCTCGCCGCCCGTGACCCGTTCGCCGATCCGCAGCCAGGTGTTGCGCGGGTTGAGCGCCTTGACGACACTGCCGTCCGGCCGGTGGGCCAGTGCCTCGGCGGAGAATCCCGGCCGGTCCCGGGCGAAGCCGAGGTCGATCACGGCCTCGACGGTCTCGCCCGCCCAGTCCTTCGGGACGCGGCCGGTCACCCGGAACCAGCTGGTGCCCCAGGCGGGCCCCCAGGCGTCGCCGACCGCGCCCGGCCCGTAGACGGCGCCCACGGCCTCGTCGAAGGGCACGGGCTCGCCGGGCGCGTGCCAGACCTCGAAGCGCAGGGGGACGGAGCGGGGGTGGACGGCGGGGCGGACGCGCTCGCGCAGGACGCGGTCGAGGCGTTCCTCGGTCAGTGTGCGGTCGTCATGCATGAAGGCAGGGTCTCTCTGATGGGTGGGTGCGGCGGGGAGGCGGTTCACGGCAGTTCGTCGAAGCCCACGCAGGGCAGCGACAGCTCCCCGGCCAGGGCCAGAAGTCGCTCCAGCCGGGCCGGGGTCACATGGTTGGCCTCGTGGGCCTCGGCGACGCAGTGGGCGTAGAGCGTGGTGACGCCGCCGACGTCGGCGGTCCGGCGCAGCGCCGCGACCACGCCGGTCAGATCGTCCTCGTACGCCACGGCTCCGCGTCCGGAGTCCACCGAGCAGCCCGGCAGCACCCGCCGGGCGGACAGTTCGGCGGCGGGGACGCGCAGTTCGTCGGCGAGGGTCGGATCGGCGCGGCGGTCCACCGGAACACCGCCGCGCAGCCGCTCGAACAGCGCGAGCAGCAGCCAGTCGGTGGTCTCGTCGCGGGCACTGCACGGATAGGCGAAGCTCCGGGCCGGGAATCCGAGGCGGCGCAGCGACTCCAGGGCGGGCACCACCTCCCGTTCCAGGTAGGCGCCCGCGCCGTGCGCGGCGACGAAGTCCGGCGCCCGCTCGTGCCGCAGACCGTGGCATCCGACGGTGTGGCCGTCGTCCGCGAGGCGGCGCAGCAGCCGCGTCTCGTCCCGGTCGAGCCGGTCGGGTTCGCAGACGAAGAACGTGACACGGGCGTCGTACCGCGCGAACAGCGGTGCGGTGGCGGCCCATTCGCGCACGTGCCGGTCGTCGAAGGTGAGCAGGAGAGCGCGGTCGGTCCGCCGGTCCGCCCTGCCGGTCACCGCCGGGACCCCTCGGGCGCCCAGCCGGGCACGGAGCCGTGCAGCGCCGTGTAGAACGGATCGCCCGGGGCGATCTCACCGGCCAGGACGGGACGTCCGGTGAGCGCGGACTTGTACATCGCGCTGATCAGCTCCAGGGCGCGGCGGCCGTCCCCGGCGCTCGCCCGGGGCCGTCGGCCCGCCCGCATGTCGGCCAGCAGCGAACGGAGCTGTGCGGCGTGCGAGCTGGGGACGTTCTCGGCCGGGCGGGCCCAGGCCGCGGCCCGTGCGGCTTCGATCCCCGGCGCCGGGGTGTAGGTCCAGTCGTCGTTGCCGTGGCCGTACAGGTGGTTCAGCTCGATCGTCGCATCCCGCAGGTCGATCCGCAGATGGCTGGACTGGCGCGGTGAAAGGGCGCTGTTGACGACGGTGGCCAGCGCGCCCGAGGCGAACCGGACGGTGGCGGTGGTGACGTCGTCGGTCTCCACGTCGCGGGCCAGCCGGCCCGCCATGGCCCGGATCTCCGCCCATTCCCCGAGCAGGTCGAGCAGCAGGTCGATCTGGTGGATGCCGAGCCCCAGGGCGGGGCCCGCGCCCTCCGTCGCCCACGTCCCGCGCCAGGGCACCGCGTAGTACGCGTCGTCGCGGTACCAGGTCGTCTGGCAGTGGGCGACCAGCGGCGGCCCGAGTTCTCCGGAGGCGATGAGGGCCCTGGCGTGTTCGGCACCCGATCCGAACCGGTGCTGGAAGACGATCGGCGCGTACGGGCCCTGTTCGCCCTCCGCCGCGGTCATGGCGTCGTACTCGGCGAGACTGAGCGCGGGCGGTTTCTCGCACCAGACCCACGCCCCGGCCCGCAGCGCGGCGACGACCTGTTCCCGGTGGGCGACGGGTGGTGAGGCGACGACGACGAGATCGGGCCGGACCTCGCCCAGCGAGGCGGGGAGGTCGGCGGAGTGGTGCGGGATCGAGAAGTCGGCGGCGAGGGAGCGGGCCGCGGCCGGATCGGTGTCGACGACACCGGCCACACGGAAGTCCGCGGGCAGTTCGAGGAACGCCGGCAGGTGGACGGCGCGGGCGATGTTGCCCGCGCCGACGAGCAGGACACGGTAGGGGGTCACAGTCACGGGGGCCGTCCAGGCTGAGTGCGTGTTTCGGAAGGGAGCGCATGTCGGGAAGAGGGCGGAAAACGCTTTCCATGTCATCGGGGAGGTGCCCTTCCCGAAGGAGGGGCGGGGCGGAGCCCTCCTCGGAAGGGGTGAGGAGTCAGAGCGTGGCGTAGAGCGGCCCGGCACTGGTCACGGGGCCGGTGCGGAGCCGGTCGGGCCAGTCGAGGGCCAGCCCGAGCGTGTCGCCGAGCCTGCCCTGGAAGGAGGCCAGCCGGTGCTCCTCCGCGCGGACCGCGCGCGGCGGCAGCCGGTGTTCCAGGCAGTACGAGACGAGCGCGCCGACGGCCTCCCCGATGCTCCACTGCCCGGCGTGCCCGCCGACGGCGGACGCGCTGACGTGCGTGGCGCCGATGTTCCGCCCGGCCGGGAGCAGATTCTCCACCCGTACGGGCAGCAGCGCGCCGAGCGGCAGCTGGAAGGGCAGGCACTCCAGATCGAGCCCCGCGCCGCCCCCGGTCCCGGGGCCCAGGGTGATCCGGGACCGCAGGGTGCCCACGCTGTCCGTGAAGGTCTCGGCGCCCGCCGTCCCGGCCCGCGCGGACACCGTCAGATGGTGTTCCAGCAGGGTGAACTCGGCCCGGATGCGCCTGGATTCGCGGACGTGCGGACTCTTCGCGAACCCGTCGGGCGTGCCCGTCGCGTCGGGGCGCGGGCGCAGCTCGGGGTATCCGTGGCCGCCGTCGTGACGGGGCGCCCGCGTCTGCATCCAGTACAGGAAGGACCGTGCCTGTTCCCGGGCCTCCCGCTCGGCCAGCGCCCGGGCCTCGTCCCCGGCGCCGACGAGCGGCAGACGGGTGTAGGCCGTCTGTTCCCAGTCGACCAGGGTGATGTCGCTGTCGAAGGTGCCGGGCAGGTAGCGGCTGCGGGCCAGGGCCCTTCGCCGGTGCCAGCGGTCGTTGGGCGGTGCGGCCCAGGGCGGCAGCTCGTCCGGCGCGTGCAGGAAGAGCGGCACCGGACGGACCGGTCCGCCCCCGGGCTCCGCGGTCTCCCACGAGAACGCGTCGGCCCACCGGGCGTAACCCGCCGGCCGGTCGATGGTGTGGTCCTCGCCGGGACGGTGGTCGAGGGCGAAGACCCAGGAGAAGGCCTGCTGGTCCAGTGGATCGGCGACGGCGGCGGCGTGCGGCTCGCCGGTCTCCTCGCGGGACTCGGCGCCGATGACGTGCTCCACGCCCGCCAGGTCGAGCAGATCGCCCAGGTCCGTCGCGTCGACGACATACGGTGCCACGACCGTCACCGGCTCGCCGTCCGGCGCCTCCAGCGTCACCGCGGTCACCCGGTCGCCGTCCGTGCGGGCCGCGACCGGCCGGTGGCCGGGCAGCAGCGTGAGCCGGCCCGCGGCGAGGTGCGGGGCGAGGAGTTCGTGGACGACGGCGAGCGCGGCGCGCGGTTCGTGGCTGAGGTGGCCGGTGGTGCTCAGGCCGGGATCGAGCAGCGGGTCGGCGAACGGCTCGGGGCGCAGCGGGTAGTTGCGCCGGTAGAAGTCGCGTATGCGTTCCCGCAGATCGCGGTAGCCGGGGGAGACCGGGTCCAGTTCGATGCGGTGGCCGTCGGCGAGCGGCACCGCCTGCGCGGTGAGCAGACCACCGGGCCAGTCGGTCGCCTCGGTGAGTACGACACGGTGTCCGAACCGGGCGCTGGTCAGCGCGGCGGCGAGGCCGCCGAGACCTGCGCCGACCACCAGGACGTCGGTCCCGAGTTCGCGGGTACGGGGAGCGGGGGCGACGGACACTGGAGTCTCCTCCCTCAGGGCCGGCGGGCGGCGACGGTACGGAGCCGGACCGGCACGGAATGGCGTGTCCTGATCCGGACGGGGAGCACGATCTGCTCGGCGCTGCGGTACGGGTCCTCGCCCGCCGCGCGCTCCGCGATCCGGGTGACCAGCTGCTCGACCGCGCGGCCGCCGATCTCCCTGGCGGGCAGCCGGGCGGCGAAACTGGTGAGCGGCAGCAGGTCGTAGGGGCCCGCGTCGTCCATGCCGGCCAGCACGATCTCGTCGGGCACCGCGATGCCCAGCGCGGCCAGGTCGGAGGCGGCGGTGGCGACCGCGAAACCGTGCGCGCACAGCAGCGCGGTCGGCGGCTCGGGCGCGGCGAGCAGGTCGCTCAGCAGCCGTCGGCGGTCGCTCTCGGGCAGCGCCGTGTACGAGCGCAGGGCGGTCAACTGCGGGAGCAGGGGCCGGCCGTGGGCGCGCAGCGCCTGTTTGTGCCCGGTCATCCGGTCGTGGACGCTGGTGCACTGCGTCTCGCCCCAGAGTGTGGCGATGCGCTCGTGACCGTCGGCCAGGAGGTGCTCGGTGAGCCGGTGGCCGACGTCGTAGTTGTCGGCGGTGACCGCGTCGATGGCATGGCCGGGGAAATACCGGTCGACCAGGACCATGGGGATGCGCAGCCGTCGGATCTCCTCCAGTACGTCGAGGTCGGGAACCCCCTGGACGGGATACAGGATGATTCCGTCCACGCGGTCCTCGACGGCCTGCCGCAGCGCCTGGTCCTGGCGGGCCAGGGACCCGGCGTGATCGGCGTGGCCCGTGTCCGTCACGTGGACGGCGGAGTCCGAGAAGAACAGCCGCAGACCGCGCTCCGAGCAGCCGGACTCGATCCCGCGCAGCACCTCGGACTGGTAGGGGCCCTGACCGCTGATGACGCAGGCGACCACCCCGGACCTGGGGGCGGAGGAGGCCCCGGCGGCGGCCCGTTCCTCCGGACCGGCGACGAACGTCCCCCGGCCCCGGCGGCGTACCAGCAGTCCTTCCGCGACGAGGTCGTTGAGCGCGCGGACGGCGGTGGTGGAACTGACCCCGAAGCGCTCGCGCAGTTGGTTCTGCGTGATGAACGGGGCGCCGGCCTCGTACTCGTCCCGGGCCACCTCCGCCCGCAACTCGTCCTTGATGCGCTGGTACTTGGGTCCGGACGTGCCCATCCAGCCACCACCCTCTCGGCTTTGACGCGTCAAACCTGCGTTGAATGCAGTGTGGCGGTGATTGACGCGTCATTTCAAGGGGGTTGCGGGGAAAGGGTGGGAAGCTTGATGCGTCAAACCTGGCGGTTGACGGTTCGACGCATCAAGCGGGCAGGAGGCGGGCCGGGGCAGCCGGAAGGGCCCCGACGGCGTGGGGCGGTCCGGGCGGTGGCGGTCCGTTCGGGCGGTGGTGGCGCGCCGCTGGTCAGGCGGGCGGGGGCGCCGTGCTGGCCCGTACCACCAGGCGCGAGGGCACGGCGAGCGTGCGCGGCGAGGGCGTCGCGTCGCCGAGGGCCAGCAGCAGTGCCCGGCGGCCGATCTCCTCCAGCGGCAGCCGCACGGTGGTCAGCGCGGGCGTGACGTCACCGGCCACCGGAAGGTCGTCGAAGCCGACCACCGAGACATCGGTGGGCACGATCCGGCCCAGATCGTCGCGGAGTGCCGCGAGCGCGCCGAGGGCCATCGCGTCGTTGAGCGCGAACAGTGCGGTGACCCCCGGGGCCGCGCGGAACAGCCGGACCGCGGCGGCCCGTCCGCCGTCCCGGGTGAAGTCGGCCTCGACACGGTGGCGTTCATCCACCACCACCCCCAGTTCGGCCGCGCGCTCCAGGAAGCCGTGCAGCCGCTCCTGCACCGAGACCAGCGTGAGAGGTCCGCAGATGACACCGATCTCCGTGTGCCCCAGCCGGGCGAGGTGCTCGGCGACGGCCCGCCCGCCCTCGCGGTTCCCGGGCGCGATCGTGTCCACCGGCAGGTCCTGGTGCGCGACCGCCGTCACCCGGCCGCCCTGTGCCGCGAACGCCTCCACCTCCTGGACGAGCGCCGGATCCGGACCGGTGAAACCCGATCCCGCGAGGACGACGGCACGGGCCCGCTGCGCCCGCAGCCGTGCCACGTACTCCGCCTGGAGCCCGGGCTCGTGGAAGGTGCCCGCGAGCATCACGAGAAGCTTGTGGTCGCGGGCGACCTCCATGACGCCGGAGGCGATCGCGGAGTAGTGGGCGTCGTTCACGTCGTGCACGACCAGGCCGACGATGGAGGTCGTGGACTGCACGAGAGCGCGGGCCGGCGCGTTGGACACGTAGCGAAGCCGGGCGGCGGCCTCCAGGACGCGCTCCTGGAGCTCCCGGGTGACGTTGCGGTCGCTGTCGCTGAGCACGCGCGAAGCCGTGGCGAGAGAGACCCCGGCGTCCTGCGCGACCTGCTGGAGCGTCACGGCGGACGACGGGCGGGGGCGGGCGGAACGTCGATTGACCTGGCTCTGCATAGGGCTACGATAGCCGCACTGAAAGCGTTTTCCCATTGCGCACGCAAGCGGATCCGGCGCTCGGCGGTACTCTCCTCCTGTCCCTCGCTCAGTCCGTCCCCCACCGGCCCGGCTCGGCCGGCGGCATCATGGCCAGGCAGCGGTAGACGGCATCACCGCGGAAGGCGAACCGCCGTTCGGTCTCCGGAGCGAGCCGGACACCGAGTCCCGGCGCACGCGGAGCGAGCAGACGGCCCGACTCGACGCGGAACGGCTCGACCAGCAGCTCGGACCGCCCCGGGGTTGCCGAGCGCGATGTCGGCATCGGCGAGGGCACGGAGCGTCGGCCGCGGAGACCGTCCCCGGCTCGGCGAACCACACGGGCCCGGAACCGAGTTCGCGCAGGCGGGCGCGGCCGGACTCGTCGAGCGGCAGCTCCACGTACAGGGCGGGGCGGTGGCTGCTCGCGTTCACCACGGGTGCTCCGCGAGGTACGCGGCGATCCGCTCCCGGTCCCACTCCCCGTCCGCGACGGTGACCCGGTAGCGGCGGGACAGGGTGTCGCCGGGGGCCAGCACGAGTTCCTCGTGGAACGCGTAGGAGGGGGCGACGGCCGCGAACGGCTCGTTGCGGACGAACCAGTGGGCGGGGTGCGTGCCGCGCGCCCCCGTGTGGTCGTTCTCCGGTGCGTGCCGGAAGATCAGGGTGGCGTGGCCGTCGACGCCGTCCAGTTCGCCGCTGTAGGCCAGCCAGGGGGCCTGCGTCCCCATCAGGCCGGGGCCCTCGCCGTCCGGGCCGAGGATCCGGCCGCCGCGGAAGGCCCGCGGCCCGCGCCAGAAGAGGCCGGTGTAGCCCGCCGCCTCGCGGCCGTGCGTCGTGGGGCTGCCGAAGCGCAACGGCTCGGCGCGGCGGTTGGTGATCGCACTCGACCAGGTCAGTGTCCAGCTGCCGCCGGTGTCCGCCGCACCGGCCCCGTCCCCGTCCGCCCGGTCGGTGCCCGGAGCCGCGTGCTCGACGTCGTGCAGCTCGATGCGACGCAGTTCGTCGGCCCAGTGCGTGCCGTCGTGGTGGTGCCAGCTCAGCCGCTCGGCGATGACCGCGTGTCCGGCGTCCGCCGCCACCTCGTCGAAGCCGAGGTGCGCCATCGACCCGACGCGTTCGGGCAGGGGCTGGTAGTCCTGGCCGTGCACATAGGTGTGGCCGCCCCAGAGGTTCTGTCCGGACAGATGGGAGGCCGTCATCTGGAGGCCCTTGTGCCAGCGGTGATCGTTGGGCCGATAGTCGGTGACAACGTTGTCAGCCAGCGTGCGCAGGGGATGGGCGTAAGGCTTGGGGGCCTCCCAGGCCGCTTCCGGGCGGTAGACGTAGCTGATCAGGTCGACGCCGCAGTGCTCCTCGGTGACCGTGATCCGGTCTCCGAGGGCGTGTGTGACGCGCAGTGCAGGGCTGCTCATGTCCGAAGTCTCCCCGGCTCGGCTGGAAAGCGCTTACCGCAAACTAGGTCCTGAAGCGGGGGACGTCAACACGGGGAGGGTGTGCGACGCGAGGGAGACGCGGGTGAGAGGCGCGGGAGGAGTGTGCGGGCGGGGGCGGACGCGGGAGAGCGGCCGACGCCGCCGCTCGCTCGGAGAGGAGTGGCGTGCGCCGGCCGTTCGCGTGGTACTACCGCTGGGGCGGGCGGTTGCCACCGCCCATGCCGCTCTGCTGTTCGCTCTGTTCCTGAAGCTTCCGGGCCTTCTCCTGGAGCCGCTGACGCTGCTCAGGGTCGGTGGTGCGCTCGGCGGCCTCGGTCATGTGCCGGGCCTTCTCGCGCAGCTGCTGCGCACGGTCACCGGATTCACGTGCAGCGCTCATCATCGCTCCTTGTGCGGTCGGGGAAGAGCGGGCTCCATCAGAGAACCAGTGCGGCCGGGCCACCGCACCTCGAAGGGTCACTCAGCGTGATGGCATAGCGGGGAGGTGGCGCCGGGGTGTGTGCGGGAGGGGCGGTGGGGCGCTGGCATGATCGAGGGATGAACGAGAGCATCATCGCCGCGTGTGACGGCGCATCGAAGGGCAATCCCGGACCCGCGGCCTGGGCCTGGGTCGTGGCCGATGCGCAGGGGCGGCCGCAGCGCTGGGAGGCGGGCCCGCTGGGGACCGCCACCAACAACGTCGCCGAACTCACCGCGCTGCGGGAGCTGTTGGAGTCCACGGACCCGTCCGCGGCGATCGAGGTGCGGATGGATTCGCAGTACGCGATGAACGCGGTGACCACATGGCTTCCCGGATGGAAGCGCAACGGCTGGAAGACGTCGGCCGGCAAGCCGGTGGCCAACCGTGAGCTGGTGGTCCGCATCGACTCCCTGCTCCAGGACCGGTCCGTGAGGTTCGTCCACGTCGCCGCGCACCGGGTGGGCGGCGACCCGCTGAACGCCCTCGCCGACCAGGCGGCGAGCGAGGCCGCGGCGACCCAGCGGCCGGACGGCACGGCGCACGGCGCCACGGGGTTCCCGACTCCCGCCGCCTCGCGCGCGACCGAGGGGCGGAGCGGAAGCGCCCCGGCGAGGAAGACGTCCGGCCCGTCCCGCTCCGGGCGTTCCGGCGGCACCATCCGGGCCAGATATGCCGGCCGGTGCCACTGCGGAAAGCCGTACGCCGCACAGGAGATGATCGCGAAGTCCCCGAGCGGCTGGGGCCACCCGGAGTGCCGCACCGTGTCCTCCTGACGACCTGGGGACCGATAGGGAGTGGGCTCGCGCCGTCATGCGACTCCGCTTGCGGTGTTGTCGTCGGTTGTCGATGCGCCGCATCGACTCCCTCCTCCGCCTTGCAATCGAAGCCGCATGACGACGCTCCCTGATCCACTCCCCATCGCTCCCCAGGTCGTAAGCGCCGCTCACGACGGACCGGGCGCTCCCGGCCGGGCACCGGGGCGCGGGGTCCGTCCGGCGCCCGGGCCCGGCGCGGGCGGCGCCGGACGGACCCGGTGGGCAGGGGTGTCGGCCGGCCACCACCGGGCGCCGCACGCGGGCCGCGTTTGCCGGCCCTTGCCCCCGGACGCCGGACGGTCCCGTCGGGCGGCCTCGTCGAGTACCCCGCGCGAGCGGCGCCCGGCGTGCCATGATGCGGCGGGGCGGCGGTGCCCCGCCGGTGCCGGCACGGACACGCTGGGGGGCGTATGGGAGGCACGGGTACGGTCCTTCGCGAGCTGCGAGGCGCGCAGAAGACGGCCAAGGGGGTGTCGCTGTACTCGCGTCACGTGAACCGGCCGCTGGGTCGGCTGTTCGCGGCAGGCGCGTACCACATCGGACTGACACCCAATCAAGTCACCTTGCTCAGTGCTCTGTTCACCTTCGGTTCGCTCGCGTCGGTGGCGCTCGTACGGCCCTCGTGGGGGCTTGCGGTGGCGGTGTACGCGGGTCTCGTGACCGGCTTCGCACTCGACTCGGCCGACGGCCAGCTGGCCAGACTGACCGGACGGGGCGGCCCGGACGGCGAGTGGCTGGACCATGTCGTGGACTGCGCCAAGATGATCCTGGCGCACACCGCGGTGCTGATCTCCTTCCGGCGGTTCTTCGAGCTGCCGTCCGAGGGATGGCTGCTTCTGCCGCTGGGCTTCCTGTTCGCGGCCGTGCTGACCTTCTGCGCCGGGCTGCTGCGCGAACAACTGGGCAGGGCTGCGGCGTTCGGCCGGACCGCGGCGGGCGGGGGCGCCCCGGCCCGGGCCTCCCGGGCACGGGCCGTCGCGCTCCTGCCCGCCGACTACGGAGTGTTCTGCCTGGTGTTCCTGCTGCTGGGCGAGCCGACCGCGTTCCGTCTCGGCTACGCGGCGCTGGCCGCCGTGCACGCGCTGTTCCTGGTGCTGTTCCTCGTCAAGTGGTTCAGGGAGCTGAGAGCGTTCCGGACTCCGGACTGACCAGCGTGTCCAGCACCCGGCGCAGCTGGGTGCTGGACGTGTGCACGGTGTACGGGAAGTAGACGACGTCGACGCCGACCTCGGCGAATTCCCGCTCCAGCCGTCTGCCCCGCTCCGTGTCCCGCCAGTCGTCCCCCTTGAAGATGACGTCGAACCTGACCTGCTGCCAGGTCTCGACCTTGTCGGGCACGGTCTCGACGAACGCGGCGTCCACGTAGCGGACACTGCGCACGATCTCCAGCCGCTCCGGCAGCGGGATCACCGGCGCGTGGCCCTTGGCCAGCGCGGCCATCTCGTCCGATACGACGCCCGCGACGAGGTAGTCGCAGCGGTCGCGGGCGTGCCGCAGGATGTTGAGGTGCCCTATGTGGAAGAGGTCGTAGACCCCCGGCGCGTAGCCGACCCTGTACACCATCCGTTCTCTCCCCCCACGGTGGACGTGATCCCCCGTTCCCGCGGCGGCCGTCCGGACGAGACGTCCGGTGCCGCGGGACTCCGGCGGTCGGTGCTGATGGTGCAACGACCTTACTGCGGGGACAAGTTGCTCATCTCGTGAACGGATAAGCTCGCTTTTGGGGCCGTTCCGCAGGGGACCGTTCTCCAGGGGGAGGCGAACAACCATGTCCGAAGCCGGCCGTCACCATCCGCTCGAGGGCCGCACCCTGTTGGTCGTCTCGACGAACTACGCGCCGGAGGTGACGGGCATCGGCCCCTACGCCGCGCAGCTCGCCGAGCACTGGGCCGCGTCCGGCGCCGAGACCCATGTGCTGACCGGGATGCCGCACTACCCGTCGTGGCGGACCGAGGAGGACTACCGCGGCGTGTGGCGGGTCACCGAGCGGCGGGCCGGGGTCGTCGTCCATCGGCGCAGACACTATGTGCCGCCCCGCCAGACCGCCCTGCGCAGAGGCGCTTTCGAGGCGTCGGTGCTGGCCCACGGCCTGCTGCCGCCGTCCGTCCCGCGCCCGCCGGACGCGGTGGTCTCCCAGATGCCCAGCCTCGCGGGCGGCGTCCTCGGGGCCCGGCTGGCCCGCCGCCACCGCGTCCCGTACCTGCCGGTCGTGCAGGACCTGATGGGGGCCGCGGCCGAACAGAGCGGGATCAGGGGCGGGGGCCGGGCTGCGGCCGTCGCCTCGGCGGCCGAACGCCACGCGCTGCGCCACGCCGCCCTCGTCGGGGTCATCCACGAGAGCTTCGTCCCGCGCGTCGCCGGGTACGGCGTCGACACCGGACGCATCCGCGTCGTCCCCAACTGGTCGCACGTACCGGCGCCCACGGCCGAGCGCCGGGCCACCCGGGCGCGGCTCGGCTGGGACGAGGGCACCCCCGTCGTCCTGCACTCCGGCAACATGGGGCTCAAACAGGGCCTGGAGGTCCTCGTCGACGCGGCGCGCGTCGCCCCGGACGTCCGCGTCGTCCTCATGGGCGACGGGAGCAGGCGCGAGGCGCTGCGACGGCGCGCGGCGGGCCTGCGCAACATCGACTTCCTGCCGCCCGCCGACGCCCGCGAGTTCACCGACGTCCTCGCCGCCGCCGACGTCCTCGCCGTGACCCAGCGGGCGTCCGTGCTCGACATGAGCGTCCCGTCCAAGCTCACCTCCTACTTCGTCTCCGGCCGCCCGGTCGTCGCCTCGGTGGCCGACGGGGGAGGCACCGCGCAGGAGATCCAGCGGTCGGGCGCGGGCGTCCTCGTCGCCCCCGAGGACCCCGGCGCGCTGCTCTCGGCCGTACGCAAACTCGTCGAGGCGCCCGCCGAGGCCGCCGCCCTCGGCGCGAACGGGCCGCGGTACGTCGCCCGGCACCTGGGCCGGGAGGCCGCCCTGGCCCGCTTCGACGCCCTGCTCGCCGAGGCCCTCGCGGACGCACAAGGGAGAGAGCACCGATGACCCATCCGATCCGCGCCCTGGAGGACCAGGACGAACCCGCGCTGCTGAGGGACCAGTTCCGGCAGCTCCTGCGCTACCGGGCACTGCTGGCCACCGGGGTGGCCACCGGACTGCTCGGCGGCGGATGGCTCGCCCTGAGCGGCGAGAAGAGCTACACCTCGACCGGCGAGGTGGTCGTGCGCTCCGCCACCTCGGACCCCTTCGCGGCGGGCGCCTCCGCCGACAAGGGGATCAACATCGGCTCCGAACGGCAGACCGCGGTCAGCGACACCGTGGGCACCCTGGCCGCCAAGACCCTCGCCCGGAGCGGCGACCCGGTCGAGGTCGGGCCGCTGCTGAAGGGCCTCCAGGTCACCAACCCGCCGAACACCCTCGTGCTCCGCTTCGCCTACACCGGCCGCACCCCCGCCCTGGCCCGGGGACGGGCCCAGGCGCTCGCCGACGCCTATCTGGAGATCCGCCGGCAGCGCACCGAGAACAGCATCGCCAACATGGTCGACGGCTACCGCGCCCAGCTCGAACCGCTCACCGAACAGCGCGACCAGCTCGCCGGGCAGGCCGGCGGCAGCGGCGAGGCGGCCAACGCCCGGGCCGGCCTCCTGGTGACGATCTCCGAACTCAACCGGAAGATCTCCGAGTTGCGCGCCCTGGACACCACCCCCGGCTATCTGACGAAGAAGCCCGCCGAGCCCACCGGGCCCAGCGGTGCCGGGCTGCCCCTGCTGCTCGGACTCGGCGGCGTCGTCGGGCTCGCCCTCGGACTGCTGCTGTCCTGGGTGCGCCTGGTCTTCGACCCGGCCGTGCGCTCCACCCGGGAACTCGTCCGCTCCCTCGGCGCCCCCCTGCTCGGCACCCTGCCCAGGGAACGGACCTCGTCCGGCACCCCGCTCGCCATCGGCAGCGGCGGGAGCCGGCTCGCCGAGGAGTACCGGGCGGTCGCCTTCCGGCTCGCCTACGACCCCTCGTTCGCCCAGCGCCGCAGGCTCCTGGTCACGGCACCGCGCGGGGACGGCGGCGCGGCGGCGGCCGCCGCGGCCAACCTGGCGGCCGCCTTCGCCGAGATGGGCCGGGACGTCATCCTGCTCGAAGCCGATCTGCGCACCCCCTCCCTGGCCGCGGCCCTGGGCCCGGCCGTGCGGGGCCCGGGCAGCGGCCGGATGACACGGGGCCCGCTGCCCTGGCCGTCGGACAGCCGGATGAACGTGGACGTGCCGGGGTCGGGCGCCTTCACCCTGGTGGCGGGCCGACGCACGGACAATGTGGCGCGCGCCCTGACCTCCGTGCCGGTGGGCCGGATCGCCGACGAGGCGGACCGGCCGGGCGCCGTCGTCATCGTGTCGGCCCCGCCCGTGTTGTCCTACGCCGACGCCGTCGCCCTGATCGACCGGGTGCCGGGCGTCCTGGCGGTCTGCGACGCGCGGGAGGTCCACCGCAGCGACCTGGAACGGATCCGCGAGATCGTCGAAGCGGCCGGCGGCACCGTCCTCGGTGCCCTGCTGCACCCCGCCCGGGGCCGCCGCGACCGCCGGACCCGGGAGAAGGCCGCCCGGCGCCGCACGACGGGCGAACGGTACGGCACCTCACCGGGCCGGGGCGAGCACCACGGCCGCGGCGGCCCCGAGCACACCGGCGACCCGGCCGAGACGCTCGGACTGCGCGCCGTCGACCCCACCGCGGGACGGGGATGAGGGCACGCACCGCGATCGTCTGCTCGGTCGCGGACCAGGGCGTGGCGGCACTCACCAACATCCTGGTACTGGTCGCGGCCGCCCGGCTCTCCACCGCCGCCGAGTTCGCCCGCTTCTCGGCGGTCTACCTCGTCTTCACGGTGCTGCTCGGCGTGTCCGGCGCCCACACCGGACAGCCGCTGGTGCTGCGGCGCGGCGAGGGCGACGAGGCGCGCGGCGCGTGCCGGTCGGCCGTCGCCTTCACCCTGCTCGCCGCCGCCGCGCTCGGTCTCCCGCTCGCCGCCGTCTGCCTGGCGCTGCCGGGCGCCACCCCCCGGGCCCTGGCGGTGCTGGGGCTGGTCCTGCCGGTGGTGCTCGGACAGGACGCGGCGCGCTACGCCTTCTCCACCCTGCACCTGCCGCATCTCGCGCTCGTCGGCGACGCCCTCCGACTGGCCGGGGTGCTCGGCGCGCTGGCGGTACAGCCGCCCGGCACCCCGGCCGGTCGGCTCGTCCTGGTCTGGGGCCTGTCCGCACTGCCCGCCCTGCTGCTCTCGGCCGCGCTGCTGCACCGCGCGACGGCCGGAACGCCGCTGCACCCGGGCGACCTGCTGCGGCGCGGCCACCTCGGGCGGCGCTTCGTGGTGGAGTTCGGGGTGGGCAACGCCACGAGCCAGCTGTCCGTGCTCGGACTCGGCGCGGTCGGCGACCCGCTGGTCGTCGGCGCCCTGCGCGGCGCCACCACCCTCTTCGGACCGTTGAACGTGCTGTTCACCTCCGCCACCGGTTTCGGCCCGCCCCTCCTCGGGCGGCTCCCCTCCGCGCGCCACCGGGTCCGCGCCACGGCGACGCTTGCCGTCATGCTCGCCGCGACGGCCGCGCTCTGGGCCACCGGGCTCGCCCTGCTGCCCGAAGGGGCGGGCCGCTCGCTGCTCGGCGACACCTGGCCCACGGCGGCCGCGCTGCTCCCGGCGACCGGCAGCCAGTACGCGGCGATGGCCGTCGGCACCTGCGGGCTGCTGGCCCTGCGGACGCTCGACCCCCGCACCACCCTTCCCGTCCAGGTGGTGTTCTCGCTCGTCTCCGTCGTGCTCCTGGCCGTCGGCTACGCGCTCGGCGGGATACCGGGCGCGGCCTGGGGCCTGTGCCTGGGATCCGTCTGCAAGGCGACGGCCGCCTGGACCGGGGTGGCGCGCCTGCGGCGCCGTGCCGCCGCGCCCCCGGTGAACCTCAGTGCGGACGGCGCCCGGCCCGGCCACCGAGAGCGGTGACCAGCAGCAGACAGAGCACCGCGATCGCCGGTTTGCCCATGGCCTGCAGCAGCGGGCCGCGCAACAGGATGAACGTGTACCCGGCGACCAGCGGCACGACGACGGCCGTCACACTGCCGGGCCCGGCCCGGGAGACCGCGCGCGCGTACCGCCGGTCGGTGCGCGCCGCGGCGTACCCGATCAGCGCGAACGCCCCGGCCATGCCCGGGACGCCGAAATCGACCCAGAGCTCGGCCCAGAGCGGCGCCGACAGGTTGGTCATGTTCATCCCCATCCACTGACCGACCCGCACCCCGGTGTCCTCGGGCTTGCCGCTCCACACCGAGCGGGGCACGAAGAACAGCGCGGAGCCCGCCAGTTGCCGCCCGTAGGTGTGACCCCGGGTACCGACCCAGGTGACGGTGTTGGCGACCATCACCGTCTGGTCGTAGTCCTTCGTCGCCAGCGGCTCGAACGCCGACGACGACTCGACCGGCCGGTATCCCGCGCCCTCGTAGCGGAACCGGTCCGCGTACGGGAACAGCACCAGCGCCCCGGCCACCCCCAGCGCCAGCACCGTCCGGTACATCGCCGCGCTCCTGGGGAACGCGGTGAACAACAGCGAGACCAGCACGGTCAGGAACCAGTAACGGGCATTGGACACCGGGTTGTTGACGATCACGTTGAGAACCGCCAGCGCCCCCCACACCAGTACCGTCGACGGGGTGCGCCGGGCCCGGCGCGAGGTCACCAGGCGACGGGTGTACAGGAGCAGCGCGAGCAGCGCGGGCACCGTGCCGAAGCCCTTGAGGAACGCCGAACCCACGTTGGATCCCTCGGACCCGACACCGCTGACCGCGACCGACGCGCTGATTTCCTGCCGGCTGGTGAAGAAGATCGCGGGCCCGCCCAGTTTCACGACGTAGTACCCGCTCGCCGCGAAGGCCAGCAGCACCAGCAGCCAGAGCCGCGCCCGGTGCGCGGAGGACGGGCCCCGGCCGGGACGGCCCGGGGCCCGCTCGCGCAGCGGACGCCGGGACGCCAGCAGTGCCCCGAGGTCGAACGCGGCACAGCCGACCAGGACCAGGGCGATGGCCGTCACCAGATCGGAGCGCGGGCCGACCAGCGGTGTGGGGGTCTGCCCGATGACCGCCTGCGCGAACGGTGCCACCCCCATCGCGATGTACACGAACATCCAGAACACGCCCTGCAGCAGCCGCCGCCGGGTGGACAGGATCATGGTGGCGAGCCGGATGCCCGCGTAACACGTCAGCACGAGCTGCAACCAGTACGCGGTGTCCCGGACACCGCTGCCCGGCTGGGCGGCGATCACCGCCGGCAGGAAGCACGCCAGGGCGAGGATGAGCGGGACGGCCAGGGCGCGCGACAGCATCGCCCACGACAGGGGACTCGCCCGAGGCCGGTTCCGGGGACCGCTCCCCGGCACGGGTGCGGACGGCGCCGTCCCGCGCACCGACGTCATGGGCTCCCCGTTCCACCGACCTGTGAACACTCTAACGAATCAACCCACTTGGGAAGTCCTGGCGACCAACGACCTCGCCCACGATGGGCCGTGGGAGAAGGAGCGGCGTCTGGGGCCTTCGAATCCAAGGCGGAGGAGGGAGTCGACGCGGAGCGTCGGCAACTGACGACAACGCCGGAGGCGGAGGTCCCGGGCGCCGCGACGCCGCTGACAATCGTGGGCGAGGTTGTAACCTGTGACGGGTCGGCCGAGGTCTTGGGGGCCCTGGTGAGGATCCTGCACGTCGTCACACTGCACACCCCGGACCACGCCTTCGGCGGGCCGACCAGGGTGGCGCTCAACCTCTCGAAGACCCAGCGCGCCCGGGGGGACGACGCCCGCGTCATGGCCCTGGGCGACGGTTTCACGGGCCGGCTGCCGCGCGAGGTCGAGGGTGTGCCGGTCCACCTCTTCCGGGCCCGCCACGTGCTGCCGAGGTACGAGGTCAGCGGGATCACCTCCGGTGCGCTGCTGCTCGCCGCCCGACGCATGATGCGCGGCGCCGATCTCGTCCACGTGCATCTGATGCGTGACCTGGTGACCCTGCCCGTCGCCCTGCTGGCCCTCGCGTCCGGCACGCCCCTGGTCGTCCAGACGCACGGCATGGTCGACCCGACCGAGAACCGGGTCGCCCGGCTGACCGACCTGCTGGGGGTGCGCAGGGTGCTGCGCCGGGCGGACGCGGTGCTCCATCTCACCGAGGCGGAACGCCTCGACGTGAACGCGGTGGCCGCGCCGGTGCCGCCCGTCCGGACCGTGCGGCTGGTCAACGGCGTCCGGCCGCAGGAGCACAAGCCCGCCCGCGAGCCGGGCAGCCCGCCGACGGTCCTGTTCCTGGCGCGTATCCAGCAGCGCAAACGGCCGCGGGACTTCGTCGCCGCCATGCCGGAGGTCCTGGCCGTCCATCCGGACGCCCGGTTCGTGCTGGCCGGGCCCGACACCGGCGCACTGTCCGAGACCCTCGGGCTCGCCCGCGAACTCGGGGTGACGGGCTCCCTCGACCACGTCGGGCCGCTCGACCACGAGGAGGTCCTGGCGGCGGACCGGCGGGCCGATGTCTACGTACTGCCGTCGATCGAGGAGCCGCTGGGAGTCTCCGTCCTGGAGGCGATGTCCGTGGGCACCCCGGTCGTCATCACCCGCACCTGCGGCCTCGCCCCCGACGTGGCACGGGCCGGGGCCGGCCGCGTGATCGACAGCCGGGTCGGCGAGGACGCGGAGAACGCGTCGAAGGTCGCCGGCGCGATCCTGGAACTCCTCGAACCCGGGACCGGCGAGCGGGCCGGCCGGGCCGCCCGGCGACTGGTCGAGGAGCACTTCACCATCGAGGCGGTGACCCGTGCCCTCCGGCGGACCTACGAGGACGTGGTCCGCCGGAGGGCACGCTGAGTCAGACCACCTTCCCCTCACGGGACTTGAGCCCGATCTGCCAGCGGTAGAAGCTCATCGCCAGCGCGAAGTCGAACCCCGCCCGCCCGTCCAGGAACCCCCGCCGGTAGACGTACATGTACGCGAACGACACCAGCGGCTTGAACGGTGCCTTGTGGAACAGCTGACCCTGGCGCGACTTCACCCTGCGCACCTGCTCCTTGACGTCGGGGTGGTGCTCCAGCCACGCCTCCCAGTCGGAGTAGCGGTTGTGCCGCTCGAACCAGGCGGTGACCGGGTCGAGGTCCTGGTGCTCGATCGGATGGCGCAGCGCCCGGACCGATTCGGCGACCGGCTGGTAGTGGCCCTCCACCTCGCCGATGCCCGGCGCGTCGAGATCCCCGACCTCCGGGTAGCGGCAGCGGGTGCGGTCGGTCAGCGAGCGTTTGCGGATGGTGTAGCCGTGCCGCAGGCGCTTCCCGGAGAACCAGTAGCCGAGCGGGATGTCGTACGCCGCCGGTCTCGACGCGCCCGGGTCGGCGAACTCCCGCCGCAGTTCGGCCAGCAGACCGGGGCTGATCCGCTCGTCGCCGTCGAGCAGCAGGATCCAGTCGAGGTCCGTGCGGACGTGGTCCAGGCACCACTGCTTCTTGCGCGGATGGCCGCCGTCCCAGGTGTACGTGATCACCTCGGCGCCGCTCCCGGCGGCGATCTTCGCCGTGTCGTCGGTGCTGTGCGAGTCGACGACGACGACCGCCTCGAAGTGGTCGATGACCGACCGCACGGCTTCGGCGACGTTCAGCGCCTCGTTCTTCGTCGGGATCGCCACGGCGATCGGCAGCTTCGTCATCCGGCCCCTCCTTCGGGCAGCCAGGCGTAGCAGCCGGTGGAGACGAAGGCTCGGGCCGCCTCCGGGACGGTGATCCGGGCCGGCTTCCCGGCGGTGGTGGAGCCCGAAGCCAGGGCCCTGCCGTCGTCGCCGGTGATCTGCCAGGTGCAGGAGGCGGTGGGGGAGACGCCCCGGTAGCGGCCCGGCCGGACCTTTTGGCCCTCGTACGTGCCGTCCGCGTATCCGCGCCCGGCCTCCCGCAGCAGATCGCGGTGGCGGACGCACAGGTGCTCGACGGCCGGTTCGGCGTCGGCGATCTCGCCGGTCACGATGGCGCCGACGGCGGTGTCCCGGTCGGCCTTCACCAGGAACGTCAGCCGGTCGCAGGTCTCCTGGCCGGTCTGCAGCACGGCCGCCGGGTCCGTGCCCCGGGGCACCCGGTCGGTCAGGTACTCCTTCTCCTTCTCGGTGAACGAACCGGTGGCCGGGGTGAGTTCGGCGGCGGGCAGCTTCGGCTGCTCCTCGTCCGGCGCCGCCCGCGGAACGGGGGCCGCGGTGGCGGCGGGTCCGGCCGACGGGGCGGTGACGGGGGGCCGTGACACCGGCGGTGCGGGGGTGCCCGCCGCTTCCCGCCCGGAGGAGGACGAGCCGCAGGCGGCCAGCGCCGCCGCCAGGACGACGGCGGCGGCGCCGGTGCGGAACGGATGCGCCATCAGCCCGTCCTCAGCGCGTAATGGGCACCGACCGTCGAGGCGCTCAGCGCGGTCGGGTAGACGGCGGTCTCGTCGACCTGCCCGGCGAAGAAGTTGCTCGTCGGTCTGCCCGGCCAGTTGTTCAGGTTGTCGCCGCCCACGCGCCAGTAGCCGCTGTATTTCTGGTTGACGGTGTAGGAGGTGTTGGAGGCGCGGAGCTTGCCGTCCACGTACAGGGCCATGCCGCCGGTCCCCTGGGTGGCGACGACGTGGTGCCAGGCGCCGTTGTTGTAGGCGGCGGGCGTGGTGATGGTCCTGGCCCCGCCGTTGTAGACGCCGAAGACGAGGCGGCCGTCGTCGCGCATGTACACGTGCTTGTCGAACTGGGTGCTGTTCTGCATGGTCACGTTGCCGAAGCCGATGATCCTCCCGCCCTTGGCGGTCGTCGTCCTGATCCAGGTCTCGACCGAGAACCTGGCCGGGTGGGCGTGGCGCTTGTTGCTGTACGCGTACTGGTTCGTTCCGTTGAAGCCGATCGCGGTCGAGGGTCCGGCGACCGCGGCGGGCGTCTGCCGATAGGCCGGGGAGTTGCGCAGGAAGCCGTTGTTCCGACCGGAGCCGGTGTCGGCGGCGAAGGTCGAGGTGCCCTCGTCGTAGCGCCAGTACAGCGACGCGCCGTCGGACAGGACCCTGGCGGGGTACTTCTGGGCGGTGGCGGTCACGGTCGCCGACAGGGCCGGCGACTTGGCGCTGGTGTTGGTGCCGTCGCTCGCGCTGATCCGGTACGAGTGCGTCTCGCCGGGGGCCACGTCCGTGTCGGTCCACCTCAGTTGCGGGCGGTCCCAGAACAGCGAGTACCCCGTCGTGGTGTGCACCGGGGTGGCCGCGCCGTCCTTGTAGATCCGGTAGGTGAGCTCCCCGTCGTCGGCGTCGAAGCTCGTCTGCCAGTTGACCTCGATCTTCCCCGGGGCGACCGTGGACAGGCTGACGTTGGGCACCCACGGGGCCCCGGTGTCCGGGCCGTCGGCGAACCGGGTCAGGCCCTGCTGGCGGACCCCGTTGACGGTGGTGAACTCGCCGCCCACCCACAGGTAGTGGTGGCCGCCCTTGTCGGTCTGCGCCATCACCCGCGGCCCGACCGGCTCCCCGATGCCGTCATTGGTGTCCGGGAACCAGGGCAGCAGCTTCGGGTCGTTCACGGACTGGGCCAGCAGATGTCTGCGCGGCTGGTCCGGGAACCCGCCCATACTGGCGCAGTCGTGGGCGTGACTCCCGCTGTACAGCACTCCCTCGTGGACGAGTACGGCCTGCGTCGCCCCCAGGCAGGTGTCCCGCCAGCGCTGGGCGAAGTCGCCGAGGTTCAGCGCGATCCGGCCGTCGAACACACCCCCGCCGGTTCCCTCGTTGGCGGTGTAGAAGCCCGTCGCGTCGGTGGTGATGTCCTGCACCGTGGAGGTGTCGGGGATGAATCCGGCCGGGTAGCCCTTGACGACGGCCCCGGTGGTGGCGTCCACCACCGCCAGGGCGTGCGAGGTGGTGCCGTTGACCTTGAAGAAGTTGCCGCCGAGCAGGACGCGCCTGCCGTCGGGGGTGAGTTCCACGGCCCGTCCCACGTCGTCCGCGTCCGCCTTCCACGGCTTGAGGGCGGCGCCCGTGGTGACCGCGGCGAACTTGTTCCGGGTCTGCCCCGCGACCTTGTTGAAGTCGCCGCCCAGGTAGACCGTGTCCGAGGTGACGGCCAGGGCCCGTACCGTCGCGGTGACGGACACCTTGAAGTCCTGGCGCGGGGTGCACGTCGCCGTGTCGATCGCCGCGATGTTGCTCACCCCGACCCCGTTCACCGCCCCGAACTGCCCGCCGACGTACAGGGTCTTCTGGTCCGGGGAGAGTGCGAGCGCCCGTACGGTCGCCGTCCCCGACGAGAGGGTGAACGACAGTGCGCAGCCGGTCGGTTCACCGGTCGCCGCGTCGAACGCGGCGAAGTTCAGCGCCGGTTGCTCGGAGGTGCCCGCGGCCGCGCCCGGCGGCCGGACACTGGAGAAGGTCCCGCCGGCGTAGACGACACCGGTGTCCGAGGCCGCCATCGACCAGACGATGCCGTTGGTCTGCCAGGTGGTGAGATCGTCCGCCGTCAGGGCCACCGGTGGCGTCAGGGCCGAGACCGGGGAGGTGCCGGACGCGGTGGCGGTCAGCGCCCCGGCGAGCAGGCACAGCGCACCGGCCGCGGCTCGCGCCCGGCGGCGACGTCCGGTGGGTCCGCGCCCCGTGGTTGGGTTCATCATTCAGCTCCGAGAGTGAGAACGGTTTGCGGCCCGGGGGCCGCGGCTCCTGTCCCGCCCGGCGGCGTGACGGGGACGGGCCGCCCCGTCGCGGGTGCGGGGGAGTGGGTGGGGGTGGTGCCGGTTCCCGGCGGAGGGCTGGGGGCGGGGCGGCTCATCGGTCCACCCGCACGGTCGTCCCGGCGAGCTGGTCGGAGAGCAGGCGGATGTCGGCGTCGACCATGATCGCGGCGAGTTCCCGCGCACGCACGGCCGGCTTCCAGCCCAGCAGCTCCTCGGCCTTCGCGGCGTCACCGATCAGCGCGTCGACCTCGCTCGGCCGCTCGTACTTGGCGTCGTGGCGGACGTGCTCGCGCCAGTCCAGACCCGCGTGCGCGAAGGCGTGCTCCAGGAACAGCCGGACGCTGACGCCCTCCCCGGTCGCCACGACGTAGTCGTCCGGGGTGTCGCGCTGGAGCATCCGCCACATCGCTTCCACGTACTCGGGGGCGTAGCCCCAGTCGCGCACCGCGTCGAGATTGCCGAGATGCAGTCGGGTCTGCAGGCCCGCCTTGATCCGCGCCACCGCCCGTGTGATCTTCCGGGTCACGAAGGTCTCGCCGCGGCGTGGGGATTCGTGGTTGAAGAGGATCCCGTTGACCGCGAACATGTCATAGGCCTCACGGTAGTTGACGGTCGCCCAGTACGAGTAGACCTTCGCCACGCCGTACGGGCTGCGCGGATGGAACGGCGTCCGCTCGTTCTGCGGCGGCGGGCTGGCGCCGAACATCTCGGACGACGACGCCTGATAGATCCGGGTGTCGATCCCGCTGGCGCGCACGGCCTCCAGCAGCCGCATGGTGCCCAGAGCGGTGATGTCCCCCGTGTACAGCGGGGCGTCGAACGAGACCCGCACGTGCGACTGCGCACCCAGGTTGTAGACCTCGTCCGGGCGGATGTCCCGCAGCAGGTTCACCAGCGCCACCCCGTCGGCCAGGTCGGCGTGGTGCAGCACGAACGAGCGGTCCGGCTCCTGCGGGCCCTGGTAGATGTGGTCGATCCGCTCCGTGTTGAAGCTCGACGACCGGCGCATCAGTCCATGGACCGTGTACCCCTTGTCGAGCAGCAACTCGGACAGATAGGAACCGTCCTGTCCCGTCACACCCGTGATGAGCGCGGTCTTCGCCATGAATCCCCCAATGTCTTCCGCCCGATGGGCTGTTGGTCCCAACCGATGCCTCCCGACCCGTCTCACGCCCGTCCCGCGCAGGCGCTCCGCGACGGGAGATCCGCGTACGAGGTCACCCTGTCCCGTGGCCGCTGGCACAATCCGAGACATGACGACTGATTTACCCGGCCCTCCCCAGGAACCCGTCCGCCCCCTGCTGCGCCCCGGCGCCCGTGTGTTCGTCGCGGGTCACCGGGGTCTGGTCGGCTCGGCGGTGCTGCGCCGCCTCACCGCCGCCGGACACGAGGTGATCACCCGCGACCGCGGCCTCCTCGACCTGCGCGACGCCGAACGGACGCTTGCGTTCCTCCGCGAGGAGCGCCCGGACGCCGTGGTGCTGGCCGCCGCCCGGGTCGGGGGGATCATGGCCAACGACACCTACCCGGTGCAGTTCCTCGAGGACAACCTGCGCATCCAGCTGAGCGTCGTCTCCGGGGCGCACGCCGCCGGGGTCGAGCGGCTGCTCCTGCTCGGCTCGTCCTGCATCTACCCCCGGCTCGCCCCGCAGCCCATTCCCGAGAGCGCCCTGCTCACCGGCCCGTTGGAGCCGACGAACGAGGCGTACGCACTGGCCAAGATCGCCGGTGTCGTGCAGGTCCGCTCCTACCGCAGGCAGTACGGCGCCTCGTACATCAGCGCCATGCCCACCAACCTCTACGGGCCCGGCGACAACTTCGACCTGGAGACCTCGCACGTCCTGCCCGCGCTGATCCGCCGGTTCCACGAGGCGCGACGGGACGAGGCGCCTTCGGTCACGCTCTGGGGATCGGGCCGGCCCCGCCGTGAGTTCCTGCACGTCGACGACCTGGCCGCCGCCTGCCTTCTGCTGCTGGAACGCTACGACGGCGAGGAGCCCGTGAACATCGGGTGCGGCGAGGACCTGTCCATCGGTGAACTGGCCGACCTCGTCGGGGAGGTGACGGGATATCGGGGAGCGATCGAATGGGACACCTCGAAGCCCGACGGGACCCCGCGCAAGCTGCTCGACGTCACCCGGCTCGCCGCCCTGGGATTCACCCCCCGGATCCCGCTGCGCGACGGCATCGCCGGCACCTACGCCTGGTGGCTGGAGCGGTCGGCCGCGCCGCCGGTGGCCCCGTGATCCGCGCATCATCGCCCGTCCTCAGTAGGCTCCGCGCCCGTCGGCGACGGCGCGCAGCGTACGGGCCATGAGCCCCAGATCGGTGGCCGGCGACCAGTTGTCGACGTACCACAGGTCCAGCGAGACGGTCTCCTGCCAGGACAGGTCCGAGCGCCCGCTGACCTGCCACAGCCCGGTCAGTCCCGGCCGGACCGCGAGCCGTCTCAGCTCGCGCTCGTCGTACCGGGACACCTCGTCCGGCAGCGGGGGACGCGGACCCACCAGCGACATGTCGCCCCGCAGCACATTGACCAGCTGCGGCAGCTCGTCGAGCGACGTGCGGCGCAGCAGACGGCCGATTCCGGTCACCCGCGGGTCCCGCCGCATCTTGAACATCGGGCCGTCGCTGTCGTTCGCCGCCGTCAGCAGACGCTTGTGGCGTTCGGCGTCCACCACCATCGTGCGGAACTTCCACATCGTGAACGGGCGGTTGTGGAGCCCCTGGCGGATCTGCCGGTGGAACGCCGGACCGTCAGAGCCCAGGCGTACCGCCGCTCCGATCAGGAGCAGCACGGGCGCGAGGAGCAGCAGCCCGAGCGCCGCGCCCGCACGGTCCAGGGCGGTCTTCAGGAGCATCTGCGGGCCCCGGCGCAGCGGCGGGGCGATGTGCAGCAGGGTCAGTCCGGCCGCGGCGGCGGGCCGCACCCGTTCGGCCGCGACGCCCGACAGCTCCGACAGCACGGACAGCGGGAGCCCGCCGTCGTGCAGTCCCCAGAAGAGGCGGCACAGCCGCTCCTCGGAGAGATGCGGACCGGGGGCGACCAGAGCGAGGTCCGCGTCATGGGCGAAGGCCGCGCCCAGGACCGTAGACGCGTCGTCCCCGGCGGGTTCCGGGGCGAGCCGTCCGGCCACCCGGACCCCGCACTCCAGCGGCGCGGCCCCCACCGGTACGGCGGCCACGACCGCGTAGGGGTGGCCGGGACGGGAACCGAGCAGCCGCACCGCACGCTCCACCCCCGGGTTCTCGCCGACCACGAGCACTCTGCGCACGGACCGTCGACGCCGCCCCGCGCGGGGCAGCCACCGCAGCGCCGCGCCCACCGGCAGCCCGGGCAGCAGCGCCACGAGACCGTCCACCGGATCGACGGGGTCGCCGGCCACGGTCTGCAACACGGCGAGCACGCCGACCAGAAGCAGCCAGTCGCCGACCGTGCTCAGCGGACGCGGAGAACTCCCGCCGCAACGGTCCTCCGCGTACCGGCCGCGCGCGGCCCGCACACAGGCCCACGCGAGCGCGGCCACGCCCGCCGCCACCACGGCCCCCGGCTGTCCGCCGGCGCGCAGCACCCACCACGCCGGGACCCCGAGCCCGAGAAGCTCGGCCCCGATGAGCACGGGTACCCGGCGGCCGGTCCGACGCATCCTCGCCGCGGCCGGGGAAGGACGCTCACGAGGAACGGCCGACGCCTGCCGCGGTGCGTCGAATTCCGTGCCGTGCGGCCGGGACGCGGCGGTCCGGGGGCGAGGCGTCCCCCACGCCCGCGCGGATTCCGGCCGGTCCGAATCGGATAACTCGACATGCCCCATGAACCCCCCAGTCACAGTCGCATCGTCATGAACAAGGCGCATCCGCCGATCCCGTGGACTGACGGATGCGCCCTCGCCCGGTGCACGATATCCACACACGTGCCATTTCGCTGGAGTTCCGGTGAAGTTCAGACATCCGCACCGACTCGGGACTCGTCCCGTTCCGTGCCGGATCTCTGGCTCTGTGGTCATCTGCTCGTGGGTGGGGGATATCGGGCCCGTCGGCGTGCGGATCTGTCCGTGATCTGTCGCATGGTCCCATCAACCGGCGCGTCCCGGGAGACCGCCCCGGCCGGCCGCGGCCTTCTCCCGGTGTCCCGACGGGGCCGGCCGACCCGGTGAGACACGGTCCGGACGGAAGGCCTCCGCCGCCGTCCGGGCGGGAGGTCCGGTTCAGCGTCCCCCGGCTTCGTCCTCGGCCCGGGACGGCCAGGCCGCCGCCGTTCTCCCCGGCGCCAGCCGGTCCACCACCTCGGCCAGCTCCTCGCAAGCGTGCTCGATCCTCCGGCGGATGTTGCTCTGCTCGGTGACCACGGCGGCGAGCAGCAGCGCGGTCAGGGCCACGGAACCATTGAGGAGGGCCAGATTGACCATCACATGGAGGACGCTGTGACCCTCGAACGGGCCCACGCCCTGCGTCCCCGCGATCGCGGCCATCATCGACACGAGGAACGCGCACGGCGCGCTGCCCGCCAGCCGGAACCTCAGCGCCGCCCAGACGAGCAGCGGGAAGACGAGATAGATCATCTCCAGCGAACTCCTGGTGGCCACCCAGGAGACCGCCACGGTCACCACCGCCAGCGCAACCGCCTCGATCCACCGGTCGGTGAGCCGGGGCATCCGCGCCCTGCGCAGCACCAGCAGCAGCGGGGTGACGACCAGTACCCCCATCGCGTCCCCCGACCACCAGGCCGTCCAGACCGGCCAGAATCCGTGCGCCGGGAGATCGCCGTCCAGTACGAGCACGGAGGCACCCACCGTCGCGCTGACGGTCATGCCCAGCAGCGCGCCGGGGAGGACCAGCGCCAGCCCGTCCCGCAGCCGGTCCAGCTCCCTGCGGAAACCGGCTCTGCGCAGCATGAGGTACGAGCAGAGGGGAGCCAGGGTGTTGCCCGTCACGAGGACGCAGGTGAGGAGCGAGACCGAGTCCTCCAGCGTGGAGACGACGCAGAGGGAACCCAGCGCGATGCCGGGCCAGACCCGCGGTCCCAGCTGGATCAGGGCGCTCAGCGCGATGCCCGTCGGAGGCCAGAGCGGGGTGACGGCCGCGCCGTGGACGGACACCCCGGGGATCAGTCCGAGCCCGCCGGCGGCGTAGTAGGCGGCGGCCACCGCCAGGACCTGCAGGACGGCCCGGGCGGTACGTCTGGTTCTCTCGCTGCGGATCACGCACCTCATCAGACACCGACCCGGACGCGTGACGGCAACATGACACGCTCGGCCCCGGCCCGGTCGTCAGTTCTGGCCGGGTGCGGCCCCGTGGCGCAGGACGAGGACGGCCGCGTCGTCCCGGTGGCCCGTCCGCTCCGCCGCTCGCAGGACCGCGTCGGCCAGCTCACCCGCGTCGGCGGCGACCCGGGCGGACACCAGCCGGGCCACGGCCGCCAGGCCCTCGTCCACGGAGGTCGAGGGCCCCTCGACCACGCCGTCCGTGAGCAGGACGAACGCCCCGGGCGCGGTCAGCCGCCGCCGCGTGACCGGATACCGTTCCCCCGGCCGTATGCCCAGCGGCAGACCGCCCTCGTCGGAGGTGACCCCGGCACGGCCGTCCGTCGTGGCCCACACGGCGGCCACGTGCCCGGCGCGGGCGCTGCACAGCTCCCGGGTGACCGGGTCGAGGCGGACGAACGTACAGGTCGCGAAGAGGTCGGAGCCCACGGACAGCAGCAGGTCGTTGGTCCGGCCCACGATCTCCCCGGGGTCCGAGGCCGTGGCGGCCATCGCCCGCATCGCGACGCGGACCTGGCCCATGAACGCCGCCGCCTCGACGTCATGACCCTGGACGTCCCCGACGGCGAAGGCCAGTGCCCCGTCGGGGAGCACGAAACCGTCGTACCAGTCGCCCCCGATGTCCAGCCCGCTGCGGGCCGGTGCGTAGCGGGCGGCGGTCCGCAGCCCGGGAAGGTCCGGCAGCGACGTGGGCAGCATGTCGCGTTGCAGCGCCTCGGCCAGTTCCACCCGTGCCCGGTGCAGCTCCACCTCACGGCGCGCCCGCGAGGTGAGCTGCTGCAGAGTGGTGAGCAGTTCGCCGGCGCTCGCCGAACGGGGAGGACGACGCCGGTTCATGAGGCGCTCCGCACTCGGTGGAAGTGACTCACGCATCCTATTTCGGCGGTGTGCTTCTCGCAGGGCGAGCCGGAGGAGCGGAACGCCCCCGCGTGCGCGGGGCCGGATGGAACGCGCCGGGACGGACCGGAACGCGCGGACGGACCCGGACGGGTGGATGCTGAGGAGAGAGGCGGCAGCACGGTGCCGTGCCCGGCGACCCGGGGCCGGGCACGGCGGCAGGAGGTGCGCGATGACCCGCACGCTGGAATGGAACGTCCACGTCGGTCTGACCGAGGAGGACGGCACGACCAGGGCCGAGGCGGTGCTGGACACCGGATCGGAGAGACTCGTCGGGCACGGGGTCGCCCGGTGCAATCCGCAGGACGTGGACATCCCCGCCATCGGCGACGAACTCGCGGCGAGCCGCGCCATGAAGGACGTCGCCGCCCAGCTCATGAAGGCGGCCGACGAGGAACTGGAGTCGGTCGGCGCCGGACCCGCGAGCGGACCCGTGGCGCCCCCCTACGCCTGGTCCGACACCACGGCCTGAGCCCGGGTCTCCGGGGCGCGGCGATGCGCTCCCGGAAGCCCGGCCCCGGCGCGCCGGGCTCGGGTCGGCATGCGCCGACACCCGGTGGGACCGCCGTCGGCGAACGCCCGTCCGGGCTCGGCAGGACGCGTCCTGGCCGGAGGCGGGCAGGCCGATCGGGTTCGGGAACGGCAGCAGCGCGTCCGCCACCCGGCGGGCGGGTGCCTCCAGCGCCGTCGGCAGCGCGTCGTCGTGCTCTCGGCCAGTGGGCCCATCAGCCGTCCGGCCAGCCGGCCGGTGGTGTCCTCGATCAGATCGTGCCGCCGACCCGACCGGCCCGGCCAGGTCGCGCGCGGGCCCCTCACGCGGCGCCGGCGTGCCGCTCGACGATCGCCGCGGCGTCGGTACCGCGCGGCAGCACCCCGTACTGGTGGCCGCGCTCCTCCCCGAGCCGGGCGGCGACGAACGCCTCGGCGCTCGCCGCGGGCGCGTGACGCAGCATCAGCGAGGACTGCAGCGCCAGGGCCATGGCCTCGACCGTCGCCCGGGCGCGGGTCTGCGCGGCGAGCGGATCGCGCAGGTCGTCCGCCAGTGCCCGGCGCAGCCGGTGGATGTGTGCGTCCAGCACGGGATGGGCGCCGGACGTGGTCTCCAGCTCGGCCCAGAAGGCGTCCAGCGACCGTGGGGTGCGGCCGATGCCGCGCAGCACGTCGAGGGCGACGACATTGCCCGAACCCTCCCACACGGCCATCACCGGCTGCTCGCGGTAGCGCCGGGCCAGCGGCCAGTCCTCCGTGTATCCGTTGCCGCCCAGGCACTCCAGCGCCTCATAGGCGTGGTGCGGGCCGCGCTTGCAGATCCAGTACTTGGACACCGCGGTGGCCAGCCGCCGGAACATCTCCTCGTCCTCGCCGCTGTCGGCCTCGTACGCGTGGGCCAGGCGCAGCGACGTCCAGGTCGCGGCCTCCGTCTCCAGCGCCAGGTCCGCCAGGACCGAGGTCATGGCGGGCTGGTCGGCCAGCCGGGCGCCGAACGCGCTGCGGTGCCGGGCGTGCCAGATCGCCTCGGACACCGACTCGCGCATCCCCGCGGTGGTGCCCAGCACGCAGTCGAGACGGGTGTGGTTGACCATCTCGATGATGGTGCGGACCCCGTGCCCGGGTTCACCGATCCGTACCGCCCAGGTGCCGTCGAACTCGACCTCGGAGGAGGCGTTCGACTTGTTGCCCAGCTTGTTCTTCAGCCGCTGGACCCGGATGGTGTTGCGGGTGCCGTCGGCCAGCACGCGCGGCACGAGGAAGCAGGTGAGCCCGGCCTCGGCCCGGGCCAGCACGAGGAACGCGTCCGACTGCGGGGCGGAGAAGAACCACTTGTGGCCGGTGAGCAGATGGGCCCGGCCCTCGGGGTCGGAGGCGATCGGCACGGCCCGGGTGGTGTTGGCGCGGACGTCGGAACCGCCCTGTTTCTCCGTCATCCCCATGCCGAACGTCAGCCCGGACTTGTCGGCGGGGGCGAGCGGCCGGGGATCGTACGAGCGACTCAGCAGTCCCGGCAGCCAGTCCCGCCCCACCTCCGGATCGCGTCGCAGCACCGGGACCACGGCATGGGACATGGAGATCGGGCAGGCGTGACCCGGCTCGATCTGGGCGAACAGCATGAACGCCGCAGCCCGCGCCACCGTCGCCCCGGGCCTGGGGTCGGCCCAGCCCGCCGTGTGCGTGCCGTGGCCCACCGCCGCACCGATGACCTCGTGGTACGCGGGGTGGAAGTCGATCTCGTCGACGCGGTTGCCGTAACGGTCGTGGGTGCGCAGCACGGGCGGGGAGGCATGGGCGAGTTCGGCGTTCGCCCGGAACCGCTCGGACCCGACCAGGGCGCCGATCTCGTGCAGTTCCGGTTCGCGCCAGGCCGCGCCGAAGGCCTGCACGGCCTGGACGAGCGGCGGGTTGGCGGCGTACTCGTCGATGCCGGTACGGGGCGGTGCCTGGTTGGTGACCTCGTGGGTGCGGTACGGGGCGGGCGCCTCGGGCCGGGGGCCGGCTGCCTGCGGGGTGAGGGTCATCGCGGATTCCTCTCCTGGGTCGGTGGGCGGGCGACGAGGGCGACGGTCCGGCGGGGGGAACGCGTGCGGAGGAACGGGACCGGACGATCGACTGCGGGACTGCGGGACTGCGGGACTGCGGGACTGCGGGTGGTCGGTGCGGCGGTACGTCGTGAGGTGCGCGGTCGGGGCGGTGCCGAACGGTCACCGAGGGCGTGGTGGGGCGGTGTCGGCCCCGACCGCGCGCAGGCACAGCGCGGTGATCCCCGCCACGACCGGCTCGGGGTCGGTCCGCTCACCGACCGGCGACAGCGGACCGAGCAGGGCCTCGCCGACCGCCCCGATCACGGCCGCGGCCGACAACCGGGCGTTCTGCTCGGGCAGTTCACCCGCGGTCACCCCGGCGGCGACGACCGACTCGGCGAGTGCGTGGTAGTCGCGCCGGTAGGCCAGGCGCTCCTGTTCGACGAGGGGATCGACCGGTTCGGCGAGCAGCGCCCAGGCCGTGCGCGGGGTGCGCAGCGCACGGTGGGAGAAGACCTCGACCAGGGCGCGCAGCTGTCCGGCGGCCCCGGTCCCGGCCCCCACCGCCTCCCGCACCGCGCTCAGCTCGTGACCGGCGACATGGCGGAAGACGGCGGCCAGCAGTTCCTGCTTGGAGGCGAAGTGGTTGTAGACGCTCCCGGTGGCGACCCCGGCCCGGTCGGCGAGCGCGGAGACGCTCGCCGCCGCGTACCCGCCCTCGGCCAGGAGTTCACGGGCGGCGTCCAGCAGCCGTTCGCGGTGGGCGAGCCGGGTCGCCTCCGTACGGGCGGTGGGTCGGTAGGCCACGATGCTCTGAACCTCGATTCATATCTTTGTGTGGCACTCAACCATGCTTGTGCGCAGGGGGCAATGGCCCTGCGGCGGACGCGTCCGGGATCTCCTGCTCGGTCCACAGCGTCTTGCCTTCGGCGCCGTACCGCACGCCCCAGTGCGCGGCGAGCCGGGAGACGATGAACAGGCCGCGCCCGCCCTCGTCGACGGTGCGCGCGTAGCGCAGATGGGGTGACACCCGGCTGCTGTCGTGCACCTCGCAGGTGAGCGTGCGGTCCAGGATCAGCCGCAGGCGCAGCGGAGGGGCGCCGTAGCGGATCGCGTTGGTGATCAGTTCGCTGACGATGAGTTCGGTCGCCTCCGACGTCTCCTCGTCGAGGTTCCAGCCGTCGAGCCGGTCGCGCACGAGCGTGCGCGCGATGCCGGGGGTCGTCCGGTCGTGGGCCAGGTCCCACGCCGCGACCCGGTCGTCCGGTACCGCTCCGGTGCGGGCGACCAGGAGGACGGCACCCTCCGCCCGCGTCTCGTCCGGCAGGCCGTAGACCACGTCGTCGCACAGGTCCTGGACGCTCCGTCCGGGCCGCGCGAGCGCCTCCCGCACCCGGTCCGCGGTCTCGTCGCCGGGAAGGAGGGGCCCGGTGAAGAAAGCCAGGACGCTGCCCTCGGCGAGCCGGAGAACGGCCATGGCGAACGGGGAGCCGTCGGTGTCGAACAGCGCGGGACCCTCCGGGACGTCCAGGGCGGTCGCGGTGCCGTCGGGCGTGACGAGGACCGGCGCCGGGTGTCCCGCCCGGGCCACGGTGCAGGTGCGGGCCAGGGGGTCGTAGACGGCGTAGACGCACGTCGCGGTCAGCGGCTGGGTGTGTCCCCGGCCGACGGGCGGCGGCTCCGCCTGCTCGGCGGCCAGCCGGACGGCGGTCTCGGCGAGCCTGGCCAGGACCTCGTCGGGCTCCAGGTCGAGACCGGCCAGGGCGTGGATCACGGTCCGCAGCTGTCCCATGACGACGGCCGCCCGCAGCCCGGAGCCCTCGACGTCGCCGACGACCAGAGCGGTGCGCGCGCCGGAGAGATTGATGGTGTCGAACCAGCTCCCGCTGCCGCGGCCGGGCAGCAGTACGTGCGCCGTCTCGACGGCCACCCCGCCGCCTTCGCGCTGGGGCAGGAGCCTGCGCTGCACCGCCGACGCGATCACGTGGTCGCGCACGTAGCGCCGCGCGTTGTCGACGCTCAGGGCGGCGTGCGCGGCCGCCGTCAGGGCGAGCGGAAGATCGCTCTCCTCGTACGGGGCCGTGCCCCGGCACCGGTAGAGGCTCACCAGACCGAGCACCGCCCCGCGCAGCGTCAGCGGGACGACGATCAGGGAGTGGGCCCCGGTCGCCCGGACCAGCCGGGCGGTGTCGGGGGCGGCGTCGAGCCATGGCGTCCGGTCGTCGATCGGTACGAGGCGGGCCCGCAGGTCGGACGCCGCCAGGGAGTGCGGCGTACGGGCGGGCAGCCGGCGCATCTCCGCGACGAGGCCGTCCAGGCGGTCCTCCGCGTCGGGGCCGCGCACGGCCGCGCGGCGCAGCGGGACCGCGGCCCCCAGGGGGCCGGGCGGTGGATCCGAGCCGCGCACCACATCGTCCACCACCTCCACCACCGCGAGGTCGGCGAACGTCGGAACGACGGCTTCCGCGAGCGCCTCGCAGGTCGTCGCGATATCGAGTGACGTACCGACCTTCGTCCGCACGGCCGCCAGGCACGCCGCCCGTACGCGTTCCTTCTCCCGTTCGTCGACGTCGACGACGGTGGCCAGCAGCCCGAGTACACGGCCGTCCGCCTGCTCCAGCCGGTGGACCGACACCACGAGGCTGCGGTCCGGGCCGGGGGTGTCCGCGAGCCTGCCCCGGATGACGTGGTCGTACACGGAGGCGCCGGTGTCCAGCACCTCGCGCAGCAGCCGCTCCTCCCTGTCCGGCCGCTCGCACCGGTACACGTCGGTGAAGTGACGCCCCACCAGGTGCTCGGCGGCCCCGGCGCCCGACAGACTGGCCGCCCGCAGCAGGCGCAGCCGGGTGTCCAGCACGTACAGCCCCACGGCCGACTGGGCGAACAGGGCGCGCAGGAGCGCCGCTCCCATGGCGTCGGGCCGTGCCGACGCTGGGTCCGGTGCACCGGCATCCGACACGGGTTCACCCCCACGAGGCTCCGCCTCCGCGCGGACCGGAGGCTGGTGACCAGCGTCGGTCCGCTTCGCGCGCCTCGCCACCGGCGGGCGTTGTACGGGTGAACCGCCGCAGGCGTGCCCCGCCCCGGCCGGGGGCGGGGGGCTCAGGCGTCCAGGGCCGCGGAGACCACGCCCCGGGCCTCCTCCTGCACCCGGCCCAGGTGGTCGGGGCCCAGGAAGGACTCGGCGTAGATCTTGTAGACGTCCTCGGTGCCCGAGGGACGTGCGGCGAACCAGGCGTTCTCCGTGGTCACCTTGATGCCGCCGATCGGCGCGCCGTTTCCGGGCGCCTCGGTGAGCACGGCCGTCACCGGCTCGCCGGCCAGGGTGCCGGTGCCGACCTGCCCGGGGGAGAGCCGGGCGAGCACGGCCTTCTGCTCGCGGGTGGCCGGGGCGTCCGTCCGCGCGTACGCCGGCTCACCGAACCGGGAGGTCAGCGCCGCGTAGTGCTCCGAGGGAGACCTCCCCGTCACCGCGAGGATCTCCGAGGCGAGCAGCGCCAGCAGGATGCCGTCCTTGTCCGTCGTCCACACCGAGCCGTCGCGGCGCAGGAACGAGGCCCCCGCCGACTCCTCGCCGCCGAACCCGAGAGATCCGTCGGCCAGCCCGTCGACGAACCACTTGAAGCCGACCGGCACCTCGACCAGCCGCCGCCCGAGACCGGCGGCGACCCGGTCGATCATCCCCGACGAGACCAGCGTCTTCCCGATGCCCGCGGCGGCCGGCCAGCCCTCGCGGTGCGCGTACAGGTAGTCGATGGCCACGGCCAGGTAGTGGTTCGGGTTCATCAGCCCGCCGTCGGGGGTGACGATGCCGTGCCGGTCGGCGTCGGCGTCGTTCCCGGTGGCGATCTGGTAGCGGTCGCGCCGGTCGATCAGCGAGGCCATCGCGAAGGGCGACGAGCAGTCCATCCGGATCTTCCCGTCCCAGTCCAGCGTCATGAACCGCCAGGTGGGGTCGGTCAGCGGGTTGACCACGGTCAGGTCGAGCCGGTGCTCCTCGGCGATGCGGCCCCAGTACGCGACCGAGGCGCCGCCCAGCGGGTCGGCGCCGATGCGCACCCCGGCGGCGCGGATCGCGTCCAGGTCGAGCACGGACGGAAGGTCGCCGACGTAGGCGTCGAGGAAGTCGTGGGTCCCGGTGGTCGACGCCGCACGCGCGCGGGCGTACGGCAGCCGGCGCACGTCCTTCATGCCCGCCGCGATGATCTCGTTGGCCCGCTCCTGGATCCAGCCGGTGGCTTCGGAGCCGGCCGGTCCGCCGTTCGGCGGGTTGTACTTGAAGCCGCCGTCGCCGGGCGGGTTGTGGGACGGGGTGACCACCACGCCGTCGGCGAGGCGCGAGGTCCGGCCCCGGTTGTGGGCGAGGACGGCGTGCGACACCGCCGGGGTCGGGGTCCAGCCGTCGGCCGGGTCGACGAGCACGGTCACGTCGTTGGCGGCGAACACCTCGACGGCGGTGATCCGGGCCGGTTCCGACAGGGCGTGGGTGTCCGCGCCGAGGAAGAGCGGCCCGTCCGTGCCCCGGCGCGCCCGGTACTCGACGATGGCCTGGCTGGTGGCGGCGATGTGGTCCTCGTTGAACGCGGTGGCCAGGGACGACCCCCGGTGTCCGGAGGTGCCGAACGCCACCCGCTGGTCCGGTACGGCCGGATCCGGGTGCAGCGTGTAGTACGCCGTCACCAGCCGTGCCACATCGGTGAGATCCTCCGGCCGGGCCGGCTGTCCCGCTCGTTCGTGCGGCATCCGTCAGTCCTCCGTATCGGTCGGTCGTCGCGGTCTTCCCCCGTGCCATCTTCCCGGGTCGTGCGCGCCGGGCCGTGGGCACCCCGCCGCAACGGCACGGTGGGACGCGGCACCGCGTGCACGGCGGGCGGAAGGGGCCCGCAGGATCGCGCGGGCCCAGGACCTGCGGCACAGTGGGCACATGGACGACCTGACTGCCCTCGCCGACGAGCACCTGGCCGCGGCCCGCGCCTCCGCGCACGGCCGCAGCGCCCACCGACTGCTGCATCAGGAGCCCCTGCGCCAGACCGTCATCGCCCTCACCGCCGGCACCGTCCTGGACGAGCACAACGCGCCCGCCGCGGCCTCCCTCCAGGTGCTCCGCGGCCGGGTGCGTCTGACCGCGGCCTCGGGGGACGTGGAGGTGGGAGCCGGAGGGCTCCAGCCCGTCCCGAGGGAGCGGCACGGGCTGGCGGCGCTGGAGGACGCCGTGGTGCTGCTGACCACCGTCAACGAGTGACGGCGCCGGGAACGGGACGCGCACCGCCGTTTGTCCCGACCCGCTCCAGCACCCACAGCACCAGGCTCGTCGCGGCCAGCAGTCCGCCGAGCAGGCAGACACCGCCCCAGCCCGCCCACGACCAGACCACCGAGGCGAGTGCGGAGCCGAGCGCGCCGCCCAGGAAGAACAGCGTCATGAACCCGGCGTTGATCCGGTTGCGAGCCTCCGGGCGGAGCGCGTAGATCACGTTCTGGCAGCTGTTGAGCCCCGCCTGCTGGGCGATGTTGAGCGAGATCACCCCGACCGCCAGCCACGGCAGGGACGACTCCCCGGCCAGCAGCGGCAGCCACGAGAGGGTGAGCAGGGCGCCCGCCGTCCCCGACACCGCCTGCACCCGGCCGCGGTCGCCCAGCCGGGCGGCGACGTTCATGCCCAGGACCCCGATCACCCCCAGCAGTCCGAACAGCCCGATGGCGGCCGCGTTCCAGTCGAACGGCGACCGGGTCAGCAGAAACGTCAGCGCCGTCAGCTGCACGCTGTACGAAGCCATCGAGAACGCGCCGATGGCCGCCCTCCAGCGCAGCAGCGGCTCCTGCCGCAGCAGCGCCAGAGTGGACCGCAGCAGACCGGTGTACGACATCGCGCCGGCCTCGCGCGAGCGCGGCAGCCGGGGCAGGCGCAGCTGAAGCAGCACCGCCATCACGGCCATGAGCAGGGCGTTCACCCAGTACGCGGTGCGCCAGCCACCCAGTTCGGACAGGGCTCCGGAGGCCAGTCGGCCGAACAGTCCGCCCAGCAGCACCCCGGACATGACGACGCCGACGACCCTGCCGCGTTCCGCCGGAGCCGCGAGGGTCGCCGCGAAGGGAACCACGACCTGTGCCCCCACGGAGGTCAGCGCGACGAGCAGCGTCCCGGCGATCAGCAGCGGGCCGCCCGGGGCGGCGGCCGTCAGCAGCAGGAACAGGGCGGTGAGCGCGAACAGGGACACGGCGAGCCGCCGGCGTTCCAGCACGTCCCCGAGCGGTACGAGCAGGATCAGACCCAGCGCGTACCCGGCCTGGGCCGCCGTCACGATCAGGCCCGCCGCGGTGGCGCCGATGTGCAGATCCCGCTGGATGACGTCGAGCAGCGGCTGCGCGAAGTAGTTCCCGGAGGCGGAGAGCCCGGCGGCCAGGGCCATCAGCGGCACCGAGCCGCGGGCGAGGGCGGGGAGACCGGCAGGGTCGGGGAGTGGGCGGGGGACGGCCCGGTTTCGGGTCCCCGCTGTGGAGTGAGCCATGTGCCCAGCGTCGGGGTTCCGCCATCCATGAGTCCAACACATGTTTTTCATTCCATCGATCGTGATTCACGATGGATGGATGGAACTTCAGCAGATGCGGTACGTCCTCGCGGTGGCGGAGCTGGGGAGCTTCACCCGCGCCGCCCAACAGTGTCTGGTCGTTCAGTCCGCGCTCAGCCACCAGATCGCCCGCCTGGAGAAGGAACTCGGCGCCCGGCTCTTCGACCGCACCAGTCGCCGGGTGCGGCTCACCCCGGCGGGCGAGGCGTTCCTGACGCACGCCGGACAGGCGCTGGAAGCGGCGGAACGGGCCCGGAGCGAGGTCGCCGCCGCGGTGGGGGAGGTCCGCGGCCGTCTCGCGGTCGGTGCCATCCCCACCATCGGCTCGGTCGACCTGTCGGCCGCGCTGGGGGCGTTCCGCCTCCGCCATCCGAAGGTGCGCGTCGTCCTGCGCGAGGGGGCCAGCAAGGACCTGGTCCAGGAGGTGCGGGACGGCGCGCTCGACGTGGCGTTCCTGGGGGTGCTGCCGAGCTACCGGCCCGCGGGCGTGAACGACCGCGAACTCGCCACCGGCGAACTGGTCGCGGTCGTCGCCCCGGACCACCCCCTGGCGGGGGAGACCGAGGTGGGCCTGGACCGGCTGGCGCGCGAGACGTTCGTCGACCACCCCGCCGGTACCGCCGCCCGGGCGCAGTCGGACGAGGCCTTCGCGGCGATGGGCCTTACCCGGGAGGTGGCGTTCGAGGTCGGCAGCACCGACTTCATCGTCCGGCTGGTCCGCAGCGGGCTCGGCGTCGCCCTGCAGCCGGCCGTCTTCGCCGAGCAACTGACCGGCGTGCACGTGCTGCGCGTCCGCGAGGCGCCCGCCCGCACGGAACGGCTCGTCTGGAGCCGCTTCCGCCCCACCCCCGCGGCCGCGGCGTTCCTGACCGGACTCGGTGTGGACCCGACGGCCGGGACCGGGGAGGCGGCGGGTGGCACCCCCGGCGGCCGGGAAGCGGATTGCTGACGGGATGTCATATTCGTTCGGGCAGAGGCGACTTCGCGCCAACCGTGCCGAACCGGCCGACGCGGAGGATGTCGCACGCATGTGCTGGGCAGGTACTGATGTACGACATGTGGACGGACGGGCGAAGACGCCCCGGCGAACGGGCCGCAGGGCGTGCGCGGTGAGGGAGCGGATTGTGTGGGAGTTCACCGACGACCGTGGACAGGTGGCGACCGCGGCGCGGCGCCCGACACGGGTGCTCGCCTATGTGCAGGCCGGAGCGACCCTGTGGGACCACGGGACACGCCCGGCCGCGATGTTCGGCTCCGACCACGACGACCCCACCGTGCCGGACGCGGCGAAGACCGGATCGCTCCCGATGGACACGGTCGCCTACGTCGGGGCGGGCAGCTCCCTGGACGCGGACACCCTGCTCGGCGGTGAGCCGGACCTCGTCGTGGCCGTCAGCTACGGCGGCGGACAGGTCTACGCCCTTGCCCCGGAAACCGCCAAGCACCTGGAGGAGCACGTTCCGGTCGTCGTCCTCGACGTGGGTCGGGCGCGCTCCTTCGCGCAGGTCACCGAACGGTTCGCGGCACTCGCCCGGTCGCTCGGGGCCGAGGCGCCCACCACGGGGACGCGGGACCTGGAGACCGCCCGGGACCGGCTGCGCACGCTCTGCGCCGGGGCGGGCCGGACCCGTGTCGTCGCGCTCTCCCCGGCCGGACAGGAACGGACGCATCTGGCTCGCCCCCGCATGTGGCCGGAACTGCGCGTGCTCGCCGAACTCGGCGTGGACCTGGTGGAACCGGCCGACGGGCCGGGCGCGAGCTGGTCGACGGTCGGTTGGGCCGAGGCGGCGGCGCTGCGCCCCGACATCGTCCTCGCCGACATCCGGGTCAACGCCACGCCGCTCGACGACCTGCGGACGAACCCGGAGTGGGCCGCGATCGAACGGGCCGCCCGGGTGGTCCCGTGGAACCCGGAGCCGGTCTGCGGCCCGCGGGCCCACGCGCGCTTCCTGGACCTCGTGGCGGACGCGGTGGGGGGCGCCGCCGCCCGGTGAGCGCGGCCGGGGCAGGATGGGGGCCCACCGCGACCGCACGCCGCGCCGTCCGCCGGGGCGCCTCGGCCCCGCACGCCAGGAGAGCCCGCCCCATGCCCGACCCCCTCGACCTGCTCGTCATCGGCGAATGCGTCGCCGACATCGTCCGGCTGCCGGACGGGAACGTCCACGTCCACCCGGGCGGCAGCCCCGCCAACGTGGCCCACGGCCTGGCCCGGCTCGGGCACGCCGTCACCCTGCTCACACAACTGGGTCCGGACGACCACGGACGCCTGATCAGGAGTCATCTCACCGAGGCAGGGGTCGAGGTGCGCACGGACGGCAGCGCGGACCCCACCCCGTCGGCCGTTGTGACCCTGGACCGCGAGGGCCGGGCCGCGTATGCCTTCGAGATCGCCTGGACGCTCGCCCCGGTCACGCCGGAACGGCCGCCCCACCACGTCCACACCGGTTCGATCGCCACCGTGACCGACCCCGGCGCGGCCACCGTCCTCGCCGCCGTCGAGTCGCTGCGCACCTTTGCGACCGTCAGCTACGACCCCAACGTGCGGCCCGCACTGATGGGCGACCACGAAGCCGCCGTCCGCAGCGTCGAGCACTGCGTCGCGCTGAGCGACGTGGTCAGGGCCAGCGACGAGGACCTGGAGTGGCTGTACCCCGGTGAGGAGCCGGAGACGGTCGCGCGGCGGTGGCTGGGCCGGGGGCCGGCCGTCGTCCTCGTCACCCGCGGCGGCGACGGCGCCCTGGCCGTCCTGCCCGGCGGGCGGGTCACGGTCGACGCGTTCGCCACCGACGTCGTCGACACCGTGGGGGCGGGCGACGCCTTCATGTCCGGCACCCTGCACGCCCTCGCCGCGCACGGGCTGCTCGGCCCGGACGGCAGGGAGCGGCTGCGCGCGACGGACCGGTCCACTGTCGCCGACGTCCTGCGCCACGCCGCCGCCTGCGCCGCCGTCACCGTGGCACGGGCCGGGGCCAACCCGCCGGACGCGGTCGAACTGCGGGCGGCGCTCGCCCGCGACCGGTCGCGGCGCCGCGACATCCCCGGGCCGGCCGTACGGCACCCGTGACGGATGGCGCGAGCCGGTGCGACGGACGGGTGAACGCGTCACCCGCGCATGGCCCGGACGGCCGAACCGTGACCCGTTCGGCTCATGGAGCGCATCCTCCCCGGGGCTACGGCCGTTCGACAACCGGTAGGCGTGATCGATTACGGAGGAGGGGGCGGAACATGGGGCGGGCCGACACGGGTGTCGCGGTGACCGGCGTGGGGATGGTGACTCCCGCGGGAGCGGACGAACGGACCTTCTGGAAGGGGCTGTGCGCCGGGGTGTCGCTGGCCCGGCGCTGTGAGCAACTGGCCGGACTGCCGGTCGACTTCGCCTGTCCGGTGGATGGGATCGACCTGGACGAGGCCGTCGGCGGGCGTTCGGTGTGGCGGATGGCGCGGTTCGTGAAGATGGCGCTGGTCGCCGCCCGCGCGGCGGTCGCCGACGCCGGGCTGTCACCGCAGCGGTGGGACGGCGGCCGGGTGGGCGTGGTGCTCGGGGTCGGCGTCGGCGGGGTGGCCGTGCTCACCGAGAACGCGCGCAGGCTGGAGCACGACGGACCTGAGGCGGTGTCGCCGCTCCTCGTTCCGATGATGATGCCCAACGCAGCCGCGGGGGAGGTCGCCATCGCGCTGCGGGCGCACGGCCCCAGCCTCGCCCCGGCCACCGCGTGCGCGTCCGGGGCGACCGCGATCTCCCTGGCCCGCGACCTGCTGACGAGCGGTCGGTGCGACGTGGTGGTGGCGGGCGGCGCGGAGTCGGTCGTGACCCCGTTGGTGGTGAGCGCCTTCGCGGGCATGGGCGCGCTCTCGCTGCGGACCGCCGACCCGGCGGGGGCATCGCGCCCGTTCGCCGCCGACCGGGACGGATTCGTGATCGGTGAGGGGGCCGCCGTGCTGGTGCTGGAGCGCACGCGCGACGCGTATGCCCGCGGCCGTCGTCCGCGCGCCCTGCTGACCGGCACGGGATCCGGCACCGACGCGCACCACCCCACGGCCCCCTCCCCGGACGGGGCCGGTGCGCGCCGGGCGGTGGAGGCGGCGCTGCGCGAGGCCGGGTGGGCCGCCCACGAGGTCGACCACATCAACGCCCACGGCACGTCCACCCGTCTCAACGACGCGATGGAGGGCGGCCTGATCTCCGGTATGTTCCCGCACCGGCCGTCCGTGACCGCGCCGAAGGGCGTGCTCGGACACACCCTCGCGGCGGGAGGCGCGATCGAGGCGGTGGCCACCGTACTGACCCTGGAGCACGGTCTGGTGCCCCCGGTCGCCAACCTGGACTCGCTGCCGGACGGCTCCGACCTCGACTGCGTGGTCGAGGAGCCCCGGGCGCAGGACGTCGAGCGCGCGCTCAGCCATTCCTTCGGCTTCGGCGGGCACAACGTCGTGCTCGCCTTCCGGCGCGTCGACGAGGACCGTCCGCTGCCCCGGCGAGGGCGTCCCGACGCGGGGCGCGACGGCGTACCGGTCCCGGTGTCTTACGACCTGGCCCGCGATTGGCAGTGGGGGAAGGAGCGGTGTCTGGGGCCTTCGAATCCAAGGCGGAGGAGGGAGTCGGATGGGGTCTCCCCTGCTCGAAAGCAGCTGAGAGCTCGGGGAAGGAGCGTCGGGGACTGACGACAACGCCGGAGGCGGAGGTCCTGGACGCCGCTGACAATCGTGGGCGAGGTCGTTAGTGCCGTGACCGGCAAGGTTTGCCCGGAAGGAGCGTCGTCCGGTGCTTCCCCGAGCTCTCAGCCTTGTTCGAGCAGGGGAGACCCCATTGATCGCAAGGCGGCCGAAAGCCCTCGGATGCGGTCTTCCCTGCTCGAACGAAGTCGAGAGCTTGGGGAAGGGCTACGTGGACTCTCGGCCAACGCCGAAGGGGGTCCTCCCTGGCCCTTGAGGCCTTGGGGGAGTGCGTGCCGGACGGTGCGACGGGGCAAACGTTGCCGGGAGCGGCACCAGCCGTTGACTGAATCGTTGATGTCTCATGACCGCAACGATCGACAGCCCGTTCACCGAACGGTCCACGGAACTCCTCACCGCAGTGCTCCTCGGAGAGGACCACCACCGCGAACACGGTTTCTGGCGGCGGCTGATCGCCACAGAACCGTTCCGGCGACCGGACCGCCCCACCACCGGGCAGCGTCTGCGCCTCGCGTACGACCGCCTGCGCGCGCTCAACGACGGTCTCGTCCACGGCCTCGACGGCGACGTCGACGACGGCCTCGCCACCGGCCCCGACGGCGGCGCGCGGCTCGCCGCCGACCCGCGCGCCCTCGCGGCCCTGCACGAATGGCTCGGTCCGGTCGACCCGGCGCTCACGACCGTGGCCGGTATCCACTACAACCTCTTCCTCGGCAGTCTCCTCGACCACGACGGCCCCGGCCGTCGCGACCTGTCGGACTTCCTCCGGCTGCGCAGCACCGGCACCTTCCTGTGCACGGAGGTGGCGCACGGCAACGACGCGGCGGCCATCGAGACCATCGCCCGCTACGACCGCGCCCGCGACGGGTTCGTGCTGCACACTCCGCACGCCGGAGCCCAGAAGTTCATGCCCAACACCAGTCCGGCGGGCGGTCCCAAGGCGGGGCTCGTGGCCGCCCGGCTGCTCGTCGACGGCGCCGATCACGGGGTCTTCCTCTTCCTCGTACCGCTCACCGACGCCGAACGCCCCCTGCCCGGTGTGCGGGTGCGCAGGCTTCCCGCGCGCATGGGGAGCCCGGTGGACCACTGCCTGACCTCCTTCGAGCGGGTCCTCGTGGGGCGTGACGCGCTGCTCGCCGGGGACCACGGGCGGATCGGCGACGACGGTGTGTTCAGCAGCGCGATCGGCAACCGCAGGCGGCGCCTCCTCGCGTCGATCGGGAGGGTGACCGCCGGAAAGATCTCGATGAGCGCCTGCGCGGTCGGCTCCGCGCGGGCCACGCTCGCCGTCGCCGTCCGCTACGGCGTCCACCGCCACGTCTCGGGACCCCGCGGCACGGGACAGGTGCCGGTGATGGCCCACCGCAGCCACCACGGGCCGCTCGTCCGCGCCATGGCCACCGTCTTCGCGATGAGTCTGCTGCACCGCAGGGCCCTGGACCACTGGGAGGCGGCACGGGGGGACGCGGCGGAGACCTGTCGGGAGGACGCGGAGCGGCTGGTCGCCGTCGCCAAGGGGTGGATCACCTGGCAGGCCAGGTCGGTGATCGTGGAATGCCGCGAACGCTGCGGCGCGCAGGCGCTCCTGGAGAACAACGGCATGAGCGCGCTGCTCACCGGGGTGGAGGGCGCCATCACCGCGGAGGGCGACAATCTGGCGATCCACGCCAAGGCGGCCGCGGAGATGCTTCTGGCCGCCGAACCGGCCGGCCGCGCGGTCCCTTCCGGCGGCGAACCGGGCGAACTCTCCGACCCGCGGTTCCTCGTCGGGCTGCTGGCGGCCCTGGAACGGATCTGGTTCGACCGTGCCGGGCGGCGCATGGGAAGCGCTCCGCACGGCGATCCGCTGGCGCGGTGGAACGCCGCCTCCGGGCCCGCCCTGCGAGGCGTCGAGGCCCATGCCCACCGGCAGGCGGCCGAGGCATTCACGGACGCGGCTCAGCGGCTGCCGCAGGGCCGCGCCCGCGAACAACTCACATGGCTGCAACGGCTGTTCGCGCTGGACCGGATCGCCCTCGGCAGTGGCGACCTGCTGGCCGCCGGATATATGACTCCTCATCAGGTCCGCGAACTGCCGGACGCGGCAGACCGGTTGATCGCCGCCCTCGTCGACCGGCTCCCCGAACTCGCCGACGCCTTCGCCCTGCCCGCCGAACTCCTCGCGGACTGGCCCATCGCCGGGGAGGGCTACGTCGACGCCTACGACGACCCGGAGGCCGCCTGGCACCGGAACGGAGGAGGGGACCTGGCCACGGTCGCGGCCGAGCGGCGGGAGCGGTGAACGACACGAGGACCACCGGCCGTTGCCATCGGGTCGGGGAGGCGGCCGGTGTCCTCGTGGTCCGTGTCGTGCTGCTGGTCTTCTGGGGGACGCCTGCCGTTCTGGTCCGCTGGCACGTGTCGCCGCCGACCGGCCGTGCCGAATCGGTTCGCCATAAGGCGTAACTGGATCGACGTCACTCAGTTGATCCGGCGTCGGGACGATGTCGTCCCACTGCGCCGACAGTCGTACCGAATGATGGAGAGGAAGCTCATGAGTACGATTCATCCGCGGATCACCGAGGTCCTGACCCATACCTTCAAGGTGCCGCCCTCCGAGATCCACCCGGATTCCACCATGGACAGCCTGGAGATGGACTCCCTCGCCGTCGCCGAGTTCGCCGTCCTGCTCAGGGAGACGACGGGGGGCGAAACGGACCTGGACAGGATCCCCAAGGGCGCCACGCTGGCCGAGATCTCGCGCTTCATGGACCCGCCGCGCGGGTGCGCGACACCGGCCCGCCCCGAGGCACACCTGAGCAACGCCCGATGAACAAGCCGGACATCGCCGTCACGGGCCTGGGAATGATCACCCCGGTGGGCAACGACACGGAGTCCACCTGGAAGGGCGTGTGTGCCGGGGTCTCGCCGGTGCGCACCGTCCCGGAACTCGACGGCTGCGCGATCGACTTCGCCTGCACGGTCGACGGGATCGACCTCGACGCCGCGATCGGCGGCCGTACGTCCTTCCGGATGGGAAAGTACGTCAAGCTCGCCGTCGTCGCGGCCCGGGAGGCCGTCGCCGACTCCGGACTGGACCCGCAGCGGTGGGAGGGCGACCGGGTCGCGGTCGTCGTCGGCACCAGCAGCGGGGGTTCCGCGGCACTGACCGAGCAGGCCGTGGTGCTCGACCGGCACGGGCCCGACGCCACGTCGCCCTCGGGGATCCTGCTCACCATCCCGAACATGCCCGCGGCCGAGATCGCGATCCAGTTCCGGGCCACCGGTCCCAGCCTGGCACCGTGCACCGCCTGCTCGTCCGGGGCCACCGCCCTGTCCGTCGCCCGCGACCTGCTGGCCACCGGGCAGTGCGACGTCGCGATCGCCGGGGCCACCGAGTCGATCGTCTACCCGGTCGCCATGACCGGATTCGCCCGGTCCGGTGCCGCGGCCCGGGCGGTCGGCGACCCGGCCCGGCTGTGCCGTCCCTTCGCGGCCGACCGGGCCGGACTGGTCATGGGCGAGGGCGCCGCCGTCATGGTGCTGGAACGCGCGGACGACGCGGCGGCCCGGGGCGCCGCGCCGAGGGCCCTGCTCGCCGGCACCGGCGCCACCACCGACGCCCACCACCCCACCAGCCCGCATCCGTCCGGCGCGGTGGCTCAGGCCGCCGTCGAGGCCGCGCTGCGGGACGCGGGCTGGGCGTCCGACGACGTCGACCACGTCAACGCGCACGGCACGGCGACACCGAGCAATGACGCCACCGAGGCCGCCCTCATCGGCCGGGTCTACCCGCACCGGCCGCCGGTCACCGCGCCGAAGGGCGTACTCGGCCACTGCATGGGGGCGGCCGGGGCGATCGAGGCCGGGCTGACCGTCCTGACGCTCCAGCGCGGTGTCGTGCCCCCGATCGCCAACCTGGACGCCCCGGCGCCCGAGTTCGACATCAACTGCGTCGTCGGGCAGCCGCTGCGGCGGCCCGTCCGGCGGGCCGTGAGCCACTCCTTCGGTTTCGGCGGGCACAACGCCGTGCTCGCCCTCCAGCGGCCATAACGACCTCGTCCACGATTGTCAGCGGCATCGCGGTGTCCGGGACCTCCGCCTCCGGCGTTGTCGTCAGTCCCCGACGCTCCTTCCCCAAGCTCTCAGCTGCGTTCGAGCAGGGGAGACCCCATCCGACTCCCTCCTCCGCCTTGGATTCGAAGGCCCCGGACGCCGCTCCTTCCTCCACTGCCAATCGTGGACGAGGTCGCAAGGCCGGGGCCGACACCCCGCACGGCCGACCGCGCGGCGGCGCACGCCGACCGGGTCGTGCCGGACCCGGTCACGACCACCACCCCGGTGCCCGGCATCGGCGCGATCCGCCCGTGCCGGTCACCTCACGCCCCGGTCCCACGGGGCGGCAGCCCGCGGGCGCGGAAAGGGCGGACCCGTGACACACCCGGGTCCGCACCCCTCGCCCTCCGTCTCCCGGCACGGCGGCCGGGTGCGTCGGGCCGGCTCAGCGGTGGCGTCCCCGGCCGGACCCACCGCCGGGGCCCTCGCGGCCGATGTTCTTGGCGTCCGTGTAGTCGATTTGTTCCTTGCGGAGTTCGGCGGAGATCTCCTTCTGCTCGGTCACCCGCTCGGTCTCCAGGCGCACCCGCTCGACGGGCACGGTCTCCTTGCGCGTGGTGGCGCGCTCGGCGTGCAGAGTGACCTCGACGTCCTGCTCGCTGATGTTCGCGGGTCCCGTCGTCCTCTCTCCGGGCTGCAGCGTCTCGCGGACCACCCGTACCTCTTCGTGCGTCAGCGGCACCGTCCTGGTGACGTTCTCCGTGACGACGTACTTGTGCAGGCGGGCCCTGCCGCTCTCGTACTCCTCGGTGTCGACACGCAACTGCTCCTCGGAACGGATCAACTCCTCCTTGCCGCGGAGTTCGGCGGACCGCTCGGTGCCCGCCCCGGCGCCGACCAGCGGTCGCTCGGCCGTTCCGGCGTCACGGCGCCGGCCCGTGCCCGATCCGGCTCCGGCCATGCCGGACGTGCGCGGCGTGGTGCGGGAGGTGTCCGTGCCCGGGGCGGAGGTGCCGGTCGTGGCCGATGTCCCGCGCCCGGTTCCGGCCGCGCCCATGGCCCCGGTCCCGGTCGTGGTTCCGGTGCCCGCCGGGCCGCCGAGCCTGCCCTTGGTGTTCCTGGCGAGGCCGTAGTGACGGTAGAGCTCCTCCTCCTCCGCCACGGACAGATGCGCGTCCGCGTCCACCCGCGGGGCTTCCTTGACGCGGTCCTTCGGATGTGAAATGTGCAGGTCGGAGCCCACGCGGCGGGCTCCGGCAAGGGGCACGAAACTCTCCTTCATGCCGAACAGGCCGGTCTTCACCGTGATCCAGTCCGGGCGGCCCGTGTTGTCGTCGACATAGACCCGTCCCACACTGCCGACCTTCTCGCCCGCGGTGTCGTACACCGTCAGACCGTCGAGTTCTCCGGAATCCGTGAATCCGTCAGCGGCTCCCATGACCGATTCCTCCTCACCCGGGCGCGTCCTGTGGCTGGGTCCATCAGGGGAGGCGCGTCCGATTCCCATCGCGCCTCACCCGGATGGACGCTGCAACCGCCCCGTCCCCGGAGGCCGGACGTCGCACGCGTGCGGCGTCGGCGGTTGCGGCGTGGCACGGCGGTGGGCGGGCCGCACCTTCGTTAGGCCAATCGGGTGAGGGTGGCTTCCGGCGGGTCCCACGACGTGGCGCACCGGCGCGGCGGGGCGGCACGGACCGGGCCCGGGGACGCCACGGGCCCGACCCGTATGATCGTCCGGCCGTCCGTCGGCCCCGTCCCGCCGTACCACCCGGGGGTGTCCCATCAGTTCCGTACGCATCCGGCTGCCCCAGCAGCGCGGTGAGCTGCTCGCCCGACGCGAGGACGGTCTGGACCTCCACCATCTGGTGTGGCGGCTGGGACCGGGATGGCGGGTGTGCAGCAGCGCCGTGCTCGGCGGAGGCATCGGCCCGCGCGGGTGGATCCTCAACGCCCAGGTCCCCGGTGGCTACCCGCGCATGGACCCGGACCGCCACCTCGCCGAGATCGCCGCCGCGGAGCGCCTCACCGGGCCGGGCGCGGGCCTGATGACGGCGGCCGACGTAGCCGCGTACGCCCTCGCCACCGACGAGGGGGTGACGGCCACCGCCACCTGCGGCCTCGGCGTGCGCGGCTGGGCCGCCGCCCCCGCCCGGGAGACCGGTGCCGCCGACGGGGACGCCGGGCGACCGCCGCGGCCGGGCACGGTCAACATCGTGGTCACCCTGCCGGTGGCGCTCTCCGACGCGGCACTCGTCAACGCGGTCGCCACGGCCACCGAGGCCAAGGTGCAGGCGCTCCTGGACGCGGGACTCGACTGCTCGGGCACCCCCACCGACGCCGTCTGCGTCGCCGCGCCCTGCCCGGGAAGCGCCCCGGGCGAACCCTTCGCGGGACCGCGTTCCCGCTGGGGCGCGCGACTCGCCAGGGCCGTGCACGCGGCCGTCCGCGAAGGCGCGCTCGGGCAATCCTGGGAGTCCACCGTGGAGCGGGCCGACCGGAGCGCGGCAGGCGAACCCGCTCCGGACGCGGCAGACGAAAGGGAGTGCCCTCCTCACGCTGCCGAACACCTCCGCTGACCCCGGTGCCACCGGTCCCGGGGCCGACGCCGCCGCTGCCCCGAACACCGCCGGTCCGCAGCCGGCCCGATGCCGCCGCGAGGCCCGCCCCCACGCTCCGCGTCGCCGTCCTGGGGACCGGGATCACGGGCTCCGCCATGGCCCGGGGCCTGCTCCGGGCGGGTCTCGACGTCCATGTCCGGAACCGCACGCGGGCCAATGCGGCCTCGCTCGCCGCCGACGGCGCCACGGTCGCAGAGAGGGTGGCGGACGCCGTGCGCGGCGCGAACGTCGTCCTCACCATGCTGGTCGACGGCCTCTCGGTCGCCGCGGCACCCGCCGCCGAGCCGGGGCTGGGCCCCGGCCAGGTGCTGTTCCGGAGGGACCCCGAAGAACGGCACCGACGGCCCGGCGCGGGACTCCGGCGCGAAGAGCGCGGAAGCCCTCCGCGCGAGCGGCGTGGCTGACGGTCACGGTCCGCGCCGCATGGAGAGAAGTGGAAGCCGTCCGCACGAGGGGCGTGGAAGGAGGGCGGGGGAGCGGGCCGACGAGGGGAGCGGCGAGGAGGGCGCGGGGAAGGACGCCGGGTACGGTCCCCGGAGGTACCGCCGCCGACGGCCCTCCGCGTCGCCGGGTCACTCCTCCACGCACATCCCGCTGCGCAGCTTCCGCAGGATCCGGCTGATCAGCCGTGATACGTGCATCTGCGAGACACCGAGCTCCGCCCCGATCTGGGACTGCGTCATCTCCTGGCCGAAACGCATGTCGACGATGCGGCGCTCGCGGTCGTCGAGGCCGCCCAGCAGCGGCGCGAGCGCGTGCAGGTTCTCCACCGTCTCGATGGCGGGATCGGGGCCGCCCAGGACGTCGGCGAAGGTGCGCCCCGGACCGCGGTGCCGACACGTGCCCACCGGTTCGGCCAGCATGTCCAGCGAACCCGCCGTGTACCCGTTGGCCGCCACGAGCCCCTCGCCGACCTCGTCCTCGCCCAGCCCCAGCTGTTCGGCGAGCTCGCGGACGGTGGGTTCGCGGTCGAGCTCCGCGGCCAGCGACTCCGTGGCCCCGGCGATGTCGGCCCGCAGCTCCTGGAGCCGGCGCGGCACATGGACGGCCCAGCCGGTGTCGCGGAAGAAGCGCTTGATCTCCCCGGTGATGTAGGGGACCGCGAAGGAGGTGAACTCGACCTTCCGGGAGAGGTCGAAGCGGTCGATGGCCTTGATGAGCCCGATCGTGCCGACCTGGACGACGTCCTCCATGTCGCCGCCGCCCCGGCTCCGGAACCGCCCCGCGGCGAACCGGACGAGGGAGAGATTCATCTCGATGAGGGTGTTGCGCGCGTACTGATGGGCCGGGGTGCCCTCCTCCAGGGCCCGGAGGCGGTCGAAGAACAGCCGGGACAGTTCCCGCGCGTCCGACGGGGCGAGCCTGCCCGCGTTCTCGATCCACGGCAGCTCGCCGTCGTCGGCGGCGCTCTGCGGGCCGCTCTCGAACCTCCCGGCTCCCGCACCGTCCGTACGGCCGGTCCGCGCGGTGTGCGCCGTCATCTCGTCACACTCCCCTGGTCGTAGGTGAGGAGTGAGCGCCTGCCCCCGAAAGCGGGCGCTCATGCGGAGGAGCGGAGGCCGGACGGCGGGAGCGGCGGTCAATGGCCGGGAACCGTCGTGATGGCCGGTCAGGAGCACGGAGGACGGACCGTGCCACGCGCGGGGCCGTCGGCCGCGCCGGGCATCGGAACCGCCCCACCGGTACGGGGGAGCCCGGTGGGGCGGCCGTCTCCAGACTGCCACAGCCGAGGGCCCGCCGGGGCCGACCTCCGTACATCCGCTGGTAGTTGAGTCGAAATCGACGGTGACCGAACCACGCACCGCCGGTCCGGGGCCCGGTCGCGAGGGTGCCCCCGGAGAACCGGAACAATCCGTTCGAATGGCCGGGAGTTGCGCGAGCCGAGCGGGGGACCGGAGTCGATAGGGTGTGCAGGAACGTTTCTTTGCTGCGAGTCTTCGAGGGGTGCGTCCAGGTCATGGTGGGTCAGCGGCGTTGGTGGGGGCGAGGCTTGGCGACCGTGGCCGTTCTCGCGGTGGCCGGGTGCTCGGTGGTCGACGAGGCGACGTCGCCCGCCACGACGGACGGCAAGCCGACCGCCACGGCCTCGGCCGGTTCGGGCGGCGGCCGGGCCGACGGGCCCGCCTCGACCCTGCCGGGCGTGCCGACCGCCGAGCGGGCGCGGCAGGACCTGGCGGGGCTGAAGGTGGCCGCACACGGCTCGATGTCCGGCTACAGCCGCTCCAAGTTCCCCCACTGGGCCTCGCAGGGCGAGTCCTGCGACACCCGGGAGACGGTGCTGGGGCGCGACGGGACCGGCGTCGAGCGGGACGACAAGTGCCGGGCGGTGTCCGGGAAGTGGGTCAGCGTCTACGACGACGAGACGTTCACCAACGCCTCGGACCTGGACATCGACCACACGGTGCCGCTGGCCAACGCCTGGCGTTCCGGGGCCCGCGCCTGGACGCAGGACCGGCGCAAGGCGTTCGCGAACGACCTGACCCACCCGCAGCTGCTGGCCGTCTCGGCGGCCTCCAACCGCTCCAAGGGCGACCAGGGACCGGACGAGTGGCAGCCGCCGACCAAGACGTACTGGTGCACCTACGCCCGCTCCTGGGTCTCGGTGAAGGCGACGTACGAGCTGTCGGTGACCGCGGCGGAGAAGGACACGCTGGGCGAGATGCTGGACACCTGCGGCTCATGAACGCGCACGAACCGGCAGGCCCGGGCCGGCTCGTGGACGATGTCGTGGCGGGTCCCGGCGGGGCGATGACCGACGAGGTCGGTGTCATCACAGGGGAGTTGACCGTCGCGACCGTCCCGCGGCCCGACGGGCGCGCCGACATCGCCGTCCAGTACACCGAAGCCGACGAGTGGTACACCCTCACCGGCAGTCCCGTGCCGCTGCCGCCCGAGGGGCTGGAGGCCCTGCACCGGGACGTCCTCGCCCGGATCCGCCACGGGGGCGCCGCGCGGGCCACGCCCTGAACCGGTCGTCCGCCGGCCGATGTGGGCCCACGGCTCCCGCCGATCCTCCGGCTCGTCCGCCGGGCGGCGGGGGGCGGCTCGCCCGTGCGATCGGCCGCCCACCGTGCCCGGACGCGCCACGAGGCGCGGGGTGCCCAGGGGGAGAGGATCTGGCCGACGACCCGCGTCCCGGCCCGGCCGACCGCGCGGACGCGGAATTCGGCGCCGCTGCCGGGTCGAGGAATCCCAGGGGCGCGGCGGACCCGGAGTGCTCCGCCGCGTGGTCCGGCGAGCGCGGCCGCGCGCACGAGGCGGGGACCGGCGCGACGACGGTGGGGGAGGAGGAGCGGCGGCCGGCGGTCGTGCACCGCTCGACGGCGCACCCGCCGCCGGACACCGGCATCGGATCGCCGATCCGGTGATCGCCGCGCCGCACGGCCGTACCGTCGCCGTCAGCGGCGAAGCGACCGTCCGCGCAGGGGATCCGCGAACGCTCCGTCGGATCGGCGGGCCGACGCACTTCCGTACCGGGTGCCCACCCTGGCCCCGGTCGACGGCGGCGGCCTGCTCGTCGGCTTCGGCGAAGAACTCCCACTGCTCGTCGCCCGACCCGCCGACCGATGCCGGAACGCCGTGGTCCGGACAGGGTCGTCCCGATCGTCGCGCCCTCGTGAACATTCGCCCGGCCCGGGAATACGGGCGCCGGGAACGGCCTTCCCGCTGCTGGGGCGAGCGGTGGCCGGACCGGCCGGGAGCACTGCGGCCCCATGACCAGCAGGAGCAGGAGAGAGGGAACCCATGCCCAAGGCTTACGTGTTCACCCGTAACGGCGGTCCGGAGGTGGAGGCACTGGTCGACCGGGACATGCCCGTACCCGGCCCCGGTGAGCTGCTCGTCGCCGTCCGGGCGGCCGGGGTCAACCCGGTCGACTGGAAGCTGCGCAGGGGCTACGTGAGGCCCGGCAGCGAGCGGCAGCCGTTCCCCACCGTGCTCGGCAGCGAGGCGGCCGGTGTCGTGGAGGGCGTGGGGCCGGGCGTCGAGGGGTTCGCGGTCGGGGACGAGGTCTTCGGCAACCCGGTGGCCGGCGGGTACGCCGAGTACACCCTTCTGCCCGTCGCCGTGACCGCGCACAAGCCGGCCGAGCTGTCGTTCACCGACGCGGCCGTGCTGCCCGTCGCGGCGGCCACCGCCTACGACGGCGTGCGCCAGATCGGCCCGGCCCCCGGCTCGACGCTCCTGGTCACCGGGGCCGGGGGTGGCGTCGGATCGGCCGCCGTACAGCTCGCCCGGCACGCGGGCGCCCGGGTGATCGGCACCGCGAGCGCGGACAAGAAGGACTACGTCGAATCGCTGGGCGCGGTGCACGTCGAGTCCGGCGACGGAATCGCCGACCGGGTACGGGCCGCGGCCCCGGACGGCATCGACGCGATCTTCGACCTGGTCGGCGGCGACACCCTGCGGGCCGTGGCGCCGCTGGTCGACCCGGCCCGGCTGATCAGCGCCGGGGGCAAGCCGCTGGCGGTGGAACTGGGCGGGGCGGCCGTCGCCCGGGCCCGGGACGCGGTGGTCCTCGAGGCGGTGGGGGACCTCGTCGTGCGCGGAGTGCTGCGCACCCACGTGACCCGGACGTTCCCGCTCGCCGATGCCGGGGCGGCCCTGCGTGCGGTGGAGAGCGGGCACACCCGCGGCAAGATCGTGATCGAGGTGGCCGGGTGACCGTCCCCGATGCCACGCACCCGCTGGACCGTCCGGTGCACGCCGCGCTGACCGGTCCGCACGCCTCCTTCGCCGAACGGCGCGGCCGTGTTCTGCGCTACCCGGCGGACGTGGCCGCCTGGTGCGCGCTGCCGGACGCGCCGGAGGCGGAGGACTGGGCGGACGCCGCGGCCCTCGCCGGACCCGGTGGGCTGGTGGCCCTCACGGCCTTCCGCGAGCCGCCGCCCGAGGACTGGGAGGTCACCTTCCACGCCGAGGGCGTCCAGCTGGTCGACGCGGGCGTGGAGGCCGCGCCGTTCCCCGAGGCCGTACGGCTCGGGCCCGCGGACGTACCCGAGATGCTCGACCTGGTCGCCCGGACCCGCCCGGGACCCTTCCTGCCCCGCACGGTGGAGCTCGGCACCTACCTCGGGGTGCGGCGCGACGGGGTGCTCGTCGCCATGGCGGGAGAACGCCTGCGCCCGCCCGGCTGGAGCGAGATCAGCGGCGTGTGCACGGACGAGTCCGTACGGGGCCAGGGGCTCGGCGGCAGGCTCGTCCGGGCCGTCGCCCACGAGATCGGACGACGCGGCGAGACGCCGTTCCTGCACGCCTCCGCCTCCAACACCGGGGCCGTCCGCCTGTACGAGTCGCTGGGATTCGTGCTGCGCCGCCGCACGTCGTTCCTGGCGGCGCTCGTGCCGGGGAACCCGCCGGCGCGCCTGCCGGACCCCGCCGCCGCCCGCGCGACCCCCGTGGGCTGACCCTGCGGCAAGGGTCGGCGACGACATGCATCTCGTACCGCTGCTGGTGGTCGTGCCCGCGCTCGTCTCGGTGTTCGGCACCATCCGGCAGACCACCGGCGTGGCCGTCCGGGTCACGACCTTCGTCGTGTGCTCGCGGCTGGTGACCGGGGGAGGACTCTGGGACATCACCAATCAGCCTCGGCTTCACCGTGCTGGCCTGTTTCCTCGGCGTCGGATCCTGCGCGCTCAGGATCCGCCGCGCCGCCGAGACCGCCAGGCCGCGCTACGCCGCCGTCGCGCTCCAGCGGCAGATCCTGCGCCCGCTGCCCATCGCGACCGACCAGATCCTCGCCCAGGGCGTCTACGTGCCGATCGAGGAGGACCGGCTGGTGGGCGGCGACATCTACGAGGTGGTCCAGTCGCCCTACGGAACCCGGTGATCATCGGGGACGTCCAGGGCAAGGGGCTCGCCGCGATCGGGGCGGGCTTCGCGGTGCTCGGCGCGTTCCGGGCGGCGGCCACCCGCGAACCCACGCTGACCGGTGTGGCTGATGTCCTGGAGGACACCGTCGCCCGGCACAACTCCTTCGCCGCGGAGTCCGGTGAGACGGAACGCTTCGTCACGGCCCTGGTGCTGGGCGTCGACGACGAGGACCGGTTCGGCGTCGTCAACTGCGGACATCTGCCGCCCCGGCTGCTGCACGACGGGGTGACCCGGCCGGTCCCGTTGCGCCGTCCCTCCGTGCCGCTCGGTCTGGCGGAGCTGAGCGGGGAGCGAGGGCCGAGGAGCGGTTCGACTTCCCACCCGGTGCGACGCTGCTGCTCCTCACCGACGGCGTCACCGAGGCCCGCGACGCCTCCGGCGCCTTCTACCCGTTGGACGCCCGGCTCGGGCGGTGGGCGCGGCGCCGTCCGCGCGAGGTCCTCGACGCGCTCCGCGGCGATCTGGAGAGCTTCTCCGAGGGCGTCCGCCGCGACGACATCGCCGTGCTCGCGCTGAGCCGTACACCGGCCGGAAGTCGGCACCGCCCGGCGCCCGCCGGACAGGGCGCCCGGCGGGCGGCGGAGACCTTCGGCGCGCCGGGGGCGTAGCCGCCGCTCGACCGCCCCTGCGGACGGCGGACGACCGGCGTCGGCAGGAGGCGGGGCCGACGATCCGATGTCCCGACGGGACTTCTGTCGCGTCGGGACATTCTCAGGTGTACGGTGCAATCATGGATCCGGAACGGAAGCCTCCGGAACGGCGGAGCCGCAAGGCGCGCAGGACCCGGGACGCACTGGCGCAGGCCGCGGTCGAGCTCGTGCTCGACCGGGGGCTGAAGGAGGTGACGGTCGAGGAGATCGCGGAACGCGCGGACGTCGACCGGCGCACTTTCAGCCGTTACTTCACGGGCAAGGAAGCCGCGGTCCTGGACTCGCTCCGGGACGACGGCGACCGGATCAACGCCGCCCTGCGCGCGCGGCCCGCCGACGAGCCCCCGCTCGTCGCCTACCGCCGCGCCGTCCTCGACTGGCTCGACGACCTCCGGGCGCGGGCGTCCCACCACTGGGAGCGGATCTTCGCCCTGCTGGTGCTCGCCGAGCGGGAGCCCACCCTCTACGCGGCGTTCCACCACATCCGGGTGGACGCGCAGGAGGACTCGATCGTCATCGTCGCCGACCGGCTCGGCGTCGACCCGCGGCTGGACATTCGCCCGGCCGTCACGGTCGCCGCCGGTGCCGGTGCGCTCCTCGCGGCCCAGGCCGCGTGGGTACGCGGCGGACACCCGGACGACCTGCCCCGACTGGTGGGACAGGCATTCGACGCCCTCTCCGGCGAGCTGTTCACCGGTCCGGCACCGCACCGCACCACGGAAGGAACCACTCCATGAGCACCCCTCTCACCCCCGTCGACCAGGAGTTCGCGGGCCGGACCGCCCTCGTCACCGGCGGCGCCTCCGGCATCGGACTGGCCCTCGCCCGCCGACTGGCCGCGGGCGGCGCGTCCGTCGTCGTCGCCGATCACGACGAGGCGGGCGCCCGCGAGGCGGCCGCCGACCTGGAGAGCGCGGGGGCCAAGGCCGCCGCCGTCGCCGTCGACGTCACCGACCCCGCGTCCGTCGAAGCCGGTGTCCGCTTCGCCGTCGACACGTTCGGCGCCCTGCACCTCGCCGTCAACAACGCGGGCATAGCGGGCCCGAGCGGCCCCACGGGCCAGTACGCGGTCGAGGACTGGAACCGGGTCGTCGCCACCAACCTCAGCGGCGTCTTCTACTGCCTGCGCCACGAACTCCCCGCCATCGTCGAGGCGGGCGGCGGCGCCGTCGTCAACATGTCGTCGATCCTCGGCACCAACGGCTTCGCCGGTTCCCCGGCCTATGTGGCCGCCAAGCACGGCGTCGTCGGCCTCACCAAGACCGCCGCCCTCGAATACGCGGCGCGGAACGTCCGGATCAACGCCGTCGGCCCCGGCTTCATCGACACCCCCCTGCTGCGCGACGCGGACGCGGCGGCCCGCGAGCACCTCATCTCGCTGCACCCGGCCGGACGCCTCGGCACGGCGGAGGAGGTCGCCGAACTCGCCGCGTTCCTCCTCTCCGACCGCGCCTCCTTCGTCCACGGCAGCTACCACCTGGTGGACGGCGGCTACTCCGCCCCCTGACCGGTGCCGGCGGGCGACGCAGGGGGAAAAACGGGGGGCGAACAAGGAACACCGAGAGCGAGGAGAACTCCATGAAGGCCGTCCAGTACCGGGCGATCGGCGCGGCACCCGAGGTCGTCACCGTGCCCGACCCGGAGCCCGGACCCGGGCAGGTGCTGCTGAAGGTCACCGCGGCGGGCGTCTGCCACTCCGACATAGCCGTGATGAGCATGCCGGCCGAGCAGATACCGTTCCCGCTGCCCCTCACCCTCGGCCACGAGGGCGTCGGCACCGTTGCCGCCCTCGGCGACGGAGTGACCGGCCTCACGATGGGCGAGTCCGTCGCGGTCTACGGCCCCTGGGGCTGCGGAACGTGCGTCAAGTGCGCCGAGGGCAAGGAGAACTACTGCCTGCGCGCCAGGCAGCTGGGCATCGCCCCGCCCGGACTCGGCGCGCCCGGGGCCATGGCCGAGTACATGATCGTCGACGACCCCCGTCACCTCGTGCCGCTCGACGGCCTCGACCCGGTGCGGGCCGTGCCGCTGACCGACGCGGGTCTGACCCCGTACCACGCGATCAAGCGGTCCCTGCCCAAGCTGGTGCCCGGAGCCACCGCCGTCGTCATCGGCACCGGCGGCCTCGGCCACGTCGCGATCCAGCTGCTGCGCGCCCTGACGGCCGTCCGCGTCATCGCCCTGGACGTCTCGCAGGACAAGCTCGCCCTGGCCCGTGCCGTCGGCGCCCACGAGACCGTGCTGTCCGACGAGCACGCCGCGGCCGAGGTCCGGGAACTGACCGGAGGCGTCGGCGCGCAGGTCGTCCTCGACTTCGTCGGCGCGCCCCCGACCGTCACCACGGCAGGGGCCTCGGCCGCCGTCGACTCCGACGTCACGATCGTGGGTCTCGGGGGCGGCGCACTGCCGGTCGGCTTCGGTTCCCTGCCGTACAACACGACGGTGACCTCCCCGTACTGGGGATCGCGCTCCGAACTCGCCGAGGTGCTCGATCTCGCCCGCGCCGGATCCGTCGAGGTCCATGTCGAGACGTACACGCTGGACGAGGCGCCGCTGGCGTACGAACGGCTGCACGCCGGGAAGATCAATGGCCGCGCGGTGATCCTCCCCAACGGCTGACCGGCCGGGTCGGGGCCCGGGACGGGGCGGTCCGACGCCCGGCGCGGCGGACCTCCCCGTCGACGTCCGGAACGACCGGGCGCGCACGGCCGCTTCGGACCGGGCGCCGGGGAAGCGCGGGTGTCCGCGTCGTCACCGGGCCGCCACCAGCGGACGCAGCGGTGAATCCCGCAGCCGGACCACCACCGGCCCGCAGCGTCGTGCCGCCACCGTCAGCACCCAGGCCACCAGGCCGCCGGTGACCAGCCCGATCAGCACGTCGTGCGGGTAGTGGACGCCGATCCACACCCGGGACGCCGCCATCAGCAGCGCGGCGGGAACGGCGATCGCGCCGAGTCTGCGGTCCGTCAGCCAGATCGCCGTCGCCGCCGCCGCCGCGATCGCCGCGTGGTTGCTGGGGAAGGACCAGTCCCCGAGCGGGGGACACGCCTCCACCGTCACGACGTGCAGGGTCCGGCAGGGCCGCTGCTCGTGGAAGAGCGACTTCACCAGGTCGTTGACGACGAACGCGGCCACCACCGCGAGCGGGGCGCAGAGCGCCGCGGCGGTACGGGCGGGCGCCGCGGCGCGCGAGCGCCACCAGGACGCGAGCATCAGCAGGGCGAACAGTGCCAACCCGTAGTCCGACCAGAGACGGACGGCCGAGTCGAGGGCGTCGGGCGAGCTCCGGGCCAGCTCGGTGACCCGGACGTACAGGCCGCCGTCGAGCGAGGCGGCGGTGGAGGCGAGCGGCATCAGCGGGTGTCTCCTTCGGCGGTGTGCCGACCGCGAGGGCGGGGCGGTTCGGTGCCGGGAGGGAAGAGGGGGACCGCAACCGTCACCGCGACGACCGGCGGCCTGCGGACGGCCCGTGACCCGTGGGCGACCGGCCGCGGGCGGGCGACCGGCGACGGGCCGAGGTCCGTGCGGGGCGCCGGGTGCCCCGGTCCGTTCCCGGGGTGGGGCGGGGGCGCGGACGCCGGTGAGGAATCGGACACGACGGAGGGCCCCCCATAATGGTGAGCGGGCGACCTCGCGGCACGCCCGGACTGACTACAGTGGTGTAGACGGTCTACTTCACTGTAGACGCCCGGAGCGGGAGGAGAGTTCCCATGAACCAGGTGAAGGGGATATCCGGCGAGGAGCCCGGCCGTCGGCCGGACGGCGGAGCCGTCGGGGAGCCGTCGCCCGGGGCCGCTCCGGAGCGCCCCTCGCGGTCCCGCGCCGGGTCGGAGCGGCGCCCGTCCGGTGAGCTGGAGTCCACGATCCTGGCGGCCCTGTGGGCGGCGGGCACCGCGCTGACGCCGGGCCAGGTGCAGGCCGCGATCGGACCGGAGCTCGCCCGCACCACCGTCACCACGATCCTGTCGCGGCTCCACGAGAAGGGCGCGGTCACCCGCACCCGTGCCGGGCGAGGCTTCGCGTACACCCCCACCGAGGACGCCCCCGGGCTGACGGCCCGCCGGATGCACAGCGAGCTGCGCAAGGAACCGGACCGCGGCACCGTGCTCGCCCGCTTCGTGTCCCAGCTCAGCGACGAGGACGAGCGTCTGCTGAGGGACCTCCTCGACGGGGACCCGCGTTGATCTACGCCGTATGGGTGCCGCTGCTGACGCCCTTCGTCGCGGTGCCCGCCGCCCGCCGTCTGGCGGACGCCCTGTCGCCGGTACGGGCCGTGCGGCTGCTCGCCGCGACGGGAGTCGGCCTGGCCCTGTGCGGCCTGCTCGCGCTCGCCCTGCTCGTGGTGCCCGGCGCGACCCGGTTCCCCGCCGTCTCCTCCTCCGGCGAACTCGTCAGGCCGCTGTCTGCGATCGCTCCCGCGGCGGCCGTGCCCCTCGCCGCCGCGGCGCTGGCCCTGCTCGTGGGGTGCGCCGTCGCCGTCGCCCGCGCCGCCCGCCGCCACTGGGCGCAGCTGCACCGGCCCGCGCGGCCCGGAGGGACCGAGGGCGAACTCGCCGTGGTGCGCGACAGCCGTCCCGACGCCTACGCCCTGCCCGGACGCCCCGGAACCTCCGGCCGGATCGTCGTCACCACGGGCATGCTGCGCGCCCTGGACCCGGACGAGCGCGACGCGCTGCTGGCCCATGAACGCGCCCACCTCGCGGGCCGCCACCACCTCTACCTCGCCGCCGTCGAGCTGGCGGCACTCTGCCACCCCGCGCTGCGGTCCCTGCGCGCCCCCATGGGCTACGCACTGGAGCGCTGCGCCGACGAGGCCGCCGCAGCGGCCGTCGGCGACCGGCGGATCGCCGCCCGGGCCATCGGCCGCGCCGCCCTCGCCGCACGCGCCGCCGAGGGGGAGGAACGCCCCCGGCCCCGGGTGGCGCTCGGCGCCGCCGTCGGGCCCGTACCGCGCCGCGTCGCCGCGTTGCTCGGCCGCGGCACCCCGCGCTCCCGCGTCGGCCGGGCGGCCGCCGCGGCGCTGCTGGCCTGCCTTGTCGTCTCCGGAGCCGCGGCCCTCGACGCCACGAGCGATCTCCACAGCAGCATCGAAGCGGCCCAGGGCGAGGCCCCGCACCACTGACCTGACGCCACCGCCCCGGCTGTTCGCACGTCCCGGCCCTTCCGGTGACCCTGCCGTCCCCGCGACCCCGCCCTTCCGGCCGGGCAGGGTCCGGCCGTCTCGCGACGCGCGTACGGACGCCGGTCGCTCCCCGGCCGGGCGCCGACGGGTGTGTACCACCCGCTTTCACTCTTTCGCGCCGGTGTGCGCCCTTTCGCACTCCGACGCGCCACCTCGACGATGAACTGCCGCACCCCCGACATCCGTTCCGGCCGCGCCGGGCGACGGCCGTTCCGCCCGGCCGCGTCGCGCGACATCCGTCCCGGCCGTGCCACGCGCAGTGAGGAGATCTCCATGAGGCAGCGGCCGGTCGTCATCGATCCGGCGGGACGCGACATCCACGGCGAGGCGCGCTCGCTCCGCCGGCACGGTTGCGTCGCCCCGGTCGAGCTCCCCGACGGCATCAGGGCCTGGGCACCCACCGGCTACCAGGCGCTCCGCCGCCTGCTCGCCGACGACCGGGTGTCCAAGGATCCGAACCAGCACTGGCCGCTCTGGCGGAACGGGGAGTTCCGGGCGAGCTGGATCAACACCTGGGTGGGCGTGTCGAACATGCTCACCGCCTACGGCGCCGACCACCGCCGACTGCGCAGGCTCATCTCGCCCGCCTTCACCCGACGGCGGGTCGACGCCCTGCGTCCGCGCATCGAGGAGATCACCACGACGCTGCTCGACCGGATGGCCGCCGACCCCGACGGCCGGGCCGAGTTGCGCACCGACTTCGCCCATCCGCTGCCGATGGGGGTCATCTGCGAACTCTTCGGTGTGCCCGAGGACCGGAGGGCCGACACCGCGCGCCTCGTCAGCGAGATCTTCGACACCACCGCGACGGACGAGCAGGCCGTCGCCACCCTGCTGGAGGTCCAGGACCTTCTCGCGAGGCTGGTCGCCGCCAAGCGCGAGCACCCCGACGACGACCTCACCAGCGTGCTGATCGCCACCCGTGACGAGGAGGGCTCCGGCCTCACCGAGACCGAACTCGTCGGCACCCTGCTGCTCCTCATCGGCGCGGGCCACGAGACCACCGTCAACCTCATCGGCAACGCCGTCCACGCCCTGCTCAGCCACCCCGCGCAGCTCGCCCGGGTGCGCGCCGGCGACGTGCCCTGGAGCGACGTCATCGAGGAGACCCTGCGCTGGGCCCCGCCGATCGCCAGCCTGCCGCTGCGCTTCGCCGTCGAGAACATCGAACTCCCCGACGGCACCACCGTCGCGCGCGGCGACGCGGTCCTCGCCACGTACGCCGCGGCCGGCCGAGACCCCCTGCGGCACGGCCCGGATGCGGACAGCTTCGACATCACCCGTCCCGACAAGGAACACCTCGCCTTCGGCCACGGCGTACATTTCTGTGTCGGCGCCCCGCTGGCCCGGCTGGAGGCGTCGATCGCCCTGCCCGCCCTGTTCGCGCGCTTCCCCGGTCTGCGCGCGGACGAGGAGTCGGCACCGGCCGCCCGCCTCGACTCGTTCATCGCGAACGGCTTCGCCACCTTCCCGGTGCGTCTTCGCTGAACCCGCGGCGGCCGGGCCCTGTCGTCGATCTGCCGCCCGCCGTGCGGCGTCCGGCACACGCGCTCGCCGCGTTGTCGGACTCGTCCTCGTGCTCGTACGTCGGGCACGAGGACGACCGTCCGCCCCGCACGCGCACGTACCGGACGCCGCGCGGCCCGGTCTTCGGCCGACGACGGCACTTCCAGGACAACGCCCAGGACGGGCCGGAGGGCGAACGGGCGGGAAAACCGGAGGCCCGCCCGAGCCGCCGCCTCTACACTGCGTCCCATGGGTTCGCGCCACTACTACTTCCGCTGAGTCCGGGCACGGACGCGCCACGCGACACCGGGTGACCCGAGGGCTGCCCCTCTCGCGTGCGACGCGCCGTTCCGCCCGTCCGACAACCCCGTCCCGCCGCGCACGTGCACACGTGCGCCGCCGCGGCATGTCATCTCAGGGAATGCGCCCATGAACCACGAACACCCCCGTGCCCAACTCGCCCTCAAGGACGTCTCCAAGCGCTACGGGGACCGCCCGGTCCTCGACCAGGTGACGTTCACCGTCCGCCCCGGCGACAAGGTCGCGGTGATCGGCGAGAACGGCTCCGGGAAGTCCACCCTCCTGCGCCTGATCTCCGGAGCGGAGGCACCGGACGGCGGAGAGATCACCGTCCGCTTCCCCGGCGGCACCGGCCATCTGCCCCAGACCCTCGCCCTCGACCCCGACCGCACCGTCCAGGACGTCGTCGACCTCGCCCTGGCCGAACTGCGTACCCTGGAGCGCGAGATCCGCGCCGCCGAGGAAGCGCTCGGCGCTCCGGGAACCCCCGACCCGTCCCGGCTCGCCGCCTACGGCGAACTGCTGACGGCGTACGAGGAACGCGACGGCTACCGCGCCGACAGCCGCGTGGACGCCGCGCTGCACGGCCTCGGGATCGGCCACCTCACCCGCGGACGACTCCTCGGCACCCTGTCCGGCGGTGAACAGTCGCGGCTCGCGCTCGGCTGCGTGCTGGCATCCGCCCCCGAACTCCTGCTGCTCGACGAACCCACCAACCACCTCGACCTCCGCGCCACCACCTGGCTGGAGGACCACCTGCGCGCCCACCGCGGCACCGTCGTCGTCATCACCCACGACCGGGCCTTCCTGGAGCGGACCACCCGCGTCGTCCTGGAGGTCGACCGCGACCTGCGCCGGGTCGTCCGGTACGGCGGCGGCTGGGACGGCTACCGCACCGCGAAGGCCGCCGCCCGCCGTCGCCGGGTCCAGGACCACCAGGAATGGCTGGACGAGCTGGCCCGTGCGGAAGAACTCGTGAACGCGACGGGGCAGCGCCTCGCCAGGACGGGGAAGGACCCGCGGCAGGGCTTCGGCAAGCACCGGCGGTCGCACGAGGCCAAGCTGTCGGGCCGGGTCGGGGCCGCCGCGAGACGGCTGGACGAACTGCGCGGGAATCCCGTCCCGGCCCCGCCCGAACCACTGCGCTTCCACGCCGACATCGCCGTCGCCGCCGGGGAGGAGACGGCGACCCCCGCTCCGCTCGCCGAACTCGACTCCGTCGTCGTCGGCGACCGGCTCCACCTGCCCGCGTTGCGCGTGGACCCCGGGCAGCGCCTTCTGGTCACCGGTCCCAACGGCGCCGGAAAGTCGACCCTGTTGCGGGTCCTGGCGGGCGAACTCGCCCCTGACGCGGGCACGGTGCGCCGCCGTGGCCGCCTCGGGTACCTGCCCCAGGAACTCCCGGCCCGGCCGACCCGCCGTACCCTGCTGGAGGCGTTCGCGCAGGAACGGTCCGGCCACCCCGACGAGCACGCCGAGAACCTCCTGGCCCTGGGCCTGTTCCGCCCCGAGGACCTGGCGGTGCCGGTCGCCGCGCTCTCGGCCGGGCAGCAACGCAGGCTCGCGCTGGCCCGCCTGGTCACCCGCCCGGCCGATCTGCTGGTGCTGGACGAGCCGACGAACCACATCGCCCTCGGTCTGGTGGAGGAGGTGGAGGCGGCGCTCGCGCGGTACCGGGGAGCGGTGGTGGTCGTCTCGCACGACCGTGCCTTCCGCGGCAGGTTCACCGGCGACCGGATGGAACTGCGCGACGGCCGCCCGGTCGTGGCGGGTGCCGGCGCGTACGGAAGCGTCGGAGGCCGGGAGCACGGCGGCTGAACCGATGTCCCGCGGCACCGGCGGGAACGCGACGCGCCCGGTCGGCGGCATCGCGAAGGAGGCCGGCCCGACGAGGGCCGACGCCCGCCCGGGGACCGTCCCGGGCGGGCGTCACCCGCACCCGCGCAGGTGCTCGCGCAGCCGGTCGAGGAACACCCGCTGCCCCGCCACGAGCCGCCGCTCCGCCTCCCGGGGAGCGCACCAGGCGAACCGGTCCACCTCCGGGAACTCCCGCAGCACACCGGAGCCCCTCGGCCACTCCATGGTGAACGTCCCCGGCACGGCCGCCGCGGGATCCACGTCCGCCTCCACCGCCCACACCACCACGGTCTTGCCGCCGGACTGCCGGGTCTCGCCGAGCGCCACCCACGCGCCGTCCGGCACCGCGTGACCGAACTCCTCCTCGAACTCCCGGCGGGCGGCGTCCCGCGGCTCCTCCTCCGGGCCGTACTCGCCCTTGGGGACCGACCACGCGGCGTCCTCGCGTCCCGCCCAGAACGGGCCGCCCATGTGCGCGAGCAGCACCTCGAAGCCGGTGCCGCCGTCCGTGGCCCGCACGCCCTCGGTCCGTTCGTCCGCGCCCCCGCCCGGACGGCGGAACAGGAGAAGGCCCGCACTGCGCCGGGCGCGTTTCGGAGGTGGCATGACGTCAAGTCTGGGCCGCCCTGCGGCGGGCCGTCGCGGACAGTGCCGCCGTCCAGGTGATCGTTCCCGTCACGGAGCCGACCCGCCGTGTTCTCCCCGTGGTTCCCGAGTCCCCCTGGTGCGCGGCCCCGGCGCGGGCCAGGCTGGCGGCCGACAGTGCCCTGCCCGTGGCCCGGGCCGGGCAACCGACGCAGCAGCAGGAGGACTTGTGGCCCTTGGCACAGCCGGCAGGAGCACCGCATCACCCGGGGGAGCGGCGCGGCGGCGCGGGAGGGCGACGCGTTCGCTCGTGCTGCTCGCGACCGTGTCCGCGCTGACGGCCGGCGCGATCACGCCCGCCCTGGCCGACACGACCCCCGACCCCCGCCCCCGTACCTCGGCCGAGATCCTCAGACCCGTCGCCCCGCCGCCCGCCGGCGGCCCGGCGGGAAGGCCCCGCTCGGTCGTGGACGGCGACGGCATCGAGACCGCGCGCACCTCGCGCCCGATCGCCCCGGGCGTCCGCCTGGACTCGTACGACCGGCTCGAATCCGACAAGTGGCTGCGGGTCGACTCGCTCTCCGTCGACCTCGACGGCGGCGGCGTGCGCGCCGACTACCTCTCCTCCGGCAAGGTCTCGCAACGGCGCACGGTCTCCGAGCTCGCCGCCGGGCACGACCCGGGCCGGGGCCGCCGCACCGTCGCCGCGATCAACGCCGACTTCTTCGACATCAACCAGACCGGGGCCCCGCAGGGCATCGGCATCAAGGACGGAGCCGTCGTCCAGTCACCGGCACCGGGCGTCGACCGGGCCGTCGGCATCGGCCCCGGCGGCGCGGGCCGCATCCTGAACCTCTACTTCGAGGGGACGCTCACCCTGCCCTCGGGCAAGCGCCCGCTCACCGCCTACAACGCCGCCGATGTGCCCGCAGGGGGAGTGGGCGCCTACACCTCGGCCTGGGGAAGCGCCGACCGCGCGCTGACCGTGGACGACGCCGCCCCCGTCGCGGAGGCCGTCGTACGGGACGGCACGGTGGTCTCCGTGTCGGACACCCCCGGATCGGGGAACATCCCGGGCGACACCACCGTGCTGACCGGCCGTGAGGCCGGGGCCGCCGCACTGCGCGCCCTGAAGCCCGGTGATCCGGTGTCCCTGACCTACCGGGCCCGCAGCGACGGCGGATCCGTGCCGCGCACCGCCGTCGGCGGCCGGGAACTCCTCGTCGTCGACGGGGTCGCCCAGGACCACGAGGGCGAGGGCAACAACACCGCCGCACCCCGCACCGCCGTGGGATTCTCCAGGGACGGCCGGACCATGCAGATCATCACCGTCGACGGCCGGCAGGCCGACAGCGGCGGCGTCACCCTCACCGAACTCGGGCTGATGATGCGCCGCGCCGGCTCGTACAGCGCGCTCAACCTCGACGGCGGCGGCTCCTCGACCCTCGTCGCACGGGAACCCGGGAGCGACGCGCTCCGCGTCGAGAACAGCCCGTCCGACGGCAGCGAACGCGCCGTCCCCAACGGCCTCGCCCTCACCGCCCCCGACGGCAGCGGCCGGCTCAAGGGCTTCTGGGTCCGGCCCCGCACCGCCGCCGCCTCCGCGCCGGGCGTCGACCCGGTCAAAGGCGGTCACCCCGACCGGGTCTTCCCCGGGCTGACCCGTCGCCTCACCGCGAGCGGATACGACGAGACGTACGGCCCCGCCGACGGCACCCCGCGCTGGCGGTCCGTACGCGGCTCGGTCGGCACCGTGGACCGGGGCGGCCTGTTCACCGCGCGGCACGGCGGCACCACCGAGATACGCGCCGAGAAGGGCACCGCGCGCGGCGGCACCACCCTCACCGTCCTCGACGAACTGGCCCGCATCGAGCCGACCGCCCGGCGCATCGGCCTGGCCGACGCGAACGCCACCGGCACGTTCGGGATCGTCGGGCTCGACGCCCACGGCACCTCCGCCCCCGTCGAACCGCGCGACGTCTCCCTCGACTACGACCACACGCTCCTCGACGTCCGGGACGACGGCCGGGGCTCCTTCACCGTCACCTCGCGCGCCGGGAGGGGCGCCGGGCAGATCAGGGCCACCGTCGCCGGCACCACCACCGTCCTCGCCGTCACCGTCGGCCTCGCCGAGCAGGCCGTCTCCTCCTTCGACGACGCGGACTCCTGGACCTTCAGCCAGGCCCGGGCGAGCGGCTCCCTCTCCGCCACCCCCGACGGCCGCACCGGCACCGGGCTGAGGCTCTCCTACGACTTCACGCAGTCCACCGCCACCCGCGCCGCCTACGCCGCCCCGCCCCGGCCGGTCGCCGTACCCGGGCAGCCCCAGTCGTTCACGCTGTGGATCAAGGGCGACGGCAACGGCGCCTGGCCGACCCTGCACCTCAAGGACGCCGCCGGCTCCGACCAATTGCTGCGCGGGCCGTACATCACCTGGACCGGCTGGCGGCAGGTCACCTTCGCCGTGCCGCAAGGGGCCGCCACGCCGCTGACCGTGTCCCGCTTCTACCTCGCCGAGACGGCCGCCACCAAGCAGTACACGGGCGAGATCGTCGTCGACGACCTCACCGCCCAGGTCCCGCCCGCCGTCGACCTCCCCGGACAGGCCGCACCGGCCGACCCGCTGATCGATCCGGCGGCCGTGACCGGGCGGCGCGACTGGCGGTTCGCGGTGATGTCCGACGCCCAGTTCGTCGCGCGGGCCCCGGACAGCGACATCGTCGCCCAGGCGCGGCGCACCCTGCGCGAGATCAAGGCGGCCCGCCCCGACTTCCTGGTCATCGACGGCGATCTCGTCGACGAGGGCTCGCCCGCGGACCTGGCGTTCGCCCGCCGCGTCCTCACCGAGGAACTCGGCGACGCACTGCCCTGGTACTACGTCCCGGGCAACCACGAGGTGATGGGCGGGCGGATCGACGACTTCGTCGACGAGTTCGGTCCCGCCCGGCGGACGTTCGACCACAAGGGCACCCGGGTCATCACCCTCGACACGTCCAGCCTCGGTCTGCGCAGCGGCGGCTTCGACCAGATCAAGGAGTTCCGCGCCCAGCTGGACGCGGCGGCGAAGGACCGGAACGTCGGCTCGGTCGTGCTGATCGAGCACGTGCCGCCGCGCGACCCGACCGTGCAGAAGGGCAGCCAGCTCGGCGACCGCAAGGAGGCGGCCCTCGTCGAGCAGTGGCTCGCCGACTTCCGCCGCACGACGGGCAAGGGCGTGGCGTTCGTCGGCGGTCACGTCGGGGTGTTCCACGCCTCGCACGTCGACGGAGTGCCGTATCTGATCAACGGCAACTCCGGCAAGGCGCCGGCCGGTCCCGCGGGCGAGGGCGGATTCACCGGCTGGTCGCTGATCGGCGTGGACCGCGTCACCTCCGGTGAACAGGCCACCGCCCGGCAGCGGCCGTGGCGGGGCGGCCCGGACTGGGTCTCCGTCCAGACCCGGGCCCATGTCGACGGGCTGTCGCTCGACGCGCCCGAGGTCGTCGGGGCCGGGAGCCGTACGAAGGTCACGGCGACCGTCGCCCAGGGCTCCCGCGAGGTGCCCGTGGGCTTCCCGCTGTCCGCCGACTGGACCGGATCCCCGAACGTCCACATCGGCCGCGCGGACGGCGCCCGGCACCGCCACATCGCGGTCCTCGACCCGTCGACCGGCACCCTCACCGCTCTCCGCCCCGGCACCGTCACGCTCGCCGTGACCGTCAACGGCACCACGCGCCAGGCCGTGATCAGGATCGCGGCAGCCCGAACCGCCCCGGCGGCCTGACCGGCCGGGTACCGTCCGGCCCGGGGCCGTCCCGCACCCGCCACGGGGGGCGCGGGACGGCCCCGTGCCACCCGCCTACACCTTGCGGTACGTGTACGCCTCCGAGGCCGCGGCCTCCACCGCGTCGACGTCCCCGCCCGCCGACGCGGTCACCACGGCGGCCACCGCGCCCTCCAGGAACGGCGCGTCCACCAGCCGCGCGCCCTCAGGCAGTTCGTCTCCCTCGGCCAGCATCGACTTGACCGTCAGCACGGCACTGCCCAGATCGACCAGCAGCACCACGCCGACCCCCGAGTCCACCGAGGCGGCGGCCCCGGCGATCAGCTCCGCACTCGTGCCGAGCCCGCCCTCGGCGGTTCCGCCGGCGGCGGCGACCGGAGCGGTCGCACCACCGGCCGCGAGCCCCTTGGCCAGCTCGGCGACCGACTCGGCCACCGGGCCGCTGTGCGAGACCAGCACGATCCCGACCTGGTTCACGCCGCTCACGCCCCGCCTCCGCCCGCCCCGGCCGTCTCGGCGAGCGCGGCGATCAGCAGGGCGGAGGACGTCGCCCCCGGATCCTGGTGCCCGATGCTGCGCTCGCCCAGATAGCTCGCCCTGCCCTTGCGCGCCTGCATCGGCACCGTCGCCAGCGCCCCCTCCTCGGCGGCCTTCCGGGCCTCCTCGAACGAGGTCCCGAGCGCGTCGGCCGCCGGCAGCAGCGCGTCGAGCATCGTCTTGTCCCCGGCCTGTGCCCCGCCGAGCTGGGCCACGGCCGCGACGCCCACCCCGAGCGCCTCCGCCAGCTGCTGGGGCGTCACCTCGGGCTCGTCGCCCAGGGCCTTTCCGGTGCGACGCAGCAGAGTCCCGTACAACGGCCCCGAGGCCCCGCCGACCGTCGACACCAGCTGCCGCCCGGCGAGCATCAGCACGGCTCCCGGGGTCGCGGGCGCCTCCCTGTCCAGGACCGCGGTCACGGCGGTGAACCCGCGCCGCATGTTGGTGCCGTGATCGGCGTCCCCGATCGCCGAGTCGAGTTCGGTGAGACGGTCCGCCTCGCGGTCCACGGCACTCGCGGCCGCGGTCATCCAACGGTGGAAGAAACCGGCGTCGAGCACATGATCTCCTTGTCGTCGGGTCAACGGCCCCAGCGCAGCGCGGGCGTCTCCACCGGCGCGTCCCAGAGGCGCAGCAACTCCTCGTCCACCTGGCAGACCGTCACCGAACAGCCCGCCATGTCGAGCGAGGTCACATGGTTCCCCACGAGCGTACGAGCCACCACGACCCCCCGCCCGGACAGCGCCCGTTGCACCTCGGCATTGAACCCGTACAGCTCCAGCAGCGGTGTCGCGCCCATGCCGTTGACCAGGACGATCACCGGTCCCGTCGGCCGCAGGTCGTCGAGTACCACGTCCACCGAGAAGTCCGCGATCTCGCGGGACGTCATCATGGGACGCCGCTCCCGTCCCGGCTCGCCGTGGATCCCGATGCCCAGCTCCAGCTCGCCCGGCGGCAGGTCGAACGTGGGGGACCCCTTGGCGGGCGTGGTGACGGCACTCAGCGCCACGCCGAAACTCCGTGAGGAATCGTTCACTCGGCGGGCCACGGCCGCCACCTGTTCCAGCGGCGCCCCTTCGTCGGCCGCCGCCCCGGCGATCTTCTCCACGAACAGGGTGGCCCCGGTGCCCCGTCGCCCCGCCGTGTAGAGGCTGTCGGTCACCGCGACGTCGTCGTCGACGACCACCTGCGTGACCCGCACCCCCTCGTCCTCGGCGAGCTCGGCCGCCATCTCGAAGTTCAGCACGTCACCGGTGTAGTTCTTGACGACGAACAGCACCCCCGCGCCGCCGTCCACCGCGGCGGCGGCGCGTACCATCTGGTCCGGCACCGGAGAGGTGAACACCTCGCCCGGGCAGGCGGCGGACAGCATGCCGGGGCCGACGAACCCGGCGTGCAACGGCTCGTGACCGGAGCCGCCCCCGGAGACGAGCGCCACCTTCCCGGCCACGGGCGCGTCCCGCCGCACGACGACGCGGTTCCCGACGTCGACGGCGAGCCCGGGATGAGCGGCGGCCATACCGCGCAGCGCGTCCGCGACGACGGTTTCCGGGGTATTGATCAGCATTTTCAACGGAGCCTCCTAGCGAGGGTGGCGGGCTGTCGCTGAACCGCAGCCGACTCTACTGAGGGAGGGTCACATTGCGGGGGAGGCCGACGGACGGATGTGTGACCCGATGGCTGGGGAGCCCCGGCCCGCGAGGAACGGGGGTGTCCGGACGCACGGCGGGCGAATAAGAGGAATGCTCCGTTCCGGTCAGCCCAGGACGCTGGGCCGGTCGATCACCCACAGCCATGTGCCGTCGGACTGGCGGCGGGCCACCTCGACCGTGGCATCCTTCCCGTCGGCCAACTGCACCGAAGTGAGCGCCAAGTCGCCATAGTGCAGCGTACGTTGCTGTTCACCATGCTGGAAGACGGGCCGGTCGGCCGTGAATCGCTCGTAGGCCCTGCGGATCTCCCGCTCGCCGGTCGCCACCGTGCCGTCGGGGAGGGCCAGGACCGCGTCGGGTTCGTACAACGCGACCAGGCCGTCGACGTCGCCCGTGTTGAGTCTCTCGACCACGAAACGGCTGAGGTCCTCGGGCTCGACGGCCCGCTCGCGCGACCTGTCACCGCTCATCTCCCGCATCTCCCCGTCAGGTCCGTCCGGCCCGGGAACAGCGCCCGGTTCCGTGATCCTGGCAGGTGACGCGCCCCGCTCCCGGCAGCCGCCACCCACGTTCATTCGAACGCGTGAACTCGCGAGGAGAAGATCATGTACAGGCCACTGATACGCACCGTCACGCTCGGGGTCGCCGAGCCCCATCCGATTCCGGAGGCGGTCGTCGAGGAGAAGGCCCTGCTCGTCCGGCGGGCGGAAGCGGCCTTCCGTGCGGCCGGGTACGAGGTCCAGACCGTACGGCTGTCGACCCGGTCCGTCTTCGCCGACCTCGCGGGACGGACGCCGTCGGACATCGTCTCCTACGCCCACCGCCTGCAGACCGTTCTCGACGGGGTCGGGATCGGCTACTGCTCGCTGGGCCCGGCGGACGCGGCCGATCCCGCCTTCCCGCTGCACACCCTCGACACCGTCGGGGACCTGCTGATCGGCGCGGAGGCGCTGAGCTGCACCGTCCGCACGGGAACGCTGCGGCACGGGGTCCGTTCCGAGGCGTCCGGACCCGTGGCGCGGATCGTCCGCAGGCTCGCCGAGGAGACGGACCAGGGGCTGGGGAACTTCCGCTTCGCCATGGTGGCCTGTGTCGATCCCGGCGGGCCCTTCTTTCCCGCGGCCCACCACGACGGGCCTTCGTCCCTCACGGTCGGCCTGCAGGGCGCGGGAATCGTCGCGGAGGCGCTGCGGGAGGTCGGCCGCCTCGACCCCGCCGCCATCACGCGCCGGGTCGGGCGGGCGCTGAGCGAACACGCCGCGCCCGTGGTGGGGATCGCCGAGCGGATCTGCGAGGAGACGGGCCCGGCGTACGGCGGCATCGACCTGTCGCCCGCGCCAGCGGGCGACGACAGCATCGCCGCGGCCATGGAGCTCTGCCTGCCCGGACCGCTGGGCGGCCCCGGAACGATGGCCGTCACCGCGGCACTCACCGAGGCGATCCGGAGCACGGGCCTGACCACCTGCGGCTACAACGGGGTGATGCTGCCGGTCATGGAGGACACCCGGCTCGCGCAGCGCTGGCACGAGGGCACGGTCGACGCCCAGCGGCTGCTGGCCTGTTCGGCGGTGTGCGGCACCGGACTCGACACCGTTCCCCTTCCCGGCGACACCCCCGAGGAGGAGATCGCGGGACTTCTGACCGACGTGGCCGCCATGGCCGTACGCCTCGGGAAACCGCTGTCGGCCCGTCTCTTTCCCGTACCCGGCAAGAAGGCCGGCGACCGCACGACGTTCTCCTCCCCCTATCTGGTGAACACCACTCTCAGGCGCTGAGTACCGTCCCGCACTACCCGGTGGACCGGTGATCCCGGACGAAGACAATCCCCACCAGCTTGTTCTGTCCCGCCGGCGGGACAGAACAAGCAACATGGTTGACGGCTCCCGGACGACAGTGCAGGGTCGGCGGCGACGAGTTCGACGCGATGCGATGTTCTTTTCCGCAGCGACGCGTTCCGGAGGCGGGCATGAAGTTCGGAATCGGAATCGGGCGCACCCTCACGGCCCGCGAATCGGCGAAACTGGCACGCCAGGCCGACGAATTAGGGTATGAACACTGCACATTCATTGATTCACAGAACCTCTGCCGCGACTCGACCGCGATGATGGCCCTGGCCGCGGCGGCGACGACCCGAATACGCATAGGCCAGGCGGTCACCAATCCGTACACCCGGCACGCCTCCGTGCTGGCCAATGTGATCGCGACCCTGGACGAGATCTCGGAGGGTCGGATATTCCTCGGCATCGGCGCCGGAGGAAGTGCCGTCGCCATGGTCGGAAAGAAGCCGCGGCCGCTCACGGAACTCGCCGAATACGTCCAGTTCTTCCGGGACTTCACCGGAGGAAAGGAAACCGAATGGCAGGGCCTGCCCATGCGTTCGGAGTGGGCCGAGCGCGAGATACCGGTCCTCATCGGCACCCACGGCGCCAAGAGCTGCCGGCTCGCCGGAAGAATCGCGGACGGGGTGTTCCTGCCCGGCCTCTCACCGGCGATCACCACGTGGAAACGGGCACGCGTCGCCGAGGGCGCGCGGAGCGCCGGGCGCGAACTCGCCGATCTCGACGTGTGGTCACGCGGCACGGTGTTCGTGCACGACGACGTGGACGAGGCGCGCGAATACCTGCGCTCCTACGCCGCCACCTCGGCGTACTTCCTCTGGCGTTCGGTGCTCAGCCGCACCACCCCCGAGTCCGAGGAACTGGCCGCCATGCTCCCCGACGCGGTGCTGTCGGACATGGCCGCCCTGGCCGAGCGCTACGACTGGTACCAGCACGAGGTCGTGGGCGCCCCGCACGCCGCCGAACTCTCGGACCGCCTCATCGACTGCTTCGCGATCTACGGTCCGCCCTCCCGGTGCGTCGACCGGCTCCAGGAACTGCGCGAGACCGGAGCCGATCAGGTCTCCCTGGTGCTCTACGGGGTCCCGGACCAGACGGCCATGATCAGCCGCTTCGTCGAGGACGTCGCCGCCCGTCTCGGGTGACGCGCGACGCCGAGTGGAAGGAACCCCCATGCCGTTCATCACCGTGCTCGCGCTCAAGGGGCGCACGCTGGAACAGCGGCGCCTGTTCGCCGACGAGATCACCCGGCTCGCCGTCAAATGCCTGGACGCCAAGCCCGAAGAGGTGCGTGTCCGGTTCGTCGAGATGGACGCGACCGAATTCGCCCGGGGCGGGCGACTGTTCGCGGACCAGTCCTGAGACCCCTGGGGTGTTGCGAACATGACTCTGTCGGCCACCACTCTGTCGCCCGGCCAGGAACGCGTGTGGCTCCTCGACGAGCTGCGCCCGCAGGACCGGACCCTCACCATCGGTGAACTGATGCTCGTCACCGGCCCGTTGGAAGCGGACACGGTCCGGGACGCGCTGGCGGAGCTGATCGCCCGCCACCCCGCGCTGCGCACCGCCTTCCGGACGGGGCCGGGCCGCCCGGAGCCGGTGGTCCTCCCCGCCGGGGAGATCGCGCCGCCGCTCGTGCGCGAGACGGACACGACGGCACCCGACGACCGGATCCGCCGGGTCCAGGACTGGGCGAAGGACCTCTGCGCCCGGCCGTTCGACAAGGAACGGGGCCCGCTGTGGCGGGCGGGGCTGCTCTCGCTCGGCACGGGCGAGCACGCCCTGCTGCTCTGCGCGCACCAACTGGTCGCGGACCGGCACTCCCTGGCGGTCCTCTTCGAGGAACTGGGCGAACTCTGCGCCGGGCCGACGCCGGGCCACGACCGCGCCCGGCCGTCGGCGGAGCACCACGCCGGTCCACCCGCCGCCCCCCGGCACCGGCTCGAATCCCGCGTCGAGGCCCTGGCCGGCATGCCCGTCGGCGTCGAACTGCCCGCCGACCGGATACGCCCGCGTGCCCTGGCCCTGACCGGCGCGCACACCTCGATGCGTCTTCCCGAGGCGACGGCCCGGGCACTCGCGGAGTACGCCCGCGCCCAGGACACCGACACCGGGACGCTGCTGCTCACCGCGTTCGCCGTCCTCGTCCACCGTTACACCGGTGTGACCGACATCGCCCTCGGCACCCCGCACCGCGCCCCCGCACACACCGTGGGCGCCCTGACGAACCTGCTGGTCGTACGCGCCGCGCTCGACGGGGATCCCTCGTTCTCCGAGGCGCTGGAGCGGATGCGGCACGCCTGCGCCGAGGCACGGGCGTACGCCGACGTTCCGTTCGCGCAACTCGTCGAACGGCTCGACCCCGAGCGCGACCCGAGCCGCCGCCCGGTCTGCCAGGTCGGCTTCGAGATCCGGCCGGAGCCCGTCTGCGCGCTGCCGGGTGCCACCGCCGCACCGCTGCCCCTCGACCCGGGGACGGCCGACTTCGACCTGGCCCTCGTCGTGGCGCCCGGGGACCACGGAACCCGGCTGACCCTCGCCTACGACACCGAACTCTTCGAGGAGGAGACGGTCCGCCGCCTCGCCGGGAACTTCGGCACCCTCCTGGCCGGGCTGCTGGCCAAGCCGGGCGAGAGCATCGGCCGCCAGTGGCTGCTCGCCCCCGAGGAGGAACGCCGGGTGCTGCACGACGGCAACGACACCCGCGTCGACTTTCCGCACGACCGGCTGATCCACCGGCTCGTCGCCGACCAGGCGGCCCGCCGCCCCGAGGCGGTCGCCCTCGTCGGCGGCGAGGAGCGGGTGACCTTCGGCGAACTCGACCGGCGCGCCAACCAGGTCGCGAACCATCTGCGTGAGCTGGGCGTGGGCCCCGAGGTCCCGGTCGGCATCTGTCTGCGCCGCTCGGTCGACATGGTCGTCGGCGTCCTCGGCATCCTCAAGGCCGCGGGCGCCGCGGTCCTGCTCGACCCCTCGCAGCCGACCCGCCGCCTGGCGTCCATGCTCGACGACTCGCGGACCTCCGTACTGCTCACCTCCGAAACCCACCTCGCCCACCTGCCCACCGAGTTCGGCGGGCACGTCCGCTGCCTCGACCGGGACCGCGCGCTCTTCGACGCCGCCTCCCCGGCGGCCCCGCCCGAGCGGGCGCACCGGCTGGGCCTGTGCCAGATCGCGTACACCTCGGGTTCCACCGGCGAACCGCGCGGCGTCGCCTTCCACCACGGCGCGGTGCTGCTCGTCTCCCAGGGCACCCAGCGGGCGTACTCGCTGACCGAGAACGACCGCGGCACCTGGATCTCCGCCCCCGGCTTCGGGATCTCCTACGTCAACGAGCTGTGGCCCTTCCTCAGCGCGGGCGGTGCCGTGCACATCGCGGACGAGACCACCACCGCCACGCCCTTCCGGCTCCGCGACTGGCTGATCGACGCCGGGATCACCGTCACCGTCCTCGCCAAGGCACTCGCCGAGCGCGTGTGCGCGGTCGACTGGCCGGGCGAGGTGCCGCTGCGCGTCCTGATGGTGTCCGGCGAACGCGTCGGCTGGCTCCCCTCGACGGTGCCGTTCGAGATCGTCACCATCTACGGCTCCACCGAGACCACGAACGCCACCACCTGCCTCAACGAGGCCGATGGGGTGCGCATCACGCCGAAGACCGTGCCGCCCGCCGCGCGGCACGGCTCCAGCACCCCCGTGGGCCTGCCCGTGCCCAACGCCCGCGTGTACCTGCTCGACGACGCCCTCCAGCCCGTGCCGCTGGGCGTGGCCGGACAGATCCACGTGGGCGGCGACCTGATCCAGAGCGGATACCTGCACCGGCCGGAGCGCACGGCCGAGAAGTGGATCCCCGACCCCTTCGCGGCGCGGCCCGGCGCGCGCATGGTCGCCACCGGCGACATCGGCCGTCGGCTGCCCGACGGAGCGATCGTCGTGCTGGGCCGCGCCGACGAACAGGTCAGCCTCAACGGCTACCGCATCGAGCTCGGCGAGGTCACCACCCGGCTGCTGGAACACCCCGCCGTCCGGCAGGCCGTCGTCACGGTCAGGGAGGACCGGCCCGGCGAACGCCGCATGGTCGCCCACCTCGTGACGGACACCCACCGGCGCCCGACCGGCGGGGAACTGCGCGACCTGCTCAAGGAGCAGCTGCCCGCCTACATGGTCCCCACCGCGTTCGTGGTGGTCGACGCCCTTCCACTGCTCCCCAACGGCAAGGTCGACCGCCGTGCCCTGCCCGCGCCCGACGCGCCCCGCGGCGGCACGGGCCCCACCGTCGCCCCCCGCACCGACACCGAGAAGACCCTGGCCCGGGTGTGGTGCGAGGTCCTGCACCAGGAACGGGTGGGCGTCCGCGACAACTACTTCGAGCTGGGCGGCGACTCGCTCACCGGCATGGAACTCATGGCGTCCGTCGGCCGCGTCCTCGGGGTGGACCTTCCGCTGCGCGTCCTGTTCGAGGCCCCGACCGTCGAGGAGATGGCCGCGGTGGTCGAGGGCGCGGGCCGGGGGACACCGGGTGCGGGACCCGCCCCGGCGGGCGCGCCCCCGATCACACCCCGGCCGGACCAGCGGTACGAGCCCTTCCCGCTCACGGACATCCAGCACGCCTACTGGATCGGCCGCAGCGGCGGCATCGAACTCGGCGACGTCGGCTGCCACGGATACCAGGAGTGGGACGTCCCCGGACTCGACCCCGAGCGGCTGCGACGCGCCGTCGACCTGCTGGTCGCACGGCACGACATGCTCCGCGCGGTCGTGACCCCCGACGGGCGCCAACGCGTCCTGGAGGAGGTGCCGCCCTACGAGCTGCGGGCGACGGACCTGCGCGGGCTCCCGGCCGCCGAACGCGACGGACGCCTCGCCGAGATCCGCGAGCAACTGTCCCACGAACTCCTCCCGGTCGACCGCTGGCCGCTCTTCGACCTGCGGGTCACCCGCGTCGACGAGACCGTCTCCCGCGTGCACGTCAGCTTCGACCTGCTGATCTTCGACGCCCGCAGCGCGCGGATCTTCACCCAGGAACTGTCCCGGCTGTACGAGGACCCGGACCTGGCACTGCCCGCGCTCGAACTGTCCTTCCGCGACTACGTCCTCGCCGAACGAGCCGCCCAGGACAGCTCCCCGCTCCACGCCGCGTCGCGCGCCTACTGGCAGGACCGCCTGGACGACCTCCCGCCCGCCCCCGAACTGCCCTATCTGCGGAGCCTGGCATCGGTGCGCCGGCCGCGCTTCGTACGGTGCCCGGGGCGGCTGGAGCCGGACGTCTGGCAGGCCCTGCGCCAGTCCGGGGCGGCGGCCGGCATCACCCCGTCGGCCCTGCTCCTCGCGGCCTTCGCCGAGGTGCTGGGCACCTGGAGCGCCACCCCTCGGTTCACCGTCAACCTCACCCTCTTCAACCGGCCCCCGCTGCACCCCCGGCTCAACGACCTGCTCGGCGACTTCACCTCCGGGCTGCTGCACGCGGTGGAGGGCGACGGCGCCACCTTCCTGGACCGGGCCCGGCAGGTCCAGGACCGGCTCTGGAACGACCTGGAGCACCGCCACACCAGCAGCGTCCAGGTCATGCGCGACCTGGCCCGGCGCCAGGGCGGCGGGCTGCCGCGGGCGGCGATGCCGGTGGTCTTCTCCAGCCTGGTCGGCGTCCCGCGCATGGAGTGGGGCAGCCTCGGCACGTACGCGTACGGCGTCACCCAGACACCGCAGGTCGCCCTCGACCACCAGGTGATGGAGGTGGACGGCGGCCTCGACTACTGCTGGGACGCCGTGGCCGAACTCTTCCCCGACGGCCTGCTCGACGACATGGCCGCCGCCTACGGAAGCCTGCTGCGGGACCTCGCCGCACGGCGGGAGACGTGGTCCCGGGAGCGGCCCGCGCAGCCGCCCGCCGACCAGCTCGAACGGCGCACCCGGACCAACGCCACCGACACCCCGGCGACGGCACAGGCGCCGGACACCGGCCTGCTGCACGAGCCGTTCCTGCGCCGGGCCGCCGAGAACCCCGGGGCCCCCGCCGTCGTCCAGGCCGGGCGCACCCTGACCTACCGGGACCTCGACACGGCATCGGCCGGGATCGCGAACCGGCTCCTCGAACTCGGCACCCGGCCAGGCCGGCTCGTCGCGGTCGTGATGAACAAGGGCTGGGAACAGATCGCCGCCGTGCTGGGCGTGCTGCGCGCCGGAGCGGCCTACCTCCCGGTCGACCCCGCACTGCCCGCCGCGCGGATCCGCTACCTCCTGGAGAACGGGCAGGTGGAGACGGTCCTCACACAGCCCGCCGTGGACCGGGAGCGCACCTGGCCGCCGGGCGTCACCGCCGTCCCGGTCACCCGGACCTCTCCGGCGCCGCCGGCCGGGCGGCCGTGCCCCGCCCCGGTCGGCCCGGAGGACCTGGCGTACGTCATCTACACCTCGGGCTCCACGGGCGAACCCAAGGGCGTCATGATCGAGCACGGGGCGGCCCGCAACACCGTCCTCGACATCAACCGGCGCTTTCGTGTCGGACCCGACGACCGGGTCCTCGCGATCAGCTCCCTCAGCTTCGACCTCTCGGTCTGGGACGTCTTCGGAACCCTGGGCGCGGGCGGCACGCTGATCGTCCCCGAATCGTCCGAGAACCCGGACCCGGCGGCCTGGGCGGAACTCCTGCGCCGCCACCGCGTCACCGTCTGGAACTCCGTCCCCGCGCTCCTGCAGATCCTCCTGGAGTACACCCGGGGCAGGGGCGAACGCCTGCCGGACGAGCTGCGGACCGTGCTGCTCAGCGGGGACTGGATCCCCGTCGCGACCTACGGACAGCTGCGCGACGTGGCCCCCGGGGCCCGGCTGATCTCCCTCGGCGGCGCGACCGAGGCATCCATCTGGTCCATCGCGCACGAGGCGGGCCCGCCCGGCCCAGAATGGGCGAGCGTGCCCTACGGCAGACCGCTGGCCAACCAGCGCTGGCACGTCCTCGACGACCGGATGAGGCCCCGCCCCGACTGGGTGACCGGCGGGCTGTACATCGCCGGGCACGGCCTGGCACGCGGCTACTGGGGCGACCCGGAGAAGACCGCCGCCCGGTTCGTGACCGACCCGCACACCGGTGAACGCCTCTACCGCACCGGCGACCTCGGCCGCTGGCGGCCCTCGGGCGACATCGAGATCCTCGGCCGCGAGGACTTCCAGGTGAAGATCCTCGGCCACCGGGTGGAACTCGGCGAGATCGAGGCGGCGCTCCAGGACCACCCGGGGGTCGCGGGCGCCTGCGTCGTCGCGCTCGGCGACCCCGGCGCGGCCCGGCGCCTCGTGGCGCACGTCGTGCCCGAACCGGACACCGCGGCGCCGGAGGCGGACGAACTGCGCGAGTTCCTGGCGCAGCGGATCCTGGGCGACATCGTGCCGTCGCTCTTCCACTTCCTGCCCGCCCTGCCGCTCACCTCCAACGGCAAGGTCGACCGCACCGTGCTGGCGGCGCTCGGCGAACCCGCCGCACCCGGTGCGGAATCCGAGCCGCCCGCCACCCCGACCGAGGAACTGCTGCTGCGCATCGAGGCGGACGTCCTCGGCGCCGACCGACTGGGCCCCGGGGACGACTTCTTCACCTCGGGCGGCGACTCGCTCCGTGCCATCGCGGTGATCAACGGGGCCGCCGACGCGGGCCTCGACATCCCGGTCGAGCTCTTCTTCCAGCACCGCACGGTGCGCGAACTCGCGGCCCGCCTCGACGGGCTGAGCACTCAGGACGGCCCGACGATCCTCGACATGAGGGACGACACATGACGCTGCTGATCCACCAGCTGATCGCCGAGCAGGCGGCACGGAGGCCGGACAAGCCCGCCGTGGTCTCTGCCGCCGCCTCCCTGACGTACGGCGAACTCGACCGGAGGGCGAACCGGCTCGCCGCCCACCTGCGCACCCTGGGAGCCGCCCCCGAGGTCCGCGTCGGCGTCTGCCTGCCGCGCTCCGCCGACGCCGTCGTCGCCCTGCTCGGTGTCGTCAAGTCCGGGGCCGCGCCCGTCCTCCTCGACCCGGCCGCCCCCGGCAACAGGATCGCGCTGATGCTCCGCGACTCGGGCGCGCGGGCCCTCGTCACCACCTCGGACACGGTCCCCGGGGAGATCCTCCGCGAGGCGGCGGCCGACGGCATCCGCCCGGTGCTGCTCGACCGCGACACGGCCGCCGTCGACGCCCACCCGTCGACGGATCCGGGTACGGCCGGTCTCACCCCGGACAACGCCGCCCACGTCGTCTACACCTCCGGCTCCAGCGGGGAACCCAAGGGCGTCGTCGCCCGCCACGCAACCGTGCTGCACTGCGCCCGCTGGACGCACCAGGAGTTCGCCGTCACCGCCGACGACCGCTCGACCTGGGTTTCGTCACCGGGGTTCGGGGTGTCCCTCGTCAACGAACTGTGGCCGTTCCTCTCCGCCGGGTGCACCGTGCACCTGCCCGACGAGGAGACCCTGCTCTTCCCCGAGCGGCTGCGGGACTGGCTGACCGCGCACCGGATCACGGTCGTCCAGCTGGTGGCGACGCTCGCGGCCGGACTGTGCGCGACCGCGTGGCCCGACGGCCCCGCGCCGCGGCTGCTCCTCGTCACGGGGGAGCGGTTCGAACCGGCGGCGGACGGCCCGCCCTTCGACGTGGCCGTCACCTACGGCTCCACGGAGACCACCCACATCACCTCCCGCGGCCGCGCCGTCCCGCACGCCCGCGTGCACCTCCTCGACGAGAACCTCGCCGAGGTGCCGCCCGGCACGGAGGGCGAGATCCACGTCGCGGGCCCCGGACTGGCACGCGGCTACGCGGGAGACCCCGCCCTGACCGCGCTGCGCTGGCTGCCCGACCCGTTCGCCGCCGGGCCCGGGGCCCGCATGTACCGCACCGGGGACGTCGGCCGGCTCCTCGACGACGGCACCCTCGACATCGTCGGCCGCACCGACCGGCAGGTGAAGATCCGCGGCAAGCGCGTCCACCTCGACGAGGTCGAACGAAGCATCCTGCGCGGCGGGGAGGCCGCCGAGGCAGCCGTGGTGGCCCGCGGCGAGGGGGACCGGCGGCGCCTGGTCGCCTATGTCACCGCCGTCGCCCCGGACCGGGTGCCGCACCTGCACTCCGGGCTGCGGCGCGAACTGCCCGACCACATGCTGCCGTCCGACTTCGTGCTCCTGGACTCCCTGCCCCGCACCCTGCACGGGAAGCTCGACCGGCAGGCGCTGCCGGAACCCGGACGCGACCGCTCGGCGTCCGCCGCCCCCATGAAGGAGGCACGCGACGATCTGGAACGCGAACTGACACGGATGTGGTGCGAATTGCTCGGCCTCGACCGGGTCGGCACCGCGGACGACTTCTTCGACCTCGGCGGACACTCGCTGCTCGCCGTACAGCTGGTCGGTGCCGTCGAGGACCGCTTCGGAGCCTACGTCGACCTGCCCGCCTTCTACGAACGGCCGACGGTCGCGGACCTCGCGGAACTGATCAGCGCCGCCGCCCCCGGCCCGTCCGGCGCCTGCCTGGTCCGGACCGGCGCCGGGCCCGGAGCCGTCCTGCGCCTTGTCTGCTTCCCCTTCGCCGGCGGCGGCCCGTCCGCCTACCAGAGCTGGGCGGACGCCCTGCCGCCGGAGATCGAACTGGTTCGCGTACAGCCGCCCGGCCGGGGGGAACGCCTGGCCGAGAAGCCCCTGGAGCGCGTCGACGAGCTGGTGACCGAGGTGGGCAAGGCCCTCGCCGAGCTGGACCCGCTGCCCACCGCCTTCTTCGGACACAGCTCCGGGGCCGTGGTCGCCTACGAACTGGCGCTCTGGCAACGACGGCACGGCCACACCCCGCCGGTGCACCTCTTCGCCTCCGGCTCCGCGGCCCCGCACGTCCCGGTGACCACCCGGGTCCACCGCATGACCGACGACGAACTGCGCGAACACCTGCGAGGACTCGGCGGCACCCCGCCCGAACTGCTCGACGATCCGAGGCTCCTCCAGGTCATGCTGCCGACGCTGCGCGCCGACTTCGCCCTGCACGAGACCTACACGCACCGGCCCGAACCGCCGCTCGACTGCCCGGTCACCGTCTTCGGCGGCACCGAGGACACCGAGGTCGACCAGGCGGAACTCCCGCTGTGGCGGACCCTGACCCGGGCCGCCTTCGAAACCCTCCTGGTGACGGGCGGCCACTTCTACCTGGACACGGCGCGCGACGCGCTCCTCTCCCGGATGCTCGACGCGCTCGCCCCGCCGCTCGCCCGCCCGAGGAGCGGAAGATGACGGCCCTCGTGGCGCAGGAGCCGGAGATCGTCGAATCGGCCGACGGCGTACCGATCGCCTGCTGGCGCTCGGGCACCGGCCCCCCGCTGGTCCTCGTCCACGGCAGCGGCGAGGACCACACCCGCTGGCGGCCGGTACTGGCCCGGCTGAGCGACCGGTTCACCGTGTACGCCGTCGACCGCCGGGGCCGCGCGGCCAGCGGCGACGCGGACCCCTACGACCTGCGCGACGAGGCACGCGACCTCGCCGCCGTGATCGACCGGACCGGTCCCGGAACATGCCTGCTCGCCCACTCCTACGGCGCGATCTGCGCGCTGGAGGCGGCGACGCTCACCTCCGGGATCGGCCGGATGGTCCTCTACGAGCCCCCGATCCCGGTCGGTGGGAGCGGGGAACCGTCCGGGCTGGGCGCGCGTCTCGGCGCGCTGATCGACGCGGGCGAGGAACTGCGCGCCCTCGGCCTGTTCCTCGTCGAGGTGGCGGGCGTGAGCCCGCGCGAGGTGGACGTGCTGCTGCGCATCCCCGGCTTCCGCGAACGGGCACCGCTCGCCCGGACGCTGGCCCGCGAGATCGAGGGCGCGCGGCGCTACGTCATCGAACCGGACAGGTTCCGTGACCTGACGGTCCCCGCCCTGCTGCTGGCCGGCGGCGACAGCCCCCCGGAGCTGCGGCGGGCGGTCGACGCGGTGGCCGGGGTGCTCGCGGACTCCCGGGTCGCCGTCCTCCCGGGCCAGACGCACCGGGCCATGGATACCGGTCCCCGGCTCTTTCTCGACACCGTGCTCGGCTTTCTCCAGTGACGCTCCGTCAACCACTCAGGACAGGAAAGGAATACGGAATCATGAAGCGTTCCGTCGTGAACCCGTGGGAATGGTCGCTCAAGTTCGGCTTCAACCAGGGCGAGGTCGTCGAGGAGCACACCCGGATGCTCGTCTGTGCCGGGCAGACGTCGCTCGACGCCGACGGCGAGGTGGCGCACCCCGGCGACATGGCGCGGCAGATCGGCCAGGCGCTCGACAACGTGGAGGCGGTGCTCGCCGAGGCCGGCATGGACCTCACCAACGTCGTCCGGCTCAACATGTACACCACCGACATGCAGCTGTTCCTGGAACACGTGAGCGTCATGGGCAAGCGCCTCGAAGCGGTCCGGGCGGCTCCGCCCGGATCGCTGCTCCAGGTCTCCGGGCTGGCGTTCCCGGAGCTGCTGGTGGAGCTCGAGGCCACGGCTGTGAGCTGACGGATGAGCGGGCAGGAGCAACGGACCGTGCCGCTCCGGCAGGTCTTCCGGCTGCACCCGGGACCCCGCTCCGGGTCGGAACCGCAGGCGGCGCGGCACGCCGGGGAAGCCCCGCAGCCGGGCCACGGCCGTACCGCGGACCCGGCCGCCGGGCACACCCCGGCCCCGGAGGGAAGCGGGGGACCGGGGCCGGGGCCGGGACGCGGCCCGGTGGCGCGGCTGTGGGCGGCGGGCCGCCTCTCGATGACGGTCCTCCTCGACGACAGGGAGCCGCTGTACACGCTCCTGCCCCGCACCCGCCCCCCGGCCCGGCCGGACACGGCCCCGCCCGGCCCCCTCGTGCTGTCGCGGTTCGCCGTGATCCGGTGGCACGGGGACGCGTTCGTCATCGAGTCCCCGCGCGCCTGGTGCGACGTCCGGCTGCGCGACCCGGCGCTGCTCGGCGCGCTGACCGGAGCCGGGGGACGGGACCGCGGCGGGCTCCCGGACGCGGTCGTGGAGCGGCTGGGACGGGATCTGTGGTGGGCGGGCCTGGCCGTCCCCCCGACGGACGACACCGAGGGCAGGGAGCCGTCGCTGCGCCAATGGGCCCCGCACGAGCTGTGGTTCCACAGCCGCACCAGGATGTCGGGACGGCAGCCGGACGAGGGCTTCGGGAAGACCGACTGGGCACGGGGCGCCTTCGCCCCGCTGCCCGCACGGCGCCCGTCGTTCCCCGGCCCCGGCATCGGGCTCCGCCGTCCCGACCTGGGCCTGCTCCGCACCACCGACCCGTCCCTGACCACCGTCATGGAGACCCGCAGGACGATCCGCGCCCACGACGACGCGTCCCCGCTCACCCACGACCAGCTCGGGGAGTTCCTCTTCCGCTGCTGCCGCAACCGGTGGAAGGCGGAGCTGCGCGGGGTCGAGTACGTCGGCCGCCCCTATCCGGCGGGCGGTTCCGGGTATGAGCTGGAGGTCTACCCGGTGGTCGGGAACGTCGCCGGCCTCGCCCCGGCGCTGTACCACTACGACCCGCAGGACCATCGGCTGGAGCGGGTGTGCGGGCGGACGCCCGACGTGCGGCGCCTGCTCGCGCTGGCGGCCCGGCTCGCCGACCAGCAGCGGCCGCCTCAGGTCCTGCTGGTGGTGGCGGCCCGGTTCGGCCGCCTGATGTGGTCCTACCAGGGCATGCCGTACGCGCTGATCATGAAGCACACCGGAGTGCTGTTCCAGACGATGTACACCGTCGCGACGGCGATGGGACTGGCACCGTGCGCGCTGGGGACGGGGGACTCCGACGCGTTCGCACGGGCCACGGGCCTCGACCCGTACGCCGAGGCGAGCGTCGGGGAGTTCATGCTCGGCAGCCGGCCGACGACCGGATCCATGTGAGCGCCGATCAGGAGAGAGCCGTATGCAGACACCGTTGATCATGAGTGAGGGCCGGTGCGCGGTGTGGGAGGAGCCGATCGGTCCCGCGGGCGTGCGCATCCGCGAGCGCGCCGTGTCGGACCCGCTGCCCGGGCAGGTGACCGTCAGGGTCAGGGCCGCCGGACTCAACCACCTCGACCTGTGGGTGGTCACCGGGGCCCAGCGCGTCGAACCGCCCCGGGTCATCTCCGCGGACGGTGCGGGTGTGGTGGAGGCCAGCGGCTGCGACGAGTGGGCGGTGGGCGACGAGGTCCTGTTCTACCCCGTGTCGGCCTGCTGGCGGTGCGAGCACTGCCGGGGCGGGCAGCAGGTGCGGTGCAGCAGGTTCGCCGTCCTCGGGGAGCACTCCGACGGCGCGGCCTGCGAGCTGGTCCGGCTCCCCGGCCACGCCCTGCGGCGCAAGCCTGCGGGCCTCGGCTGGGAGGAGGCCGCCGCCATGCCGCTGGCGTACCTGACGGCATGGCGGATGATCGTCACCCGCGCACGGCTCAAGGCCGGTGAGACGATGCTGGTCACCGGGGGCAGCGGCGCGGTGGGCACCGCGGCCGTGCTGATCGGGAAGCACCTCGGGGCGCGGGTGCTCGCCACGACCCGGTCGAAGGAGAAGGAACCGCAGCTCAGGGCCGTCGGTGCCGACGGCGTGTTCAGCTCGTCGGGTTTCTCCCGCTCCGTCCTCGACGTCACCGACGGGCACGGCGCCGACGTGGTCTTCGAACACGTCGGCGCGGCCACCTTCGACGAGTCCCTGCGCTCGGCCGCCTTCGGCGGACGCGTGGTGACCTGCGGGGCCACCAGCGGCCTCGTCACCCCGGTCAACCTCCCGCGGGTGTTCGTGCGCCAGCTGGAGATCCTGGGGTCGACGGCGGGCAACGCCGAGGAGTTCACGGATCTGGTACGGGCCGCGGACGACGGGCTGAGGCCCGTCGTGGCCCGGACGTACCCCTTCGCCGAGGTGAGCGACGCGCTGGCGTTCCTCGACAAGTCCGACCAGGTGGGCAAGGTGGTCCTCACCATGTGACGCGTCCTCGTGAGGCGGGGCGTCCCCGCACGGCGGGGCGGGGGGCGGGTCCGGTGCGCGACCGGACCCGCCCCCACGCACGGCCTCACCCGGCGCCGGCCTCCGGGGCTGGCCCCGCCGCGGGCCCGTCGACATGTCGCAGCGCGCGGTCGACGAGCGCGCCCGCCACCCCGAGGTAGCGGCGCGGGTCGAGCAGGTCCTCCAGCGGGTGCGCGGCCAGGAGCGTGCCCAGCTCCGGATCGAGTGCCACCGCCTGGGCGAACGGCACGCCGTCCGCTGACGCCTTGTGCGCGATGCGGGTGACGCACCGCTTGGCACGGACCCGGCCCAGCTCGGCCGTGAGCCGGACGGCCAGCCGCTCGGCCAGGATCCGCCCCTCGGTCGTCCCGGTGTTGGCCCACATCCGGTCCGGCAACGGCACCAGCCCCTCGGCCAGTTCGGCCGCCGTCCGCGCGGACCCCCCGGCCAGCCGCAGCACCTCGCGCAGCGGCTGCCACTCCGCCTGCCAGGCGCCGCCCGGCCGCTCGTCCTCCGCGAGCATGCACCGGGCCAGCACCGAGACGTACGCCGGGACCTGGAGCGCCGCCGACACCAGCAGCGAGGCGAGAACCGGATTGCGCTTCTGCGGCATGGCGGACGAGGCGCCCCGGCCCTCGCCGGCCGGTTCGAGACCCTCGCCGACCTCGGTGCGCGTCATGTTCTGGACGTCGAGCCCGAACTTCCCCAAGGCGCCCGCCACGATGGCGAGTTCATTGCCCAGCGCCACGAACGGCGCCCGCGAGGTGTGCCAGGGCAGCAGCGGTTCGGCCAGCCCCGTCTCGTCCGCGAAGGCCCGGACGAGGGCCAGCGCCGCGGGCGTGCCGTCGTGCGCGGGCACCCCGTCGGCCAGGGCGAACTCGTGATAGGCCGACAACGTGCCCGCGGCACCGCCCAGTTGCACGGGCAGCGCCGACGCCGCTGCGGCCAGCCGCCGGTCGGCGTCGTCGACGGCGCACATCCAGCCCGCGGCCTTCAGCCCGAAGGTGGTCGGCACGGCGTGCTGGGTGAGCGTACGGGCCGGCATCACGGTGTCGCGGTGCTCGGCGGCGAGCGAGGCGAGCGCCGCGACCACCCGGCGCAGATCCGCCCGGACGAGGGCGACCGCACGCCCGGCGACCAGCATCGCCGCGGTGTCCATGATGTCCTGGCTGGTGCTGCCGCGGTGCACGTGGTCGGCCGCCTCGGGCGCGTACGCCGCCACCCGCTCGGTCAGGTCCGCCACCAGTGCCACCACGGGATTCGCCGCGTTCCGTGCCCGCCGGGCCAGCGACACCGGATCCAGCCGGGCGTCCCGGGTGACCTCGGTGATCGCCTCGGCCGCGCTCCCCGGGACGAACCCGAGCCGGGCCTGGGCACGCGCGAGGGCGGCCTCGGCGTCCAGCATGGCCTGGAGCCACGCCTCGTCCGAGACCGCGGCCTCGACCGGGGCACCGGCCCGGACCGTGGACAGCAGACCGGTGTCGGTTCCCGGCGGATGCTCGGACATGACGGTCAGTTCCTCTCGTGAGCGGCGCAGGAACGGGCGGATCCGGCGGATCCGGCGGCCTCGGACCCCGGCCGGGCGCCCGCGCGGAGCGCGGCCCTGGCCATGGCGTCGGAGTCGCCGAGGATCACGGAGTTCACCCCCGGACGGACCCCGGCGGCCGTGACCCAGTGGACGTGCTCGGTCGGCACGCCGTACGCGAAGCGGGCGGGATGGGGGAGGCCGGCGGCATCCACCACGTGGTACGGAGCCCGGCTCACCGCGAGGCCGCCCGTCGGGTACCCGGCCCCGTCCGGGTCGGGGACGACGTACGGGCGGCACTGCCCGCGGGCGAGCATGGACCTCATGAGCGGATCGCGGGTGCGCCGGACGTCCGGCTCCGGAAGCCGGGCCTCGACCAGCGCGTCCACCAGCAGCGGGCCGTCGCCGGTCAGGTCCGACGTGACGGCGAAGCGGCCGGTGCCGGGGTCCGGGGCCACCGACATGCCGGGGCCCACGAGCCGCAGGATGCCCGCCTCCATGAGGGCGATCATCTCCCGGACCCGGCGCACCGGCGGCCCGATGGACAGGAAGGCGTTCATGGGGGTGTACCAGCCGTCGAGGTCGTCCCGGTACGAAGCGCCGCCTATCCCGCCGTGGTCGACCACGAGCCGTATCTCGTTGCGCAGATCGCGCAGCACGTCGAGCGCGCTCTTGACGGGGTCGGTGACATTGCCGCGCACCGCGTGCGCCACGTCGCGCTCCAGATGGCCGAGCAGCCAGGCGTTGAACCCGGCGACCCCCTCCAGCGCGCCGGGCGGGCAGGGCCGGTTCACCGCGTCCCAGTCCCACCGGTCGCCGGGGCCGATCCCGTACTCGCCCAGCAGCCTGTCCTCGTCGCTCCCTTCGTCCCCGGCCAGCACGGTCTTGACGTACCGGGGGAGGAAGTCGGCGGACGCCTCGGGGCCGCGGCGCTCCGCGAGCAGCGCCGCGTAGTACACGCTCTCGACCTCCTTGGCCACCAGCGGCCACACCTGGCGCCGGAATCCGGCCGGCGCGCCCGCGTCCGCCGCCGCGCGCAGGGACGCGAGGACGTCGGGGGTCAGGAACAGCGGCTCGTGGCGTTCGGACACGCCCTTCTCGTTCTCGCCCCGGGCGTGGTACGGGACGCCGCGGCGCGAGCCCGCCAGCAGCAGCGGCTCCTCGCCCGACGGCTCGTACACGAACCCGCCGTCGCGGGGACGGAAGCGGCCCCCGCGTCCGGAGGTGAACAGGGCCATGTAGTCGAAGAAGTTGAGGCCCAGCCCGGACAGGGCGACGACGTCCCCCGCGCCGATCGCGGAGAGGTCGACGTCGGCCGGGTTGGCCGGCGGGACATGGACGCGCCCGTGCGCGCGGGCGTGCGCGGCCAGCGCGCGTGTCCCGTCGCCCGGGTCCGTGTCGCAGTGGCCCTGCGCCAGGACGACCGCGTCGACGCCGCCGACGGTCGTGCCGTCGTCCAGCACGACGTCCTGACGGCCGTCCGCGCGGTCGTCGACGGCCACCGCCGTCGCCCGTCGGACGTCGACCACGACGCCGGGGGGAGCGGTGCGGCAGACGAACCGGAACGCCCAGCGCAGGTAGTGGCCGTAGAAGGCCCGGGTCGGATAGGTGTCGGGCCCCAGGCTCGCGGCCTCCCGCAGGACCTCGGCGGGCAGGCCGTCGTCGAGCCCGTCGGCCAGGGGGAGGAGGCCCGCCCACGCGTGGAGGCTGGGCCCCTCCACGATGGGCCCCGCGCAGCTCACGCCGGGGTCGGTGAAGATCGTGATCTGGGACGCCACGGTGTTCATGAGCAGTTGGGCGGACTGGTCCGTGCGCCAGACCCGGCCGGCGCCCGCCGGATGCGGATCGATCACATGGATGACGCAGTTTCTCTCCCCGGCGACGACGGGCGCGTTGGCGCAGAGCCTCTCCACCACGGAGAGTCCGCGAGGCCCCGCGCCGATCACGGCGACGGATATCTCGGCCATGGATCATTCGGCCTTGACGAGGACGGCCTCGAGGTACTCGACCGGGGCGACGAGGCAGCCGTCGGTCGCCCGGTTCCGTTCGTGCCACATGGCGACGAGATCGCGTTCGAGGGCCGCCGCCCGGTTCTTCGAGAGCACCGAGAACGTCATCCGGGTCGGCCCGAAGTTGGACCGGAAATGCTCCATCCAGTGTTCCGGCGAGCGATAACGGAAGACGAAGTCACGGGGGGTGGAACGGATTTCGGCGACGCCGTCGCCGAACAGCGCGCGCAGCGATTCCGGGTCGCCCCAGTCGGTGGGGTTCGGCACACCGGGAGTGGGCGGGATGTACGTGGACATGATCCGGAAGAGTTCGCCGAGCGCGCCGTTCCCCGTCCAGCAGGCGAGTCCGATCCGGCCGCCCGGACGGCAGACCCGCAGCAGTTCGGCCGCCGTCCTCTTCTGGTCGGGCGCGAACATCGCCCCGAAGGCGGAGACCACGACGTCGAACTCGCCGTCGTCGAAGGGGAGACGCTCCACGTCGCCCTCCACCAGCGCGGCGTCGACGCGCTCCACCTCCAGGCGCCGTCGCGCCGCCTCCAGCATGGCGGGGGAGAAGTCGAGCCCCGTCACCTCCGCGAACCGGCGGGCGGCGGCGATGGTCGCGTTGCCGCTGCCGCAGGCGGCGTCCAGGACCCGCGAGCCGGGCCGCAGGTCGAGCGTCTCCATGAGCTGCTCGCTCGCGATGACCGTCGACCCGGCGACCGACGTGTAGTCGCCGTCCGACCATCCGGCCTTCTGGAAGTCCTTGAGCGAGGTCGCGCGAGGAGCGGGAACTGAGGTCATGTCGGGCTCCAGCCGGATTGAGGGTGCGTCAGCCAGTTTCTCAGGGGTGCCGCCCGGTCCCACGCACCGGTGATCAGGTCCAGTACGGCGGGGCCGCCGAGCCAGGCGGAGGCGGGCCAGGTCCGGTCGGCGGTGAGACTCCGGTGCCGCAGGAGCCTGATGTGCGGATGGTCGGCGGGCACCCCCCTGGGTGCCGTTCGCAGCCGCAGGCCGCCGATGGTGAACCCCCGGGCCTCCAGGTCCTCCACGATCGTCAGCAGCGCCCCGCCGGCCGGGCCGTCCACCGCCCGGCGGAAGCGCTCCACCCACTGCCGGTCCGCCCGGTGGATCCCGACGGACACCGTCAGTTCGGTCGCCGACGCGGAGACGTAGTGGTGACAGCCGGAGTCGTCGAACTCGATGCCGATCCGGGTGTGATAGGGCCGCCGGTCGGCGGAGAACCGGAGATCCCGGTCGAGCCGGAACACGCGCCCCGCGCCGTAGCGCGGCTCCAGGGCGGCGACGAGAGCCTCGGCCGGTTCGCGGACGGCCCGCCGGAAGAGCTCCCGGTGCGCTTCGAAGTAGTCCTTGCTGTTGTCACGTGCGAGACCGTCGAAGAATTCCTTGAATTCAGTGCCCCAGCCCGTGAATTCGGCCACGGGAGGTCACTCCCCCATGGCCCGCCGCAGACTCAGCGGCCGCATGTCCGTCCACACCTCATGAATGTGGGAGAGGCATTCCTCTTTCGATCCGGAAACGCCGGTCGTGTGCCAGCCGGCGGGAATCTCCTGATCGGAACGCCAGATCGAGAACTGTTCCTCGTCGTTTTTCACCACGCTGTAGGTGGCGCTTCCGCTTTCCTGCACGATGGGTTCCTTCCAGTGCTCAACTGGACCTGGAGGCGATGCTCCCGCCTCTCACATGGGGAGTCAAGAACATGTCCGATTCAGGGGACTTGGCCATTGCGGAGGGTATAGCATGAGCCGCCGTTCGCCGTCGACGGGGGAGCGGACATCGATTCGGTTCACGAATAACAGCGAGGAGCGACAGATGAATACGGGTGGGAACGCACGGGTGGCGACTCGACACGGGCCCTGGCCCGCGCTGGTGGTAATCGCCCTCGGATACTTCATGAATGTGCTCGACAGCACGGTTGTCAATGTAGCGATTCCGCAAATCGTCACCGGGGTCGGTGCGACGACCGAACAGATCCTGTGGGTCGTCAACGGCTATTTGCTGCCGTATGCGATGTTACTGCTCGTCGCGGGCCGCCTGGGAGATATCAGAGGACACCGCAACGTCTTCGCCGCCGGCCTGCTCGTCTTCACCGCCGCCTCCCTGGTCTGCGGGCTCGCGCAGAACCCGGAGCAGCTGATCGCCGCCCGCGTCCTCCAGGGAATCGGCGCCGCGGCCGCGGCACCCCAGGCACTCGCCATCACCTCGGCCGTCTTCCCGCCCGCCAAGCTGGGGACGGCCTTCGGCGTACTGGCGGCGGTGATCGGTTCCGCCGCCGCCGCGGGGCCGCTCCTCGGGGGGCTCATCTCGGACACGCTGGGCTGGCGCTGGATCTTCTTCATCAACATCCCGCTCGGCCTGATCGGGCTCGTCTGCACCTTCGTGTACGTGCCCGCCACCCGCAACTGGGCCCGTCAGAAACTGGGCATCGTCCCCGTGCTCCTCGCATCGGCCGGCCTGTTCGTCGTGCTGTACGCCCTGATCGAGGGCGAACGGTTCGACTGGGGCACGGTCCGGGGCTGGATCGGGATCCCGCACTTCCTCGTGCTGGGCGTGCTGATCCTGGTCGGCTTCACGCTCTGGGAGCGCCGCAGGGCCGACGGACTGCTGCCCCGCGCCCTGTTCACGAGCCGCAACTACGCGCTGATGGTGTGGGCCTCGGCGGCCACGTACTTCGGCATCTTCGGCTCGCAGCTCGTCATGACCATCTACCTCCAGACGGCGCTCGGCGCCGGGCCGCTGGAGGCCGGACTGGTGCTGTCGCCGATGTGGCTGGCCTCGTCCCTGACCGCACCGATCGGGGGTCGGCTCTCCGGCCGGGTACGGCGCAGTCGGCTGCTGGCCGGCGGCTTCGCCGTCTTCTGCCTCGGCGTCGCCGTCACCGCGCCGTTCGCCGACGCCGACGCGGCCTGGTGGGAGTTCGTGGCGCCGCTGGTCCTGGCCGGGGCCGGGGCCGGACTCACCTTCGCGCCGCTGACCACAGTGGCGATGGGCGAGGTCGAGCCGCAGGCGGCGGGCGGTGCCTCCGGGCTCATCGAGATGTCCCGCATGATCGGCAGCGCGGTCTGCACGGCGGTCGTCGGAGCGGTCCTGGCGACCGTATGGGCGTCCTCGCTGCGGGACGGCGCGGCCGACGCGGGCGGCCGGCTGTCCGGGGAGGACCGGGCGTCCCTGATCGACGGCGCCCGGCAGGCCGCCGACAGCGGGCTGAACTCGGGCACCGAAGCGGTGGCGCCGTCCTCGCTCCCCTCGGGCCTGGTGCGGGTGTTCGAAGACCTGTCCGCGCAGAGCCTGGCCTCGGCGGCCCGGCCCGCGCTGCTCATCACCGCGGCGGTGATCGCGCTGGCCGCCGTCACGTCCCTGTTCCTCAAGGAGTCCGGGCGCGCCGGGGCCCCGGCCCCCAAGGAGGCTCCGGTGGCGGACCGGGCGGCCTGACCCCTTCCGCGTCCCGCGGCGGCCCGTCCCCGTCAGGTGGGGCGGGCCGCCCACGCGCGTCCGCGCCGCGGCCCCTGCCCCGGCCGACGCCCCGCCGCCCGCGGAGGGTCCGTCCCGGTGCTGTCCCGCCGGCGGGACAGCACCGGGACAGCATCGCGGACCCGCCCGCGAGCCCCCGGTGCCCCTGACGACAGGCCCTGGTGCCGTGACCGGCAAGGTTTGCCTGGAAGGAGCGTCGTCCGGTGCTTCCCCAAGCTTTCAGCCTTGTTCGAGCAGGGGAGACCCCATTGATCGCAAGGCGGCCGAAAGCCCTCGGATGCGGTCTTCCTGCTCGAACGAAGTCGAGAGCTCGGGGAAGGGCCACGTGGGCTCTCGGCCAACGCCGAAGGGGGCCCCTGGCCCTTGAGGCCTTGGGGGAGTGCGTGCCGGACGGTGCGACGGGGCGAACGTTGCCGGGAGCGGCACTAGAACCGCAGCTCCGGCCGGTAGACGTCCAGCCAGACGGCCAGGTCGAGGGTCCGTTCCAGACCGAGGCGGGTGAGCTTGTCCATCGCGCCCGCGTCCCGCCCCGTCGCTCCCTCCAGCCACGCCCGGTCGACCAGCGCGAACACCTCGTGCCCCCGGCTGCGCAGCAGTTCCTTCGCCTGTTGCTGGAGGGCCCCGGCGTAGTACGGGTCCTGGGTCGACGGATAGGCGGCCTTCTTCCGGTCGGCCACCGGGCCGGGCAGCGCGTCGCGGACGGCGGCACGCAGCAGGCTCTTCTCCCGGCCGTCGTGGTTCTTGAACGACCACGGCGCGTTGTAGACGTACTCGACGAGCCGGTGGTCGCTGAACGGCACCCGGACCTCCAGGCCGACGGCCATGCTCAGCCGGTCCTTGCGTTCGAGCAGGAAGCGCACGAACCGGGTGAGGTGCAGATGGGTCATCACCCGCATGCGGTACTCGTCGTCGTCCTCGGTGTCCAGCCGTTCGACACCGCGGACCGCCTCGGCGTACCGGTCGCGCCGGTAGCCGTCGAGGTCGAGCGTGTCCATGAGTTCCGGGCGCAGGCCCGTGCCGCCCTTGTCGAGCGGCCCCGCGTTGATGGCGATCCAGGGGAACTCCCGGGCCCGGCGCACCTCGGGGTCGTGGAACTGCCGGTACCCACCGAAGAGTTCGTCCGCCGATTCCCCCGACAGCGCCACGGTCGACCGTTCCCGTATCGCCTTGAACAGCAGGTACAGCGAGAAGTCCATCTCGCCGAACCCCACCGGCACGTCGCGCGCCACGAGCGCCGCCCGGCGCACCTGAGGGTCGGCCAGCGCCCGATGGTCGAGCACGATGTCCGTGTGCGTGGTGCCCACGTGCTCGACGACCTGCCGCACGAACGGGGCGTCGGGGGTGTCCCGCAGATCGTCGGGCTGGAAGCTCTCGGTGCGGTCGGTGAAGTCGACCGAGAAGCTGCGCACGCGCTCGCCGCCCAGACGCAGCGCGGCCAGCGCGGTGAGCGCGCTGGAGTCCAGGCCGCCGGAGAGCAGCACGCCGCGCGGCACGTCGGCCACGAGCTGACGTCCCACGGTGTCGTCCAGCAGCTCGCGCACCCGGGCGACCGTGGTGTCCAGGTCGTCGGTGTGCGGCCGGGTCTCCAGCCGCCAGTAGGTGTGCTCGCGCATCCCGTCGGCGTCGACGGTGACCACCGTGCCGGGCTCCACCTGACGGATGCCGGACCAGATCGCGTGCCGCGGGGTCATGACGAACGCCAGCCATTCGCGCAGCCCATCCGCGTCGACCACCCGGCCGGCCAGCGGATTGGCCAGGATCGACTTCGGTTCCGAACCGAACAGCACGCCCCCGGGCGTCCGGCAGACGTACAGCGGCTTGATTCCCATGCGGTCGCGGACCATCACGAGCCTGCGGCTGCGTCCGTCCCAGACGGCGAACGCGTACATGCCGTTGAGGCGCCGCGCCACGGACTCGCCCCAGCGCAGATATCCGCGCAGCACCACCTCGGTGTCGCCGACCGTGGTGAACCGTTCGCCCGCGCGGACCAGTTCGTCCCGCAGCTCGGTGAAGTTGTAGACCTCACCGCTGAAGACGAGCGTGACCTCCCCGTCCGGCAGCCGGGCGGTCATGGGCTGCACCCCGCCGGGCAGGTCGATCACGGCCAGCCGCCGGTGCCCGAGGGCCGCGTGGCGGCCGGTCCACGTCCCCGAGGCGTCGGGACCGCGGCACGCCATGGTCGCCGTCATCGCGTCGAGCGTCTCCCGCTCCCGGGAGAGGTCGCGGTCGAACGCGACCCAGCCGGTGATTCCACACATGAATTGCCTCCTGGAAAGGTGCGGTTACGGACCGGAACGCCGGATGTCAGGCGCGCTCGGGCCACAGCGTGGGAACGACGGAGCCGACGAGCAGCCGGGACGCCTCCTCGATGTCCGGTCCGAGCGGCGCCCCGAGATAGAACTCCTCGAAGCCGGCGCGGCGGGCGACGGGCACGAGCCGCGCCAGGCGCTCCCCGCAGTCGTCCGGGGTGCCGGAGACGAGCAGGCCGTCCATCAGGTCGTCCGAGACCCTGCGGCCCGCCTCCTCGACGCCCCCGCCCTCCTCGAAGGCGGCACGCACGGCGTCGGCCGACTCGACGTCGAGCCCGGCGCCCAGGAGCCCGGCCCGCAGCGCGGGGTTGCCGACGGAGAGCGCGGCCTGGCGGCGGGCGAAGGCGCGTGCGGCACCGCGGTCGGCCGACACGCAGCAGTTCAGGCCGTACACCAGGCGCAGCGGCCGGCCCGCCCGGGCGCGCCGCGCGGCGAGTGCGGTGATCTCGTCCAGCGCGGTGTTCCCGTCGGGGCGTGTCCCGGCGCCGGACCGCAGGGCGGCGTACGACAGCGGGGGATAGGTGCTCGTGCACAGCAGGCCGTCCGCGACGTCGTGGGCGAGCCGCAGCGTCCGGGGGCCGCCGACCGCGACCAGGACGGGTATCTCCCGGGCGACCGGATACGTGAGCCGGGCCGTCGCGCCCTCCCTGGCGTTCAACCGCTCGGCCAGCAGCGGGAATTCGGCGAGCGGCACCGCCTCGCCCGCCCACAGACGGCGGACGAGGGTGACCGACTGCCGCAGCAGCTCGGTCGCGTCGCGCTTGGAGAACAGTCCGGACACCAGCGAGCCCCCGGCGCCCACGCCCATCAGCACCGGGCGGCCGGGCGGCGTCAGTTCGCCGAGGGTGGCCATCGCCGAGGCCATATCGATCGGATTGCGGGTCACGGGGAAGGTGATGCCGCTGGCCACGCCGATGTCACCGGTGGCGGCGATCGCCGCGAGCAGCACGTGGGCGTTGCGGGCGAGCATCTGGTCCGGCACCCACACCACGTCGAAGGCCCTGGCGAGCACGGCGCTCGCAGACAGGACCTCACGAGCACCGGCCCAGGGGGCTATCTGGACTCCGAGCATCGCTCGGGGCTCCTTCCGGTCGGGTTCTGGTCGAGGCTGTGGCCCGGCTCGGTGATCCGGCCCAGGCAGATGAGCGTGACGACGCTGCCGAGCAGCAGTGCCGCCACGGCGTACAGGGGGAGCTGGTCCACGCCGTCGCTCAGCCCGTTGACCGCCACCGGCACGAGACCGGCGAGGGCGAAGCCCCCGTTGGTCGACAGCGCGACGCCGGTGCCCCGGATCGCCGTGGGGAAGGACTCGTTGAGGAAGATCGGGAGCGGCCCGAACGCGGCGACGGTGCCGCACGACACCAGCACCGCGACCAGTGCGATGGGCAGCAGGTCGGGCGTCCCGTGCAGATCGGCGAGGTGCCAGTAGAGGAAGGGCAGCGCGACCGCGTTCACCGCGGACACGGTCAGCAGCACGGACCGTCTCCCGAACCGCTGGCTGAGGTGTCCGGTCAGCGGGGCGAAGACGAGTGTCGCCGTCGTCACGGCCACCATCAGCTTGCCGACGGCGGGAGCGCTCAGACCGTTGACGAGCTCCAGATAGCTGGGCAGGAAGCCCAGGGTGAGCAGGAAGTGGGTGCCGATGCCGAAGACCACCAGGACGTTCACGGCCAGCACCCGGCGGTGCGGCCGTGCGACCAGGCGGCGCAGCGGCCGTTCGCTCCGCGGCGCGACGGTCCGTTCCCACGAGGGCGATTCGCGCACGTACCGCGACACGACCAGACTGAGCAGGACGGGTACCCCGCCGACGAAGAACATGGCGCGCCAGCCCCACGCGTCGAAGGAGTCGCCCGGGAAGATCTGGGTCGCGGCCAGGAACGCCAGCGCCGCGAGCACGCTCCCGATCGCCGTCGCACCGCCTCCCACCAGGCCCGAGACCAGACCGCGCCAACGGGGCCCGACGCTCTCGGTGGCCAGCGTGAGCGTGGACGCGAACACCCCGCCGACGAAGAACCCTTGAACGAGCCGCAGCGACAGCAGCAGGATCGGGGCGAGCACACCGATCCGCTCGGTGGTCGGCAGCGCGCCGAGGAGCACCGTCACCGTGCCCACCCCGAGCAGCGCCACCACCATCGCGCGCTTGCGGCCGTGGCGGTCCGCGAGCCCGCCCAGCAGGACGGCCCCCACGGGCCGCATCAACAGCGTGGCGGCGAGCGTGACATAGGCGCCGGCCAGGGAGAGAACCCCCTGATCGGACGGAAAGAAAAGATCGGCTATCACCGGTGCGACGTACACCACCGCGTATAGGTCGTAGAAGTCCAAGGCAAATCCAATTGCCGACGAGGCAGTTGCTCCGATGCCTTGACCGCGTCTTGTGCCTGTGCTTGCCAATTGCATTTGTTCGGTCTGCATGACAACCCGCTCTCCGCGAATGCCGAAGTCACTGGCCGGGTGTGCGACGGGGAACGTTAGCACCGCACCGGCAATGTCTCGCCAGGGTCTCCCGAGTTCAATTCGGGCCTTGACAAGGCGGGTTGGGTACTTCAAAGCTGGGGGCGGTCAGGAAGCGTATCCAAGTACTGTCCCGCTGTCCCGGCGGGCGTGCGACGGCGGCTATGGAGCCGCGCCGCCCGGCCGGTCCTCCCGAATCGATCCGGTATACGGAATCCCTTCACCCGCGACGCGTCCGTCCGACGCCGCGCTCCGGTCCGTCGGGGATCCGGCACACCGGGCCACCAGGGATTCCGGGACAGGCTTCAGGCAAATCAAATGACGAGGTGGTCGCCCATGCCCAGCAGTGTGCCGAGCCCGAGCGGTTCGACCGCGGTGAATCTCTTCAGTCACGATGTCCTGGTCGATCCGTACCCCACGTACGCCCTGCTCCGGGAGACCGAACCGGTGCACTGGGACGACCGGCTGAACGGCTGGGTACTGACCCGGCACAGTGATGTGCACGCGGCACATCTCGACCCCGACACATTCTCCTCCCAACGGCTCGGGGCCATGGTTTCCGACCGTGTCGGACCCGACTCCTCCGCCGAGATGCAGAGGTTCATGCAGTTCGCCCCCGAGTGGATGCTGTTCCGGGATTCCCCGGACCACGCCCGGGTGCGCAAACTGATGAACCGTGAATTCCGGGCGCGCGACATACGCAGGCGCGGACCCGGTATCCGGCAGATCGTCGCGGGTCTGGTCGACGACCTGCTGGAGAAGCAGGAATTCGACCTGGTCGCCGATTTCAGCTACAAGCTGCCCGGCCTCGTGCTCGCCGCGCAGTACGGGCTGCCGGAAGCGGACGCGGCACTGCTCACCGACTGGTGGTACGAGATCCGCAACATGCAGCGCGTCTTCCTCGGCGCGGACCCGGCCGATGTCGCACCCACCGGCAGTTCCGTGGCGAACGCCTTCGGCGAGATGGTGCCGTACCTCGGCGAGCTCATCAAGGACCGCCGGCGCACCCCCCGGGACGACCTCGCCACCCGGGTCGTCGAGTACGCCAGGGAGACACCGGAGGAGGGCGAGGAACGGCTCAGCGAACAGGAGATGTTCGCGCACCTCCTGCTGCTGCCGCTGGCCTCGTTCGGGACCACGATGGACCTCATCGGCAACGGTCTGCTCGGCCTCTTCGACCAGCGCGACCAGTGGGAGCTGTTGAAGTCCGACCCCACGCTCGTCTTCAGCGCCGTCGAGGAAGTGCTCCGCTACGACGCCTCCGTGCAGCTCACCCACCGCGTGGCGACACGCGACACCGAGGTGGCCGGCACCACGATCCGCGAGGGCGAGCTGATCTACATGGTCCGGGGCGCGGCCAACCGCGACCCCGAGCGGTGGACCGACCCGGACCGCATCGACATCACCCGCGGCGACTCCGGTCACGTCGGATTCGGCGTCGGCATCCACCGGTGTCTGGGTGCCGGACTCGCCCAGCAGGTGACCGCCGCCGCCTACGCCGAACTGTCCGCCCGCATACCGGACCTGCGGGCCGACACCTCCCGGCCGCACCGCTGGAAGGCGGACACCCCGCAGTTCCGCGGACTCGCCGAGTTCCCGGCGACCACGGGGAAGTCATAGCCATGACCAGCCACGCGCCCACGCGTACCCGCGAGGCGTTCTGGATCGGCGGCCACTGGGCGCGGCCCCTCGGCGACGGCGCGATCGACGTCGTGGACCCCAGCACCGAACGGCCGCTGGGGTCGGTCCCGGCCGGCACGGCCGCCGACGCGGAAGCCGCGGCGGCCGCCGCCCGGCAGGCCCTGCCCCGGTGGTCCGCCACCCCGGTGTCCGAACGCCTCGGCTTCCTCGAACGGCTGGTCGCCGGGCTGTCCGCCCGTGCCGACGAGCTCGCCGACGTCCTCACCGCCGAGGTCGGCGCGCCGGTGGCCATGGCACGCCGCACCCAGGTCGGCCTCGCCGTCGCCCTGGCGGCCTCGTACCTGGACATCACCCGGGACTTCGCCTTCGAACGACGGGTGGGTAACTCGCTGGTCCTGCGCGAGCCCGCGGGAGTGGTGGCGACCATCACCCCGTGGAACGTGCCGCTGCTGCTCACCCTGCAGAAGGTCGTCCCCGCGCTCATGGCCGGCTGCACGGTCGTGCACAAGCCGAGCGAGCTCACCCCGCTGCACGCCTACCTGCTGACCGAGGTGATCGCCGAGTGCGATCTGCCGCCCGGTGTGTTCAACCTCGTCGTCGGCGAGGGCCCGGTGGTCGGCGCGGAACTGGCGCGCACCCCGGACGTCGACCTCGTGTCGCTGACCGGGTCGACGCGGGCGGGCCGCGCGGTGGCCGCGATCGGCGCCGAGCGCGTGAAGCGGATCCATCTGGAACTCGGCGGCAAGAACGCCGCGATCCTCCTGGACGACCTGGACGACGCCGGGCTGGAGTCGGCGGTGCGGGCGTGCGTCGACCAGATGTGCTTCAACACCGGCCAGGCGTGCCTGCAGTGGAGCAGACTCCTGGTGCCCGCCGACCGCCACGACGAGGTGGTCGGCCTCGCCGCCCGGTGCGCGCGGGAGTACCGGGTCGGCGATCCGCGCGACCCCGCCACCGACCTCGGCCCGCTGGTCTCCGCCGCCGCGCTGGACCGTGTGCGCGCGGCCGTCGTGCGCGCCGTCGAGGAGGGCGCGCGGCTCGCCACGGGCGGCCCCGGCCGCCCCGAGGGGCTGACCCGCGGCTACTACGTGAGCCCGACCGTCCTCGGCGGGGTCGACCCCTCGATGGCCGTCGCCCAGGAGGAGGTCTTCGGCCCCGTGCTGTCGGTCATGCCCTACGACGGGGAGGACGACGCCGTACGGATCGCCGACGGCACCCCGTACGGGCTGCACGGCGCGGTGTGGTCGGCGGACACCGCGCACGCGCAGCGGGTCGCCCGCCGGCTGCGGACCGGACAGGTGGACATCAACGGCGGCCCGTTCAACATCCGCGCCCCGTTCGGCGGCCACCGGCAGTCGGGGGTCGGCCGGGAGTGCGGCGAAGAGGGACTGGACGGCTTCTGCGAGATCAAGTCGCTCCAGCTCCCCGTGGCCCCAGTGGATTCAGTGGACTCGGCCGGACCCGTGGTGCCCACGGGCCCCCGGCTGCGTGACGCGTCATGAACGCCCGTGCATCGATCGGAGGAAGCAGCGTGGATCACCGCATCAGGAAGGTCGTCGTCCTCGGAGGCGGCACCGCGGGCTGGATGGCCGCGGCGTACCTGGGGAAGGCGTTGCAGCGCACGGTGAAGATCACCGTGCTGGAGGCACCGACGATCCCCCGGATCGGGGTGGGCGAGGCCACCGTGCCCAACCTCCACCGGGCGTTCTTCAGTTATCTCGGCATCGCCGAGGACGACTGGATGAGAGAGTGCAACGCCAGCTTCAAGACGGCCGTCAAGTTCATCAACTGGCGCAGTCCCGGCGAGAGCGCACCGCGTCCCAAGCCGCTCGGCGACCGCACCGACCAGTTCTTCCACCCCTTCGGTCTGCTCCCCTCGGCCGACCACATCCCGCTGTCCCACTACTGGGCCGCCAAGTACCTCGCCGGCGAGACCGACGAGCCCTTCGACTACGCCTGCTTCAAGGAACCGGCGATGATGGACGCGAACCGCGCCCCGCGCTGGGACGACGGCCGGCCGGCGACCAACTACGCCTGGCACTTCGACGCCCGGCTCGTCGCCGACTTCCTCCGCCGCTTCGCCGTCGACAAGCAGGGCACCGAGCACGTCGAGGACGAGATGACGGAGGTGCTGCGCGACGAACGCGGATTCATCACCGCGCTGCGCACCGCGGGCGGGCGGCTGCTGGAGGCCGACCTCTTCGTCGACTGCTCGGGCTTCCGCGGCCTGCTCATCAACCAGACGATGGACGAGCCGTTCCTCGACATGAAGGACCACCTGCTGTGCGACAGCGCGGTGGCCACCGCCATCCCGCACGACGACGCGGCCCACGGCGTCGAGCCGTACACCTCCGCGATCGCCATGTCGTCGGGCTGGACCTGGCGGATCCCGATGCTCGGCCGGTTCGGTACGGGCTACGTGTTCTCCAGCGACTTCATCGGCCGCGACGACGCCACCGCCGAGTTCAGCCGGCTGTGGGGCCTCGACCCGGACAAGACCGCGTTCAACCAGATCAGGTTCAGGGTCGGACGCAACCGGCGCTCCTGGGTCAAGAACTGCGTGAGCATCGGCCTCGCGTCGTGTTTCCTGGAACCGCTGGAGTCGACCGGCATCTACTTCACGTACGCCGCCATCCACCAGCTCGCCAAACACTTCCCGGACCGCCGCTTCGACCCGGTCCTCATCGACGCGTTCAACCGCGAGATCGAGGAGATGTTCGACGACACCCGGGACTTCATCCAGGCCCACTTCTACTTCTCGCCCCGCACGGACACACCGTTCTGGCAGGCCAACAAGGAACTCCGGCTCGCCGAGGGCATCCAGGAGAAGGTCGCCGCCTACCGGTCCGGTCTGCCGGTCAATCCGCCGATCACCGACGAGAGCAACTACTACGGCAACTTCGAGGCCGAGTTCCGCAACTTCTGGACGAACGGCAGCTACTACTGCATCTTCGCCGGGATGGGCCTCGTGCCCGACCGTCCCCTGCCCGCGCTCTCCTACAAGCCGGACTCGATCGAAGCCGCGGGTCCCCTGTTCGAGGCGGTGAAACGGCAGCAGAGGGAGCTGGCCGAGAAACTGCCGTCCAACTACGACTACCTCCGACGGCTCCACGGCAAGCCATGACCGGGGTGGACACGTCCGGGGCCGCCGGACTGCGACCGGGATCCGTGCGGGGGGCGTCGCGGGAGGAGTACCGGGACCTGATGTGTTCCTTCCCGACCGGGGTCACCGTCATCACCTCCCTCGACGCGGCCGGCCGGCCGTGCGGGATGACCTGTACGTCGATGACCAGCGTGACACTGCGGCCGCCCACCCTGCTCGTCTGCCTGCGCGTCGGCAGCGCCACGCTCGAAGCGGTCCGGAGCCGGGGCGCGTTCGCGGTCAACCTGCTGCACCACCGGGCACGGCGCACCGCGGAACTCTTCTCCTCCCCGGTCGCCGACCGGTTCGAGCGGGTGCTGTGGAAGCGCTCCGGCACCGGACTTCCCTGGCTGGCCGAGGACGCGTTCGCGCTGGCGGACTGCCGAGTGACCGAGGACCGGGAGATGGGCGACCACGCGATGGTCCTCGGTCGCGTCCAGCAGGTGACGCGGGCCGTGGACACCCCTCTGCTGTACGGGCTCAGGCGGTTCTCCACCTGGGACCCCGCAGGACACGACCCGGCGCACGCCGCCCGTCAGGCCGAGGAGAACCGATGACCGGCACGGTAAGCACACCGCACGAGGACAAGGAGAGGACGGGGACGGGGGCCCTCTTCGAGGCCGTCGAACGCTGGGCCGCGCGAACCCCCGGGGCGTGCGCCGTCTCGGCCCCGGACGGGACCCTCACCTTCGCGGAACTGACCGAACGGATCCGGGCCCTGGCCGGGGCGCTGGCCGCGGAGGGCGTCGGGCCGGGCGTCCCCGTCGGGCTGTGCCTGGGCAGGTCCCGGCTCTCCGTACCGGGCCTGCTCGCGGTGTGGCTGCTGGGGGCGACCGCCGTGCCGCTCGATGAACGGCACCCCGCCGAGCGGCTCAGCTTCGTGCTGCGCGACTCGGGGACGCGCCTGCTGCTCGGGGACCGGCTGCCGGCCGGGGCCGCCCCGAGCCGGGCGCGCCGGATCCCGCCCGACGGCCCGGCCGCCAGGGCGGCGGGCGGGTACCCGGACCACCCGGCCGCCCCGCACCCCGACGCATGCGCCTACGTCGTCTACACCTCGGGCACCACCGGCTGGCCCAAGGGAGTCGAGGTGACCTACCGCGGTCTCGGCGCCTTCCTGTCCGCCCTGGGGGAACTGCGTCTTCCCCCGGGCGGCATGGGGATCAACGCGGTGTCGCCCGCCTTCGACGGCTGGCTCTGGTGCACTCTGCTCTACCTCCTGCACGGGCAGGGCGTCGGGATCATCGACCTGGAGGCGGAGGACGACGCGGGCCCCGACCTGGCGGCACGCGTCGCCGCGGCGGCGCCGCGCACGGTCTGCCTCACCCCCTCGCTCCTGACGGCCTGCGCCGACGACATCGGCACGGCCGAGGTGCTGGTGGTCGCCGGTGAGCCGTTCCCGCGCGCCCTCGCCGAACGGCTCGGCGACCGGCACCGGCTCCTCAACGTGTACGGACCCACCGAGGCCACCATCGCGGCCACCTGGGCCGACAGCGCACGCGGCGACGACGTGCTGACCATCGGCGCGGCCCTGCCCGGGTACGCGGTGTACGTCCTGGACGAGGACCGGCGCCCCGTCCCGGACGGCACGGCCGGTGAGCTGTGCGTGGGCGGACCCGCCGTCGCCCGTGGCTACCGCAACAGGCCCGGGCTGACGGCCGAGCGGTTCGTGCCCGACCCGTTCGCCGCGCCCGGCTCCCGGATGTACCGCACCGGGGACCTCGTCCGGATCGGCCCCGGCGGACGCCTCGACTACCTGGGCCGCGGCGACGAACAGGTGAAGGTCCGCGGCTTCCGGATCGAGCTGCGCGAGGTCGAGGAGGCGGCCGAGGGCTGCCCGGGGGTGGCGGCGGCCGCGGCCTTCGTCACCGTCGACGGGGACGTGCTCGGGCTGGCCGTGGTGGCCGCGGCGGGGGCCGCCGAGAAGTGCGTCGCCGAGGTGCGCGAGCGCTGCGCCCGTCAGCTCCCGGACTTCATGGTCCCGGCCCTGGTGGTCCTGGTCGACGCGCTGCCCACCTCGCCGGCGGGGAAGGTGGACCGGGCCGCGCTGGCCGAGACGGCCGGGTCCGTCGCGGTGCCGGCCGGGCGGTCGCCGCGGACCCCGAGGGAACGGCAGATATGCGAGGTCTGGAGCACCCTGCTGCCCCGGCCCGTGACCGACGCCGAGGCCGACTTCTTCGAGATGGGCGGTCACTCGCTGCTGGCCGCCCGCGCGGTCGCCGCGCTGCGCAGGGCCACCGGGATCCGGCTCACCGTGCGGCATCTGCTCGCCAACCCCACGGCGGCGGACCTGGCACGGGAAGTGGATCTGTTGGCCGGGCAGGCCGCGCGGACGGCGGGTGACGACTGATGGGCGGCACCTGGGTGGTCCCCTGGCAGCCCCCGGAACGGGGCCGGACGGCACTGCTCTGCCTGGCACCGGCCGGGGCCGGATGCGGACAGTTCCGGCCCTGGCAGTCCGCGCTCGGTCCCGGGGTGTCGGTGATGGGCGTGCAACTGCCGGGCAGGGAACGCCGGTGGGCCGAACCACCGGCGGTCTCGGTCGACGAGGTCGTCACCGCGGTGGTGGACGAACTGACCGCCCTGGTCCCGGCGGCCTGCCCGCTCATGGTGTTCGGCCACAGCTTCGGCGGTCTCCTCGGCTACGAGATCACCCGCAGGCTGGGCGAGGTCCACGGACGCTGGCCCGCCACTCTGGTCGTCGCCGCCTGCCGGCCGCCGCAGATGTGGGTCGGCGCGGGCCGGGGCCTGGTGGACGACGACGAGGAACTGGTGCGGCTGCTCGACGTACGGGGCCTGGGGGAGGACGAACTCGACGAGGACAGCCGGGAGCTGATGCTGGAGGTGCTGCGCGAGGACGCCCGTCTCTCGATGACCTACACCGACGCCGGAGCCCCGCGCGTCCACGCGTCGGTCGAGGCATGGGGCGGTGAGGGGGACGGGACCGTCACCGCGGATCACCTGGCCGGCTGGCGGCACCGGACGGCGGCGGACTTCCGCCGCCGCCAGTTCCCCGGCGGCCACTACTTCACGGCGGAACGGGCCGGACTCGTCGTACCCGCGTTGCGGGAACTGGCCGCGCACGGCGTGGCCGGGGCACGGCGGCTGCGGCGGACGAGCGGAGGCTGATGTGAAGGTCGACCTGCTGGACCCCTCGCTCTTCGAACGGGGCGAATTCTGGCCGGTGCTGGCGTGGCTCCGGGTGAACGACCCGGTGCACCGTCACGCCGAGCCCGACGGGCCCGGGTTCTGGGTCGTCAGCCGGTACGAGGACATCGTCGGCGTGTACGGCGACCAGGAGAACTTCAGTTCGCGGTACGGCATGCGGCTCGACAGCGACGCCGAGGCGGTGTCGGCGGTCGCGCAGCGCATGCTGATCGTCTCGGACCCTCCCGACCACACCCACCTCAAGCGCGTCCTGGGGAAGATGTTCGCCCAGGCGGAGCTGGAGACGATCGGGCATCTGGTGCGGCGTGTGGTGCACGACGTGCTGACCGAGGCGGTCGAGGCGGGCGAGCTCGACTTCCTCGACGCGGCCAAGAAGATCCCGAACCATGTGGTGTGTTCGCTGATGGACATCCCGCGCGCCGACTGGGAATGGGTCGGGGACATCACCACGGAGGCGTTCGAGGGCGCCGACGAGGAGACCCGCCGGGCGGCGCACGGCGAGATCTTCCTGTACTTCACCGAACTGCTGGCCGACCGCCGGAAGAACCCGGGGACCGACTTCGTCAGCCGCGTCGCGCACGACCGCAGGGCGACGGACGTGCCGGGGGAGGAACGGCCGCTCACCGACGAGGAGATCGTGTTCAACTGCAACGGGGTGCTGGCGGGCGCGAACGAGACCACGCGCTACTCGTCGGCGGGCGGCGTGCTCGCGCTGATCGAGAACCCCGACCAGTGGACGGTGCTGCGCGCGGGGGGACCCGCCGCGGTCCCGGCGGCCGTCGAGGAGGTCCTGCGGTGGACCGTGCCCGGGGTGCACGCGATGCGCACGGCGTTGCGGCCCACCACGGTCGGCGGCGTCAGGATCGGCGTCGGCGACCGGGTGACGCTGTGGAACGTGTCGGCCAACCGCGACGAGACCGTGTTCCCGCGTGCCGACCGCTTCGACGTGACCCGCTCGCCCAACCGGCACATCAGCTTCGGCGCGGGCCGCCACCTGTGCCTGGGCGCGCGGCTGGCCCGGATGGAGCTGAACGCGTTCCTCACCGGACTGACCGCCCTCGTCGACCGGATGGAACTGCTCGGCGAGCCGAGGTACAACGCGTCCAACTTCACCTGGGGCATCTCCTCCCTGCCCCTGAGACTGAGGGCTGTCCCGTAATCCGTGGTGGATCGGCGCGCGGCGTCGGATGTGGTGCATCGCAAGGCGGAGGGGCGCCCGCATACGGGACGTATGAGGGCGTTCCGACAACGCGGCGAGGAGTGGGGCCTCCCCTGCTCGAGCGCAGCCGAGAGCTCGGGGAAGCAGCTGTCGTCGCGTGCCCGCCAGGGATTACGGGACAGCCCTTGGTCCCGTGACGCACGTCCGGGGCGGCCGACGGCCGCCCCGGACGTGTCCGTCGCGCACTACTGCATCACGGAGAGGTCCCCGCTGCCCTCGACCTGTGCCGCCTCGTCGAGGGTGAGGGCGATCCACTCCAGGAGGTCGCACTGGCGCCGGTTGGCGGCGCCCTGCCAGAGCCGCTGCCTCTCGGGCGCCACGGTCATCTGGATGCCTACCGGCGCGGCCCCCCGGTGCGCGGCGGGCAGCGCACGCGCGCTCCGTACCGCGCTCCGCAGCTGATTGCGGGACCAGTGCTGTTCCTCCGCCCTGCCGAGCCAGGAGTCCTGCTCGTCCTCGGGAAGTGCGACGACTTCTGCGTGGTGCTGAAAACTCAGCCCGGAACGCCGTCGGCCGGGGCGGATATTGCGGGCGACCCATGCGTAATTGCGCAGGGTCTGGTAATCCAGGGACGTTTCCCGGACGGCCCGCCTGTAACGGTCCGGAAAGGTCTCCTGCCCGTACACGAGCCAGTCGCCCAGCCACCAGGCCGACGAATCGGTGATGAGGAAGATCTGCTGGCCCAGGCGCTTCCACTCCTCGAGCGGCATGCGCGCGGGCAGAATCAGCGACGTACGTCTCGTCGTGGCAGCGTGGGAGATGTTGAGCCGTTGCGGTTCTTGCCGCACGCGCAGAGCCCCCGTTCGTGAGAAGTCACATGGTCACCGCGGTCGCGTTCAAGTATCGGCAGTGCTTCTGGACGCGCTCTGGACGTTCTCTACATGTCCGGCGTGGGCCGCGCAGACGACGTCCGGCGGGGCGAGTTCGCCGCGGAGGATCTGCTGGTAGCAGCGGTGCAGCCGGGATCCGGGCTCGACGCCGAGCTCCTCGCGCAGCGTGCGGCGGACCCGCAGGAACACGTCGAGCGCCTCGGCCTGGCGCGCGCAGCCGTACAGAGCGGCCATCAGGAGTTCGCTCAGGTGCTCGCGCAGCGGGTTCTCGCCCACCAGGATGCGGAGTTCCGCGACGGCGTCCTCGTTGCGGCCCATCATCAGCAGGATCTCTATCCGCAGTTCGGCGGCGGCGACCCGGTGCTCCTCCAGGCTGGCGCGCCAGATCTGCGGGACGGGCCCGGGAGCCCCGCCGACCGCGTTGCCCCGCCACAGCCGCTGCGCCTCGGCGAGCGCCCGCAGCGCCTGGTCGAACCTGCCGTCGGCCCGCAGCTGCTGGGCGTGTTCCACGCGCCGGGCGAACAGGCTGGCGTCGAGCACGCCGTCCGCCAGGCACAGCCGGTAGGTGGACGGGGCCCCCGAGACGAGGAGGCTGCCGTCGCCGCGCGGCCGGCGCCCGGGTTCCAGGGTCTGCCGGAGCGCCGCCACGTATTTGTGGACGCTGCTGTCGGCCGTGCGCGGCGCGTCGCTCCCCCAGACGGCCTCGACCAGTTCCTCGCGTTCGACGGCCATTCCGGCTTTCATGACGAGAACGGTGAACAGCGCCTTCTGCTTCGGCGGTCCTAGAGGGAGTTCACGCCAATTGCGCCACGCCATCACTGGGCCGAGAACTCCCACATGGAGCTTTGTGACGTCGGCATCCGATTTCGGCGGTATCACGATCCGGCCCCCGGACATCGAGGCAGACCTTTTGCGATCCCGGAATATCCGACGAGGTGGATGGCCTGTCCCATGTATCCCCCTGATCGTTTTTGGCTACGACTACGGGGGATCGTGCCAGATCGGGCCTGAGCCAGGCAATGCGCTCGTTACAAACGTTCCTTTTTGATTTTGGCCTGAAGTCGACTGTCCGGGATGTGCGGGATGACCCTCCGTGCGGCGCCGCCGGAATGGCGGGACCGTTCGCGGATCTCCCCGGCGGGAGTGTGCGATCGGCCCGTGAACAGGCCGTGCGCGCCCGCCGGGCGGGATGCCGCCCCGCCGCTCGGGCGTACGGATCGGCCGGTCGGGGGTCCCGGCGCGCGAGCGCGACCGGATTTCGCCCGGTGACGGTCGTCCGGGCGCGGGCGGCGAACCGATCCCGCATTTCCGGGATCGGCGCAAAGGGCGGGCGGATTGTGTGTCGGCGCCTGCCGCGGCCGCCGTTCCTCCGCATTTCGTGTCCATGACATGCGCGTCTCCGGGTGTACACGCGGGATTCCGGGCGCCGCCCGGCACCGGCGCCCGGCACCGGATCCTGAGGCGGACACGGGGTGGCGGAGGAGCAGGCCGTATCCGCCTCCTCCGGGCGTCGGGCGTCGGACAGTCGCCGCGTCCCCGGCCCGCTTCGAGGCACGTCCCCCGTCCCATGGGCTGCGACGCAGGGTCCCCTCTCACGGGCCGACCCCGCTCGGAAACGGCCATCCGTCCCGTCCAGGCCCGCGGTCACCGGGCCGTCCCCGTCGTCCGCGACGGGCGCGTGACGACGGCCGCGACACCTGACCGCGCTGCCGGGACCCCGCACGACCGCGCCGCCAAAAGCGCCCGTACACGTCCGGTACGCGAGCGCCGCTCCGCCCCGCGACGCACCGCGTCCGACGCCGCGCGCTGATCCACCACGGATCGCGGGACAGCGCTTAGGGTGCGAGCCATGGCAGAGAGCGCTGCTCACCGGGGTGCCGCGGGGCGGGGCGCGCGTTCCGCCCACGCCTCCGGGACCCCCGACCCGCGCCGCTGGCGGGCGCTGGCGGTGTGTCTGATCGCGGGGTTCATGACCCTGCTGGACGTGTCCATCGTCAATGTCGCCCTGCCGTCGATCCGGTCCGGGCTGCGCACCCCGGAGTCCGACCTCCAATGGGTCCTCTCCGGCTATGCGCTCGCCTTCGGACTGTTCCTGATCCCCGCCGGACGCCTCGGTGACGCGCGGGGGCGCCGAACCGTGTTCATGGCCGGTCTGGCTCTGTTCACGCTCGCCTCGGCGGCCTGCGGCGCCGCCCAGTCCAGCCTCTGGCTGGTGGTCGCCCGCCTGGTCCAGGGCCTCGCCGGCGGCATGATCTCGCCACAGATCTCCGCGCTGATCCAGCAGATGTTCTCCGGCCAGGAGCGCGGCCGGGCCTTCGGCATGTTCGGCACGGTGGTGGGCGTCTCCACCGCCGTCGGCCCGCTGTCGGGCGGGCTGCTGATCCAGGCGGCCGGTGCCCACGAGGGCTGGCGCTGGGTGTTCTACGTCAACCTGCCGCTCGGCGCCCTCTGCCTGCTGCTCGCCAGGCGCCTGCTCCCGGACACCCCGTCGGCGGGCCCGGTGCGCCTGCGCGACCTCGACCCGCTCGGGGTCCTGCTGCTCGGCACCGGCGTACTGGCCCTGCTGCTGCCCTTCGTCCAGGCCCAGCAGTGGCCGGGGGACCGCAAGTGGCTGCTGCTGATGCCGGCCGTGGTGCTGCTCGCGGCCTTCGTCGGGTGGGAGTCCCGGTGCGCCACACGGGCCACGCGCCCGGTCATCGACCTGTCGCTCTTCCGGGTCCGCTCGTACTGGCTCGGCTGTCTGCTGGCTCTGGTGTACTTCGGCGGATTCACCTCGATCTTCTTCGTCACCACGCTCTACCTGCAGAACGGACTGCACTACAGCGCCCTGCAGGCGGGGCTCGCCATCACGCCGTTCGCGCTGGGTTCGGCCGTCGCGGCGAGTCCGGGCGGCCGGCTCGTCCACCGCTTCGGACGCCCCCTCGTGGTCGCCGGGCTCACCGCGGTGGTCGTCGGACTGGCGGGCGCCGCGCTCGCCGTGCACCTGGTGCCGGGGCGGGGCGCGGGATGGGCGATGGCCGCCCCGCTGCTCCTGGCCGGTCTGGGCAGCGGTCTGGTCGTCGCGCCCAACCAGACGCTGACCCTCTCCGAGGTGCCGGTGGCCACGGCGGGCAGCGCGGGCGGCGCCCTCCAGACCGGGCAGCGGGTCGGATCGGCGGTCGGGATCGCCGCGGTCGGCTCGGTGTTCTTCGCCCAGCTGGGCCAGGCCGACTGGGCCACCGCCTACGACCACGGCCTGGTCGTGGCGGTCGCCTTCGTCGTGCTCGCCCTGCTCGTCGGTCTGGCGGACGTGCGCGGAGAACGCCGCGGCCGGGGCCGCACCCCACGAACCGTCACCCACACCCACGCAGACAGAACGCCATGAACGCAGGGAGAACGCGATGAGCGACAACAGGCCGACGGGCCCCGAGGGCGCCGGGGACACCGGCCCGGCGGTCGTCGGCAACGAGGCGTACGGGCACAAGCCCTTCAAACGGTCCCGGAGCCACTTCGCCGACCGCATCGCCGCCGACGGCCGGGGCGAGTGGCCCGTCGAGGCCGGCCGCTACCGGCTCGTCGTCAGCCGTGCCTGCCCGTGGGCGAGCCGCGCCCTGATCTCCCGGCGGCTCCTCGGTCTGGAGAGCGTCCTGTCGCTGGCCGTCGCCGACCCCCTCCAGGACGACCGCAGCTGGCGCTTCACGCTGGACGAGGGCGGCCGGGACCCGGTGCTCGGCATCGCGTACCTGAGCGAGGCGTACGAGGCACGGGAGCCCGGCTACTCCGGCGGGGTCAGCGTGCCCGCGATCGTCGACGTGCCCAGCGGCCGACTCGTCACCAACGACTTCCAGCAGATCACCCTGGACCTCGCGACCGAGTGGACCACACTGCACCGTCCGGGCGCCCCCGACCTGTACCCCGAGGGCCTGCGCGAGGAGATCGACGAGGTCATGGAGGGCATCTACCGCGATGTGAACAACGGCGTCTACCGCGCCGGGTTCGCCTCCGGACAGTCCGAGTACGAGGACGCCTACCAGGACGTCTTCCGCCGCCTCGACCTGGTCTCCGAGCGCCTCGCGGACCGGCGCTACCTCGTCGGCGACTTCATCACGGAGGCGGACATCAGGCTGTTCACCACCCTGGTCCGCTTCGACGCCGTCTACCACGGCCACTTCAAGTGCAACCGGTCGAAGCTGGCCGAGGACCCGGTGCTGTGGGCGTACGCCAGGGACCTGTACCAGACGCCCGGCTTCGGCGACACCGTCGACTTCGACCACATCAAGCGGCACTACTACCGGGTGCACACCGGTATCAACCCCACCGGCATCGTGCCCGCCGGACCCGACCTGTCGGGCTGGCTGACCCCGCACCACCGCGAGCAGCTGGGCGGGAGCCCGTTCGGATACGGCACCGCGCCGGGTCCCGTACCGGCCGGTGAGGAGGTCCCGGCCGCGGGGCGCCCCTGACCGGGAGCCCGCGCACCGGACGGGGACGGGGTCCTGCCGGAGCGGGGGCAGGGCCCTGTCGAGTCGGCTGCCGTCACGAGATATCTTGATGTCAAGCAATGTTGCAGACGTGGAGCGGAGCAGAGGGTGACTGACTCGACCATCATCTATACACACACCGACGAGGCCCCGGCCCTGGCGACGTATTCGTTCCTGCCCATCGTCCAGGCGTACGCCTCGACGGCCGGGGTCGACGTCGAGAGCCGGGACATCTCCCTGGCCGGGCGCATCATCGCCTCCTTCCCCGAGCGTCTGAAGGAGGAGCAGCGCATCGCCGACGCACTCGCCGAGCTGGGCGCGCTGGCCAAGAAGCCCGAGGCCAACATCATCAAGCTGCCGAACATCTCGGCCTCGATCCCGCAGCTGAAGGCCGCCATCGCCGAGCTCCAGGCGCAGGGCTACGCGCTCCCGGACTACCCGGACGACCCGCAGACCGACGAGGACAAGGACGTCCGCGCCCGCTACGACAAGGTCAAGGGCAGCGCGGTGAACCCGGTGCTGCGCGAGGGCAACTCCGACCGCCGCGCCCCCGCCTCGGTGAAGAACTACGCCAAGGCGCACCCGCACCGCATGGGCTCCTGGTCGTCCGACTCGAAGACGAACGTCGCCACCATGGGCGTCGACGACTTCCGCTCCACCGAGAAGTCGACCGTCGTCGCCGAGGACGGTTCTCTGCGCATCGAGCTCGTGGGCGACGACGGCAGCACGACGGTGCTGCGCGAGTCGGTGCCGGTGCTCGCGGGCGAGGTCGTCGACGCGGCGGTCATGCGCGTCGCGGCCCTGCGCGAGTTCCTCGCCGCGCAGGTCGCCCGGGCCAAGGAGGAGGGCGTGCTCTTCTCCGTCCACCTCAAGGCCACCATGATGAAGGTCTCCGACCCGATCATCTTCGGCCACGTGGTCCGCGCCTTCTTCCCGAACACCTTCGCCAAGTACGGCCAGGCGCTCGTCGCCGCCGGGCTCTCCCCGAACGACGGCCTGGGCGCCATCCTGAACGGCCTGGAGTCCGTGCCGCACCTCGGTGCCGAGATCAAGGCGTCCTTCGAGGCCGAGCTCGCCGAGGGCCCCGCCCTGGCCATGGTCGACTCGGACAAGGGCATCACCAACCTCCACGTGCCCAGCGACGTCATCGTCGACGCCTCCATGCCGGCCATGATCCGCACCTCCGGCCACATGTGGGGCCCGGACGGCCAGGAGGCCGACACCCTCGCGGTGCTCCCCGACAGCAGCTACGCGGGCGTCTACCAGGTCGTCATCGACGACTGCCGCGCCCACGGCGCCTTCGACCCGTCGACCATGGGCTCGGTGCCCAACGTCGGCCTGATGGCGCAGAAGGCCGAGGAGTACGGCAGCCACGACAAGACCTTCGAGATCCCCACCACCGGCACGGTGCGGGTCGTCGACGGCAAGGGCGACGTCGTGCTGGAGCAGGCGGTCGGCGCGGGCGACATCTTCCGCATGTGCCAGGCCAAGGACCTGCCGATCCAGGACTGGGTCAAGCTCGCCGTCACCCGGGCCCGCGCCACCGGTGCCCCGGCCGTGTTCTGGCTCGACGAGGACCGCGCCCACGACGCGCAGCTGATCGCCAAGGTCAGGAAGTACCTCGCCGACCACGACACCGACGGTCTGCGGATCGAGATCATGTCGCCCGAGAAGGCGACCGCGTTCTCGCTGGAGCGCATCCGCCGCGGCGAGGACACCATCTCCGTCACCGGCAACGTGCTGCGCGACTACCTGACGGACCTGTTCCCGATCCTGGAGCTGGGCACGAGCGCGAAGATGCTCTCCGTCGTCCCGCTCATGAACGGCGGCGGCCTCTTCGAGACCGGCGCGGGCGGTTCCGCACCGAAGCACGTCCAGCAGCTCGTCAAGGAGAACTACCTGCGCTGGGACAGCCTGGGCGAGTTCTTCGCGCTCGCGGCCAGCTTCGAGCACCTGGCGACGACCACCGGCAACACGCGCGCGCAGGTCCTCGCGGACACGCTCGACCGCGCGACCGGCACCTTCCTCAACGAGGACAAGTCGCCCAGCCGCAGGCTCGGCGGCATCGACAACCGCGGCAGCCACTTCTACCTGGCCCTGTACTGGGCCCAGGAGCTGGCACGGCAGACCGACGACGCACACCTCGCGCAGGCGTTCTCCGGTCTGGCGAAGACGCTGGCCGAGCAGGAGCGGACCATCGTCGACGAGCTGATCGCGGTGCAGGGTTCGCCGGCCGAGATCGGCGGCTACTACCAGCCCGACCCGGCCAAGGCGTCGGCCGTGATGCGCCCCTCGGCGACGTTCACGCAGGCCATCGCCTCCCTCGGCTGACGGAGCAGCGGCGGTCGGGGCGCCCCTTCCCGGCGCCCCGCCCCTCCCGCCCCGGCCGGCACCACGCCCGGCCGGGGCGGTCTTGTGTCCGGCCGCGGTGCCGCGCCCACCGTGCCGTGCCCGGCCGGGCGTTCTTCGCGCAACCGTGCACGGCCGGGCCGCTGCCTCGATAGGTTCGGACACCCGGGACCGACCGGGCCCGGAGAAGGAGGGACCGTGCTGACAGGCAGGAACGCGGTGGTCACCGGAGGATCGCGGGGCATCGGCCGCGCGATCGTCGAGCGGCTGTGCCGCGACGGCGCACATGTCGTCTTCAACTACGCCACGAGCGACGACGCGGCCGCCGACGTCGTCCGCACCGTGCGGGACGGCGGCGGCACGGCCCACGCCGTCCGGGCCGATCTCGCCGACCCCGACGGACCGGGGAAGCTGATGGAGACGGCGGAGGAGAAGCTGGGCACCCTGGACGTCCTGGTGAACAACGCCGCCCTGTGCCCCGCCCCGTCCTTCATCGCCGACACCGACCCGGACGTGTTCGACCACGCGATGGCCGTCAACACCAGAGCGGTCTTCATGACGATCCGTCACGCCGCCCGGAGGATGCGCGACGGCGGCCGGATCGTGAACATCTCCACCGCGAACACCGTGCGCCCGGGGCCCGGCATCGCCGCGTACGCCGCGAGCAAGGGCGCCGTCGAACAGCTCACCGCCGTGGCGGCCCACGAGCTCGGGGCACGGGGCATCACGGTCAACACCGTCTCGCCCGGCGCCACCGACACCGTGATGCTGCGCACCGCCAACCAGCCGGAGGCCCTCGAGACGGTGGTCGCCATGACCCCGCTCGGTCGGCTGGGCGAACCCGCGGACGTGGCCGACGTGGTCGCCTTCCTGGTCGGACCCGACGCCCGGTGGGTCACGGGCCAGAACCTGCGTGCGACGGGCGGGCTGGCCTGAACCGTCGTCCGTGACGCCCGGGCCGGCCGCCGGTCCGGGCGTCCGCCGTGCGCACCGGCGTGTCCGCGGCCGCCCTGACGGGTGAAAGTCGTGCCAGGGCGGGTGCCGGGCCACCCCCGGCGGCCCCGTGGCTGGTTTGCTGCATCCGGGATCCGGTGTGACGCACGTGGGAGCGGTCCGGCGGCCGGCCCGGTGGAGAAGGCGCCCCGGCCGGGCGCGCGGTCCACCCGCGAACGACGACCGAAGGAGGGCCCAGTGACGACGACGGGCACATCGGGGGCCGCCGACGAGGGGGAGGCGTACGCGGACGAGCTTCCGGTCCGCGCGAAGGAGCCCGGGAACGTCGTCGTCAGATGGCTGACCACCACCGACCACAAGACGATCGGCACGCTCTACCTGGTCACATCGTTCGCGTTTTTCCTCGTCGGCGGGGTGCTGGCCCTGGTCATGCGCGCCGAACTGGCCCGGCCGGGCATCCAGGTCCTCTCGCCCGAGCAGTTCAACCAGGCGTTCACGATCCACGGCACGATCATGCTGCTGATGTTCGCGACCCCGCTGTTCGCCGGATTCACGAACTGGATCATGCCGTTGCAGATCGGCGCCCCCGACGTGGCGTTCCCACGGCTGAACATGTTCGCCTACTGGGCGTACCTGTTCGGCTCGCTGATCGTGATCGGCGGCTTCCTCACCCCGCAGGGCGCGGCCGACTTCGGATGGTTCGCCTACTCCCCGCTCTCCGACGCGGTCCGTTCGCCAGGAGTCGGCGCCGACATGTGGATCATGGGCCTGGCGCTCTCCGGGTTCGGTACGATCCTCGGCTCGGTCAACTTCATCACCACGATCATCTGCATGCGCGCACCCGGCATGACCATGTTCCGCATGCCGATCTTCGTCTGGAACGTCCTGCTGACGGCGGTGCTGGTCCTGCTGGCCTTCCCGGTCCTCGCGGCGTCCCTGCTGGTGCTGGAGGCGGACCGGAAGTTCGGCGCGCACGTCTTCGACCCGGCCAATGGCGGGGCACTGCTCTGGCAGCACCTCTTCTGGTTCTTCGGCCATCCGGAGGTGTACATCATCGCCCTGCCGTTCTTCGGGATCGTCACCGAGATCATCCCGGTGTTCAGCCGCAAACCGGTCTTCGGCTACATCGGCCTGATCAGCGCCACCATCGCCATCGCCGGGCTGTCGGCGACCGTGTGGGCGCACCACATGTTCGTGACCGGCGGTGTGCTGCTGCCGTTCTTCTCCTTCATGACGTTCCTCATCGCGGTACCCACCGGGGTGAAGTTCTTCAACTGGATCGGCACGATGTGGAAGGGGTCGTTGTCCTTCGAGACCCCGATGCTCTGGTCCGTCGGATTCCTGGTCACCTTCCTCTTCGGTGGTCTGACCGGTGTGATCCTGGCGTCGCCCCCGCTGGACTTCCAGGTCTCGGACACCTACTTCGTCGTCGCGCACTTCCACTACGTCGTGTTCGGCACCGTGGTCTTCGCGATGTTCGCCGGATTCCACTTCTGGTGGCCGAAGTTCACCGGCAAGATGCTGGACGAGCGGCTCGGCAGGATCACGTTCTGGACGCTGTTCGTGGGCTTCCACGGCACGTTCCTGGTGCAGCACTGGCTGGGTGCCGAGGGCATGCCGCGTCGTTACGCGGACTACCTCGCCGCCGACGGCTTCACCGCGCTGAACACGGTCTCGACGATCGCCTCGTTCCTGCTCGGTCTGTCGATGCTGCCGTTCTTCTACAACGTGTGGAAGACCGCCAGGTACGGCAGGAACGTGGGTGTCGACGACCCGTGGGGCCACGGCCGTTCCCTGGAGTGGGCGACCTCCTGCCCGCCACCCCGGCACAACTTCCACACGATGCCGCGGATCCGCTCCGAGTCCCCGGCCTTCGACCTGCACCACCCCTCGCTCCGCGCACTCGACGAAGCCCTGAACCTTCCCGGGACGCTCCCGATGCCGCCGGGGGACCGGTCGTGAACGCGGCCCCGGCCCGGTGAGCGGCCCGGACCGGCGGCGCGACCGCATCGGCCCTCCGTCGTCCCCGACAGGCGAATTCGCACGCGGCTCGTGAAGATGGGAGAGGACGGGTGCGTGCGACGGGGCCGGCGAACGGACGACCGCGCATGCCCGAGGAGGGACGAACACTGTGGCACGACCCAGGATTCTCGTTGTCGGCGCCGGATTCGCCGGCGTGGAGTGCGTACGCCGCCTGGAGCGCAGACTCATACCGGGCGAGGCGGAGATCGCGCTCGTCACCCCGTTCTCGTACCAGCTCTACCTCCCTCTTCTGCCCCATGTGGCGGCCGGTGTGCTCACCCCGCAGTCCGTCGCGGTGTCGCTGCGCCGCAGCCGCAAGCACCGCACCCGGATCATCCCGGGAGGCGGCATCGGCGTGGACCCCAAGGCGAAGATCTGCGTCATCCGCAAGATCACCGACGAGATCGTCTACGAGCCCTACGACTACATCGTCCTGTGCCCCGGAAGCGTCACCCGCACCTTCGACATCCCTGGACTCCTCGATCACGCCCGTGGCATGAAGTCGCTCGCCGAGGCCGCGTATGTCCGGGACCACGTGATCGCCCAGCTCGATCTCGCGGACGCCAGCCCCGACGAGGACGAGCGGGCCTCGCGCCTCCAGTTCGTGGTGGTCGGCGGCGGATACGCGGGCACCGAGACGGCGGCCTGCCTCCAGCGCCTGACCACCAACGCGGTCAGGCACTACCCCCGGCTCGACCCGGGACTCATCAAGTGGCACCTCGTCGACATCGCCCCGAAGCTCATGCCCGAACTCGGGGACAAGCTCGGCCGCAGCGCCCTGGAGATGCTGCGCGCACGCGGCATAGAGGTCTCGCTCGGCGTCTCGATCGCCGAGGCCGGTCCCGAGCACGTGACCTTCACCGACGGCCGGGTCGTGCCCTGCCGGACGCTGATCTGGACGGCGGGCGTCGCCGCGAGCCCGTTGGTGTCCACCTTCGGGGCGGAGACGGTGCGCGGCCGGCTGGCGGTGACCCCCGAGATGCGCCTGCCGGGCTTCGACGGCGTCTTCGCGCTCGGCGACGCCGCGGCCGTACCGGACCTGAGCAAGGGCGACGGGGCGGTGTGCCCGCCCACCGCCCAGCACGCCTCGCGCCAGGGCCGCACGCTCGCCGACAACCTCATCGCCACGCTGCGGCACCAGCCGCTGAAGCCGTATGTGCACAGGGACCTCGGTCTGGTCGTTGACCTCGGCGGCAAGGACGCGGTCTCCAAGCCCCTCGGCGTCGAACTGCACGGCGTCACCGCGCAGGCCGTCGCCCGCGGATACCACTGGGCGGCGCTGCGGACCAACGTCGCCAAGGTACGTGTGATGACGAACTGGATGCTGAACGCCGTCGCGGGCGACGACTTCGTCCGCACCGGTTTCCAGTCCCGCAACCCGGCCAGGCTGCGCGACTTCGAGTACACAACCGCCTACCTGACACCGACTCAGGTACGCGAGTACACCGCCTCGTTGCACACCGCCACCTGAACTCCTCGCATGACGCCTCCGTTTGCGGGTCCGGTCGGTCGCGCCACCGGCCGGACCGGTGTGTACCGGAAAGGGGACCCGGCCTCAGGCATCCGGAACGGTGAGATGGACCGTGCGCAGGAACGCGGCGTTGTCGGGGGTGCGCCGCAGCCGGTCGAGCAGTGTCTCGAGCGCCGCCCGCGGGTCCTTCCTGGTGAGCAGTGCGCGCCGCAGCCGGCGCATGGCCCGCAACTCCACGGCCGGCACGAGGAGTTCCTCACGGCGGGTGCCGGACGCCTGGAGGTCGACGGCCGGATGGACGCGCCGGTCGGCCAGCGCCCGGTCCAGCCGGAGCTCCATGTTGCCGGTGCCCTTCAGCTCCTCGAAGAAGTAGTCGTCGGCGCGCGAGCCGGTCTCCACCAGCGCGGTGGCCAGAATGGTGAGGGAGCCGCCCTCCTCGGTGAGGCGCGCCGCACCGAAGAGCCGCTTGGGGCCGAGCGGGGCAGCCGCGTCGACGCCGCCGCTGAGAGTGCGTCCGCCCGCCGCGGACGCGTTGTTGTGGGCGCGGCACAGCCGGGTCAGGGAGTCCAGCAGGACGACGACGTCCTCGCCCCGCTCGACCAGGCGTTTGGCGCGTTCGATCGCGAGGTCGGCGAGCGCGATGTGCTCCCGCGCGGGCCGGTCGAAGGTCGAGGCGAGCACCTCGCCCCGCACGGACCTGCGCATGTCCGTCACCTCTTCGGGGCGTTCGTCGATCAGCACCACCATCAGACGGCATTCGGGATGGTTCGTGGCGACGGCCTCGGCCAACTGCCGCAGCAGCACCGTCTTGCCGGCCCTGGGCGGCGCCACCACGAGACCGCGCTGCCCCTTGCCGACGGGCGAGACGAGATCGACGAGCCGGGTCGCCGGACCGCCCGAGGGCGTCTCCAGGCGCAGCCGCCGCCGCGGGTGGATCGGTGTGAGATCGCGGAAGTGGGGCCGCTCCCGCAGCGCTTCGGGGGAGCGGCCGTCGACGCGTACCACGTCGGACAGGACGCGGGGCTGGTCGCAGACGCCCTCCACCAGGTCGCCGCGGCGCAGGGCATGACGGTGGATCAGGGCGGCGGAGACCTGCACGTCGCCGGGGGAGGGGCGGTCGGCCCGGGTGCGCAGAGTGCCGCGGCCCTGGTGAGTGATGTCCAGGATGCCGATGGCTTCGCTGGGCAACTCCCCTTGGGCGAGGGGGAGTTCGAGGGTGCTCGTCATGGGGGTGGTCCTTTCGCGGGCAGGACGGATGAAGGGGCCCGGACGACATCGGGGACGGACGGGATCACGCCCCGGTCGACGGGCGGAGAAGTCCGGCACGGGGAAGCCCGAACCGGACTGGAGAAAGTGGTGCGGGAGAGCTGGACCGCCGACCGGAGAAGGGCGGGAGCGGCAGCCTGAAGAAGAGGGGGGCGGCACAGGGGGCCTCGGAGTGAGGCATGACACATGTGCCGAACGCACCGTACCACGACATGCGCGGCCGGTACCACGGCATGCACGGCCCGTCACCGGTCGCCAGGTCGCCGGTCGGTGACTCGGCCGTCGGCGTGGTCGCCGGTGTGCCGCCCGCCGCCTGGTCGCCCCGCACCTCTCGCCGCCGCGCGCGGGTCGGCCGACATCTGCGCCATGAATCGGCCATACGAATTGTAAATGCAAGGTAAATGTGAATATCTTGGCGCACATGCAGTCCTACACGATCGGGCAGGCGGCGCGCCTGCTGGGGGTGAGCCCCGACACGGCCCGCCGCTGGGCGGACGCCGGAAGGGTCGCGACCCACCGCGACGAGAACGGCCGACGGCTCATCGCGGGCCGCGATCTGGCCGCGCTCGCCGTCGAGACCGGCCAGAGCGGCGGGGGCGACGACGAACCCTCGTACACGACGGCGCGCAACGCCTTCCCCGGCATCGTCACCGCGGTGAAACTCGGCGACATCGCCGCCCAGGTCGAGATCCAGGCGGGTCCGCACCGGCTGGTGTCCCTGCTCACCCGCGAAGCCGTCGAGGAACTCGGACTGGAGGTCGGCATGCGGGCCACCGCCCGCGTGAAGTCCACCAACGTGCACATCGACCGTGTCTGACCGCGCCTCGTCCGCGACGCGCACGACCCCCGAGGAGCCCGGCCCCATCATGACGACCCCCTTCACCCGGCGCCGCGCCGCCGCGCTCGTGACCGCCGCGCTGCTGGTCCCGCTCGCCGCCTGCGGCGCCGACGACGAGAAGGACGCCGCGGGTACGCCGACGACGGCCCCCGGCGCCCGGCTGACGGTCCTCGCCGCGGCGTCGCTCACCGATGTGTTCAAGACCGCGGGCGCCGCGTACGAGAGGGCGCACCCCGGTACGAAGGTGACGTTCTCCTTCGCCGGATCCCAGGAACTCGCCGCCCAGGTACGGCAGGGAGCCCCCGCCGACGCCCTGGTCACCGCCGACACCAAGACGATGGACGGGCTGAAGTCCGACACCGGCACCCCCACCGTCATCGCGAAGAACCGCCTCGTCATCGCCACCGCGGAGGGCAACCCGGAGGAGATCACCGGACTGAAGGACCTGACCAGGAAGGACCTCAAGGTGGTCCTGGCCGCTCCCGAGGTCCCGGTCGGCCGCTACGGCAAGCAGGTCCTCGACGCCCAGAAGCTCCACGTCCGGCCGGTCTCCCAGGAACCCAACGTCCGTGCCGTGCTCAGCAAGGTCGAACTCGGCGAGGCGGACGCGGGCATCGTCTACGGGACGGACGCCGAGTCGGCCACCGACAAGGTCGACGCCGTCGACATCCCCGACGCGCAGAACGCCGTCGCCTCCTATCCGGCCGCCACGCTGCGCCAGTCCGCGCATGCCGACGCCGCCGCGGCATTCGTGAAGTGGCTCGGCGGACCGGAGGCGCAGAAGATCCTCGGGGCCGCGGGCTTCCAGCAGCCGTAGCCCGTACGCAACGCCGTTCGCATCCGCGGGCGCCCGCCCGCCCCCGGTCCGGGGGACCGGGCGGCATCCGTGCCGACACCGCCCCGGGAACCCCCGATGAGAGCCCTCCGCAGCCGCCCTTCCGGCGCGCGCACCCCCGTCGCCCTGGCGCTGCCCGCGCTGCTCGCCGTCGCGTTCCTGATGATCCCGTTGATCGGCATCCTGGCCCGCACCCCCTGGGCCGATCTCGGCACCCATCTCACCTCCCCGGGCGTCACCCAGGCGCTCGGGCTGTCCCTGCTCGTCTCGTTCTGGGCCCTGGGCCTGTCGCTGCTGCTCGGGGTTCCGCTGGCCTGGCTGCTGGCGCGGGTGGACTTCCCCGGCAAGGGGTTCGTGCGCTCACTGGTCCTGCTGCCGATGGTGCTGCCGCCCACGGTCGGAGGCGTGGCGCTCCTCCTCGGCTTCGGCCGCCGGGGTGTGCTGGGGCCCTGGCTGGAGGGCACGTTCGGTGTCACCCTGCCGTTCCACACCTCGGGCGCGGTGGTCGCGGCGGCCTTCGTCGCCATGCCGTTCCTCGTCATCAGCCTCGAAGGGGCACTGGCCGGTCTGCGGCCCGCGTACGAGGAGACCGCGGCCTCCCTGGGGGCCTCACCGATCCGGGTCTTCCTGACCGTCACGCTCCCGATGGTCGCCCCCGGGCTCGCCGCCGGGGCCGCGCTCACCTGGGCGCGGGCGCTGGGCGAGTTCGGCGCGACCATCACGTTCGCGGGCAACCTGCCCGGCACCACGCAGACCCTGCCCCTCCAGGTGTACCTGCTCCTCCAGGACTCCCCGGAGGCCGCCACCTCGGTCTCGCTCCTGCTCCTCGCCATCGCCATGGCCGTACTCGTCGCCCTGCGCGGACGCTGGACCGGCACGCCCCGCGACCGCCGGCGCGCCCCCGCGCCCCTGCCCGACGACGCGCGCGGTGCGGAGGCGCCGGGCACTCCGCCCGGCGCCCCGGGCCGACGGGAGCACCCGGCCCCGGCTCCGGTTCGGGCCCCGCGGGAGGACTGCCCGCTGCACGCCGACGTCACCGGCTTCAACCGGCTCACCCTCGATGCCGGTCCCGGCACGACGATCGCCGTCGTCGGGCCCAACGGCGCGGGCAAGACCACCCTGTTGCGCGCGCTCCTCGGCCTGACCCGCCGCTCCCGGGCCGTGCTGCGCCTCGGTGCCGCCGACGTCACCGCGCAGCCACCGCACCGCCGTCAGGTCGCCTGGGTGCCGCAGGACGGCGCCCTCTTCCCGCATCTGACCGCGCTGTCGAACACGGCGTACGGGCTCCGCGCCCGCGGCGTCCCCCGGGGCGACGCCCGTCGCGAGGCCCAGCAGTGGCTCGACCGCCTGGGCGTCGGCCGGCTCGCCCACCGCAGACCGGCCCAGCTCTCCGGAGGACAGGCCCAGCGCGTGGCACTGGCCCGCGCCCTCGCCGCCCGCCCCCGGCTGCTGCTGCTCGACGAGCCGCTCGCGGCGCTCGACCAGACCACCCGGGCCCATGTCCGCCACACCCTGCGCACCCATCTCGCCGGGTTCGGCGGCGTCTGCCTGATCGTCACCCACGACCCCGTCGAGGCGGTGTCGCTCGCCGACCGGGTGCTCGTGCTGGAGGAGGGCCGCACCCTCCAGTACGCGCCCCCGGCCGAGGTGACCCGGCATCCGCGTTCGCCCTGGGTCGCCCGGATGCTCGGCCGCAACGCCTGGCCGGGCACCGCGGCGGCCGACGGCACGCTCGGCCTCGCGGGCGGCGGCCGCCTGGTCGTCGCGGACCCGCTTCCCGAGGGGACGACGGCCCTCGCGGTCATCGCGCCGGAGGCGGTGTCCGTGCACCGCGTCAGGCCCGGGGGAAGCCCCCGGAACGTCTGGCCCGGAACGGTGCGCGAACTCACCGCCACGGGAAGCCGGATCCGGCTGGTGGTCGACTCGGACGAGGCGCCCGACCTCGTCGCGGAGATCACCCCCGAGGCGGCGGGCGAGCTGGGGCTGGGCGAGGGTACGTCCGTGTGGACCGTCGTCAAGGCGACCGAGGTCACCGTCGTCCCCCTGTGACGGGACCGGGGCCCGGGTGTGCACCGCACGGACGACCCGGCCCCGGCCGTTCCCCGATCGGCGCCCCTGCGGCGTTTTCCTTTGTCGAATCCCCGACCGCGTGCGACGTTGGAAACGGTCATACATGACTATTTCTGACGCACGTTCTGACAGGCGCCGGGTGAAGGGGAAGTCCATCGTGGAGACCGCCAGAGCCGTCCCGGCGTCCACCGTCGTCAATCTGCGGGACCTGGGCGGGATCGCCGTGGGGCCCGACCGGTTCGTCCGGCCCGGTGCCGTGCTGCGCTCCGGCGGGCTGGGTGAACTCGACATCGAACGCGACACGGCGGTCGCCGCGTTCGGCATCCGCACCGTGGTCGACCTGCGGACCGCCGACGAGCGCGCGGCGGCCCCCGACCGGCTGCCGCCCGGCGCGCGGTTGTTCGTCGCCGATGTGCTCGGTGACAACCCCGGTCTCGCGCCCGCCCGTCTGCGTGCCCTGCTCGCCGACCCGGCGGCGGCCGACCGGCTGCTGGGGGACGGGAAGGCGGAGGAGGTGTTCGCCGGGTCCTACCGGCGGATGGTGCTCTCGCCCTGCGCGTCCGCCGCCTACCGGGCCTTCGTGGAGACGGCGGCCGACGACCGCGCCCGCCCGGTGCTGTTCCACTGCACGACGGGCAAGGACCGCACCGGCTGGGCCGCCGTGCTGCTCCTCATGCTGCTCGGCGCGTCGCGCGAGGCGGCGCGGGCCGAGTTCCTCGCCGTGAACCGCGTCGCGTGGGGAACCTGCGCGCCCTATGTGCGGAGCTTCCTCGACGCCGGGGGCGACCCGGAGATCGCTTCCGCGATCGTCGAGGTCCGTCCCCGCTACCTCGACGTGGCGCTCGACGCCATGGACGAGCGCTGGGGCGGACTCGACGGCTATGTGCGCGACGGCCTGAGGATTCCGCGGGCTGCGGTGGAGCGGCTGCGTGACGGGCTGGTCGTCCCCGCCTGAGCGGGCCGCGGGTACCCGATGGCGAGGGTCGCGCACCCGGACTGACTTCATACCCCCTCGGCGTATCTCGTATCTGGTTCTCGTGATCGGGAAGGACCGCCCTCCCGACCGGGTGTCGCTCGACGGCGCGCTGCGCGCCGGGCGTCACGGGCCGGACGGGACTTTCGCAACACGCCCTGGGGGCGCGCGCACCGAACCCGGGCGTCGGCGCCACGACCGGCCACGCCGCGCGCGAGGGGGCAAAGGCGCGCCGGTCCCGTGGGTATCGTGAGAGGTGCCGGACCGCATCGCCTCCGGAAGGGGTCGCCTTGACCGAACGCAAGCCCCCGGGCGTGAGCTTCGAGTCCTGGGTCGACAAGCAGATCCGCGAATCCGAACAGCGCGACGACATCTCGCGGTTGCCGGGATTCGGGCGGCCGATCGACGGCCTCGCGGCTCCCTACGACGAGGACTGGTGGATCAAGCGGAAGCTGCGGCGGGAGGGGGTGTCGGTGCTCCCGCCCGCGCTGGCGCTGCGCAAGGAGGCGGAGGACGTACGGGAAGCCGTCTCCCGGGCGCGGACGGAGGCGGAGGTGCGACGCCTGCTGACGGAGGTCGACGAGAAGATCCGGGCGGCCGTCCGCAGGCCGCCGCCCGGGCCCCTGCTCAACCTCGAACCGTTCGACATCGAGGCCATGGTCGAGGAGTGGCGCGCGGCGCACCGCCCCTCCTGAGCCCGTCGTCCGTGCGCCGGGCGAGGCCCGGAGGCGGGGGCGGGCGCGGCCCAGTATGTAATGATCTGTACATGAATTCAGGTATTACGCGCCCGGATGGCGGAACGCGGGAGGGTGTGCGCGTCAGGCGCGCGACCGCGCGGGACGCCCGGCGGCTCACCCGAATAGTGAGGACCTCCCGCGCCTACGAGGGGCCCTACGCCGCCATGGTCGCCGGATACCGGGTCGGGGCCGACTACATCGAGAACCATCGCGTCTTCGCGGCCGTCGACGCCGACGACCGGGTCCTCGGCTTCTACGCGCTGATCCTCGACCCGCCGGAGCTCGACCTCCTGTTCGTCGCCGACGAGGCCCAGGGCCTCGGCATCGGGCGGCTGCTCATCGGGCATCTGCGCGACGAGGCGCGGCGCACGGGCCTGACCGGCGTCCACGTCGTCTCGCACCCGCCGGCCGAGGGCTTCTACCGGAGCATGGGCGCCCGGCGGACCGGCACCCGCGCGGCGGCCCCGCCCGCCGTGATGTGGGACCGCCCCGAACTGCTGCTGCCGGTCGCCTGATCCTTCGGGGAGGGTGCCCTCCGCGGACGCGGCACGCGGCGCCGGCCGCCACCGATGCGGAAAGGCCCGGCCGGGGTCGCACGACCCCCGACCGGGCCCCGGTCGCGTATCCGCCCCGCACGTGCCACGCACCGCGTGCGTGCCACGGGGGAGAGGCGTCGCGGACGTTACGAGGGGAAGCCTCCGTACGGGCGTGTGATGAGCTCCATCGCGTGACCGGAGGGATCGAGGAAGTAGACGCCCCGGCCGCCGTCGTTGTGGTTGATCTCGCCCGGGCGCTCCCGGTGCGGATCGGCGTAGTACGTGAGCCCGAGCTCCTTGATGCGGGCGTACGCCGTGTCGAACTCCGGCTCCGAGACGAGGAAGGCGTAGTGCTGCATGGCGATCGATTCCTCGGGGACGGTCGCGAAGTCCAGGGTGACCCCGTTCGCGGTGGCGAGCGGGATGAACGGACCCCATTCCTCGCCGACCTCAAGGCCCAGTATGTCCGCCAGGAACTCGGCGGACTCGCGCTTGTCCCGGGCGTGGACGATGGTGTGATTCAACTCGACAGACACTGTGGAATGCCTCCAACGGGCATCTCACGGGCACCTCCACGCCTCACCCGGCCGGTGACCGACGCGCGATGCCGTGTTCGAAAGCCTAGGCGGGACCGGTCCGGCCGTCGAGGCTCCACCGGGATCTCGGCGGAAAGACCTAACGACCTCGCCCACGATTGGCGGTGGGAGAAGGCGCGGTGTCCGGGGGGCCTTCGAAGCCAAGGCGGAGGGAGCCGACGCGGAGCGTCGACAACTGACGACAACGCCGGAGGCTGAGGTCCCGGACACCGCGACGCCGCTGACAATCGTGGGCGAGGTTGTACGGTGGACCCACGTACTCCACGCATCCGGACGGTGTCCCACGGTGACCTCCACTCCACCTCCCGCAGGCGGGGGCCCCGGCACGGGGCGCCACGAGACGCCCGACGAGCGGGCGGACCGGCAATGGGCCGAACTGCTCCAGGAGCTGCGGGTCGCCCAGACCGGTGTCCAGATCCTGTTCGGTCTGCTGCTCGCCGTCGTCTTCCAGCCGCGTTTCGCGGAGCTGTCGGCCGCCGACCGCACCATCTACGTGGTCACGGTGATGCTGGGATCCGCCACAGCGGCCGCCCTGATCGGCCCCGTGTCGTACCACCGCATGCTCACGGGACGACGGCTCAAGCCGCAGACGGTCACCCTGGCGGCCCGGCTGACCGTGCTCGGTCTCGTCCTGCTGTTCTGCACGATGTGCTCCGCGCTGCTGCTCGTCCTGCGGGTGGCCCTGCACGACGCGGTCGCACCGTGGCTCGTCGGCGCGATGGCGTTGTGGTTCCTGATCTGCTGGCTCGTCGTCCCGGCCCGGCTGCTCGCCCGCTCCGCGTCCGAGCAGGAGGGGTGACCGCCGTCCGGAGTGCCCCGGTCGTCACGCGGCGGGGCCCCGGGCGTCGGTGACCGTGAAGAGGCCGCCGTCCGGGTCCAGCAGGATCGCCTCGCCGCCCTGCCCCGGCGAGAGCCGTTCGACCAGGCTCCCGCCGTGCCGGCGCGCCGCCTCGACCGCCGCGTCCACGTCGGCGACGGGGAAGTGGACCTGCCAGTGCGGGCGGACCAGCGGATCGGGGGCGGCCTCCACCGCGCCCGAGCTGATCCGGGCCAGTCGGCGCCCGGCGCAGTCGACGACGACCTCGTCCTTCTCGTACGACACCTCGCAGCATCCGGGCCGCCCGCTGGCCCAGTCGAGCACCTCGCCGTAGAAGATCGCCGCGTCGAAGGCGTTCCTGGTGTGCAGGCTCAGCCAGGCGTGCGAATGGCCGTCCGGGGCGGGCGGCGACGTGGCGGGCTCCGTGCGCTCCCAGATGCCGAACACCGCGCCGTCGCGGTCCGCCGCCAGTGCGCCGCGCCCCTTTCCGAAGGCGAGCGGCCCCACCGCGACCGTGCCGCTGCGCTCACGGATGCGCGCCGCCGCCGCGTCGGCGTCGGGAACGGAGAAATAGGGGGTCCAGGCCACCGCCACGCGATAGGCGGTCGCCACCGCGCCGATGCCGGCGACCGGCACGTTCCCCCGGCGCGCGACGGAGAACTCCAGCCCCAGCCGGCCCGGCCGGAAGGACCAGTCCAGCACGGCGGAGTAGAAGCGCTGCGCCGATTCCAGGTCGCGGGTCATGAGATTGACCCAGCAGGGCGCTGCGGACCCGGTCAGCGGCGCCGGCATCGACACCGCCCCGGGGCGGCTTGCGGTCATGGTCCCACTGCCTTCATCGGTCGTTCGGGCGGCGCGTGCGCGCCGGCCCTCGGGGGCCACCCCAGCCTCTCCGCGGCCGATCGCTCCCGCAACACGCGAGGGCCGCGCGCACCGCGTCCCGCGCGGCGTCCGGCGGGGTGGGGCGCGTGTCAGTCGCGTCGTTCGTCGGTCTCGTGCCGGATGGTCTCGCTCCCGTGGTCCCCGAGCTCGTAGGGGGACAGCCCCCTGCCGTCGGGCGGGAAGCTGTCGTCGCCGTGCACATCGCGCTGCTCGATGTGGGCGCGGTGGTCGGGCCGCGGCGGCTGCTCCTCGGGCCGGGGCGGCGGAAGCTCCTGGAGCCGGCGCCTCCTGCCCAGCCAGACCGCGCCGATCAGCACACCCACCAGCGCGATGCCGATGATGCCCATCACCGACCCGGTGGCGCCCCGCCCGTCGGCGAGGAGGAGGGCCAGTGAGCCGATGTCTCCGTTCGATACGTCCATGCCTCCCCGATACCCCGAGGAGCAGGCACCAGTCGGTCATGGCCACGAATTCATATTTTGAGTGGATATAAACCTTAAAAGAGTTTCGTTTCCCAGGTGGCGGCCCGAATGCCGGGCGGCCGACGCGGGGCCGCTCCGTCCGGTGTGCGCGTCCGGTGGTCCGCTCGTGTCGCCGTCGTCCGGCCGCGGGGTGAGCCTGGAGAGGACCCCAGTCCGCGGGCCCCGGCGCGGGGCCCGTGCAGCACGCGGAGCGGAGGAAACCACGGTGAACACCATCGAGGAGCGGGCCGACGAGGGCCTGCACGGCCGGGACGTCTCGGTCGTCATCAGTGGCTGCGACACCGGCGACGCGCGGATGGTGTTCGACGCGCTGCGGGCCGCCTTCACCACCGACCGGGCCTCCGTCGACGTGCCGAGGAAACTCGCGGAGAAGCGTCCCACGGCATGGACCGCGACCGTCGACGTCACCGAGGAGCGGGTGGTCTCGGGACCGGCGCCGCTCGGCGCGCCCGTCTCGCTCGACGTGCAGGGCGGCTACTGGGCGGTCGAACGGCTCCGGCGGAGCCTGGCGCACGCCTTCGACGTACGGGTCGTCGGAACCGTCTCCGGGGACCAGGAGGAGGAAGTGCGCCTCCGTCTGGAGAACCGGGGCGGCGGTGCGGCGGGCGGGGGAGCCCGGTAGTGCGGCCGGACGAGGCCCCGCTACGGAGCAATGGGCCGGGAAGCGCCATTCCATCTGGTACAAAACGGGCAAAAGCCCACTTCTGAAAGGTGCGGGCGAGTGGATCCCTCACACAGGCGGGACGATGGCGCGGGGCAGCCGGGAGCGACGGACACGACCGTCGACCGGTCCACACTGACGCTGTACGTCGACGGAACGGAGCGGACGCTGACGCTCGATCACCGCACCACGGTCCTGGACGCCCTGCGCGAGCACCTCGGCCTCACCGGCGCGAAGAAGGGCTGCGACCACGGACAGTGCGGGGCGTGCACCGTCATCGTCGACGGCCGCCGCGCCAACAGCTGCCTGCTGCTGGCCGTGGCGCACGACGGCGCCCGCGTCACCACCGTCGAGGGACTCGCGGACGGCGACCGGCTCCACCCCCTCCAGGAAGCCTTCCTGGAACGGGACGCCCTGCAGTGCGGCTACTGCACACCCGGCCAGATCTGCTCCGCCGTCGGCATGCTCGGCGAGGCGGCGGAGGGCTTCCCGTCCCACGCCACCGCGCGCACCGCCCCCCTGGCCGTCCCGGCCCCGCTGGACGCGGCCGAGATCCGCGAACGGATGAGCGGCAACCTGTGCCGCTGCGGCGCCTATCCCCGCATCGTCGAGGCGATCGAGGACGTGGCGCCGTGAGACCCTTCGCCTACCTCCGCGCCCGCACCGCCGCCGAGGCGGTCCGCGAGCACGCCGCCCACCCCGGCGCCCGATTCCTCGGCGGCGGAACCAACCTCGTCGACCTGATGAAGCTGGGGGTGGAGACCCCCCGCCTGCTCATCGACATCAGCCGGCTGCCCCTGACCGAGGTGGCCGGCACCGACGACGGCGGCCTGCGCATCGGCGCGACCGTGCGCAACAGCGATCTGGCCGCACACCCCGCCGTGCGCGGCCGCTACCCGGCCCTGTCGCAGGCGCTGCTGTCCGGTGCCTCCGGGCAGCTCCGCAACACCGCCACCACCGGTGGCAACCTGCTCCAGCGCACCCGCTGCCCGTACTTCCAGGACGTCTCCAAGCCGTGCAACAAGCGGGAACCCGGCACCGGCTGCCCGGCCCGCGAGGGCGCCCACCGCGATCTCGCCGTGCTCGGCCACTCCGAGCACTGCGTCGCCACCCAGCCGTCCGACATGGCCGTCGCCCTGGCCGCCCTCGACGCCACCGTCCTCCTGCACGGGCCGGACGGCGAACGGACCGTACCGGCCACGGACTTCCACCGGCTGCCCGGCGACGCCCCGGACCGGGACACCGAGCTCCGGGCGGGCGAACTCGTCACCCATGTGGTCCTGCCGCCCGTTCCGGACGGCGCGGGCTCCGTCTACCGCAAGGCCCGCGATCGCGCCTCGTTCGCCTTCGCCCTGTCCTCCGTCGCCGCCGTGCTGAGCGTCCGCGACGGACGGATCGCCCACGCGGCACTGGCCTTCGGGGGCCTCGCCCACCGGCCCTGGCGGGCCCGCACCGCGGAACGGGTGCTGCGCGGCGCGCCCGCCACCGAGGAGACCTTCGCCCGGGCCGCGGACGCCGAACTCGCCGGGGCCCGCCCCCTGCGCGACAACGCGTTCAAGGTGGGCCTCGCCCACAGCCTGGCCGTCGACGCGCTGAGCGAACTCGCCGCCGACGGCTGACCGATCGCGGTCACGCCGACACACCGATCCGCAGACATGAGGACCCGTCATGAGCCAGGCCCCGTCACCACTGGGCAGCCCCGTCGTCCGCCGCGAGGGCCGGGACAAGGTCACGGGCGCCGCCCGCTACGCCGCCGAGCACACCCCGCCGGGCTGCCTGTACGGGTGGCCCGTCCCGGCCACGATCGCCCACGGCCGCGTCACCGCCGTCGGCGCAGAGGAGGCACTGGCCCTGCCCGGGGTGCACGCCGTCCTCACCCACGACAACGCCCCCGCGCTGAAGGAACCGGACGACCCGACCCTCGCCGTCCTCCAGGACGACCGGGTCCCGCACCGGGGCTGGTACGTGGCGCTCGTCGTCGCCGACACGCTCGAACAGGCCCGGGCCGGGGCCGAGGCGCTGCGGATCTCCTACGCGACCGCCCCGCACGACGTCCTGCTGACCGCCGAGCACACCGGCCTCTACACGCCCGAGACCGTCAACGGCGGCTACCCCGCCGTACGGGAGCGCGGCGACGCCGATCGCGCCTTCGCCACGTCGCCCATCCAGATCGACGCCACCTACACCGTCGGCCCCCTGCACAACCACCCCATGGAGCCGCACGCCACCACCGCGCGATGGACCGACGACGGCCACCTGACCGTGTACGACTCCAGCCAGGGCTCCACCACGGTCCGCGACAGCCTCTCCGCAGCGTTCGGGCTCCGCCCGCAGCAGATCACCGTGGTCGCCGAGCACGTCGGCGGGGGCTTCGGCTCGAAGGGCACCCCGCGCCCGCAGACCGTGCTGGCCGCCATGGCCGCGCGGCACACCGGACACCCCGTCAAGGTCGCCTTGCCGCGCCGCCAGTTGGCCGCCGTCGTCGGCCACCGCGCGCCCACCGTGCAGCGGATCCGGCTCGGCGCCGAGGACGACGGCACCCTGACCTCGATCGTCCACGAGGTCGTCACCCACACCTCCACCGTCAAGGAGTTCGTGGAGCAGGCGGCCGTCCCCACCCGGGTGATGTACGGATCCGGGCACAGCCGCACCACCCACCGCGTCGCGGCCCTGGACGTGCCCAGCCCGTCCTGGATGCGCGCCCCGGGCGAGGCGCCGGGCATGTACGCGCTGGAGTCCGCCATGGACGAACTCGCCTCGGCCCTCGGCATGGACCCGGTCGAACTCCGTCTGCGCAACGACCCGGTGGACGAGCCCGACTCGGGGCGCCCCTTCAGCAGCCGCGGCCTCGCCGCCTGCCTGGAGGAGGGGGCCGCACGCTTCGGCTGGCGTGACCGCGATCCGCGCCCCGCCGTCCGCGAGGAGGGGCCGCTGCTCATCGGCACGGGCGTGGCCTCCGCCACCTATCCCGTGTACGTCATGCCCTCCGCCGCCTCCGCGCACGCGGCACCCGACGGCTCGTACCACGTCCGCGTCAACGCCACCGACATCGGGACCGGAGCCCGTACCGTGCTCGCGCAGATCGCGGCCGCCGCGCTCGGCACTCCGGTGACGAACGTACGGATCGACATCGGCAGCAGCGACCTGCCCGACGCCTCCCTGGCCGGGGGTTCCTCGGGAACCGCCTCGTGGGGCTGGGCCGTGCACAAGGCGTCCACCGCCCTCCTGCGACTGCTCCACGAGCGCACGGGCCCCCTTCTCCCCGAGGGGCTGACGGCCCACGCCGACACCGGGCGGGACGTCTCCGAGGAATCCCCCTACGCACGGCACGCGTTCGGCGCGCACTTCGCGGAGGTCGCCGTCGACTCGCGCACCGGCGAGACGCGGGTGCGCCGGATGCTCGGCGTCTTCGCCGCCGGACGCGTCCTCAATCCCCGTACCGCGCGCTCCCAGTTCATCGGCGGAATGACGATGGGCATCGGCATGGCCCTGACCGAGGCGAGCGCACTGGACCCCGTCTTCGGCGACTTCACCGAGACCGACCTGGCCTCCTACCACGTGCCGGTCAGCGCCGACGTGCCGTGGATCGAGGCGCAGTGGATCGACGAGGACGACCCCCACCTCAACCCGATGGGCAGCAAGGGCATCGGCGAGATCGGCATCGTGGGCGCGGCGGCGGCCGTCGGCAACGCGGTCCGGCACGCCACCGGCGTCCGGTTGCGGACTCTGCCGCTCACCCCGGACACGCTGCTGCCGTACCTGCTCTGATCCGGAAGGGCCCCGCCGTGCGGCCGGGGCTCCGTCCCCGTGTTGCGGGGGCCGCTCCAACGGGCCACTCTGTGGAGTGACCCAGAAGTGACATCCGCTCACTCTTCGTGTTCGGGGGGTCATTGGTTTCGATGAGGCGAAGTCAGTGGGCCCCGATGTGAGGAGCCTCGACGATGACCGTTCAGATCGACCGGCACTATCTGGTCGAATTCCAGGTTTCGGCAGAGCGTGTATCACAGGTGCGGCGCATCGTCGCCGCGCACCTCCGCCACTGGAGTCTCGAACTCCACGTCCGTCCGGTGTGCCGGGGCGTGGAGGAACTGCTCACCAACGTCCACCGGCATGTCGGTGACCACGACCGCTGCGTCGTCGAACTGCGCTGGTCGGGGCGGCATCTCACGGTCTCCGTCGCCGACGGCGGCACCGAGATGCCGCGGCTGCTCGACGGCGGCGGCGGTGGTCTCGGCCGGGTCATGGCGCTCAGCGACAGCTGGGGCACCTGCCGCACCGACGAGGGCAAGGTCGTGTGGTTCACCCGGTACGCGAAGGACCCGCGCACCGCCGGGACCATGCCGACCGCGCCGCTGCCCGGAGGGCGTGAGTTCCGCCGCCCACCGGTCGCCGTCGTGGACGCCCCCGCCGGCGTCACCACGACGGCCGACGCCGCCCCCGCCCTCGCTTGAGTCGGGCCCCGGGATCCGGACCACCGGCTCGGCCGGGACGCGCCCCGGCGCGGACGGCGCGCCCCGCGCGCGGGCTCCGCGCCGGTCCGGCATTCCGGTGAGGAGGCGCGCCGGTCCGGGAGGGGTCCCGCGTTGCGGTACGGCGCATGGCGCGGCACGGTCGAAGTACCGAGGCAAGGAGAGCACAGCCATGCCCATCGCGACGGTCAACCCCGCGAACGGCCGGACGCTCCGAACGTTCGAGGCGCTGGGAGCGGCGGAGATCGAGCAGAGGCTCGCCGCCGCCCACGCCGCGTTCGGGCACTGGCGCACCACCGATTTCGAGGAACGGGCCCAACTGCTCGGCCTGGCCGCCGACCTCCTCGACGAGGACCAGCAGGACATCGCGCGCACCATGACCACCGAGATGGGCAAACCCTTCGCGGCGGCCCGTGCGGAGGCCGCCAAATGCGCCAAGGCGATGCGCTGGTACGCGCTGCGCGCCGAGGAGCTCCTCGCGGACGAGCACCCCGCTCCGGCCGACGTGGCGGACTCCGGTGCCACCAGGGCCTTCGTCCGCCACCGCCCGCTGGGCGTCGTCCTCGCCGTGATGCCGTGGAACTTCCCGCTCTGGCAGGTCGTGCGGTTCGCCGCTCCCGCGCTGATGGCCGGGAACGTCGGCCTGCTCAAGCACGCGTCCAACGTTCCGCAGACGGCCCTGTACCTGGAGGGCCTGTTCTGCCGGGCCGGATACCCGGAAGGGTGCTTCCAGACGCTGCTCGTGGGTTCCGGCGCGGTCGAGTCGGTCCTGCGCGACCCCCGGGTCGCCGCCGCCACCCTCACCGGCAGCGAACCGGCCGGGCGCTCGGTCGCGTCGATCGCCGGCGACGAGGTGAAGCGCACCGTGCTGGAACTGGGCGGCAGCGACCCGTACCTCGTCCTGCCGTCGGCGGACGTCGCCGCGGCGGCACGCACCGCCGTGACCGCCCGGACGCAGAACAACGGCCAGTCCTGCATCGCGGCCAAGCGATTCATCGTGCACGCCGGGGTCTACGAGGAGTTCGCCGAGCGGTTCACCGCGGGCATGCGCGCCCTGACGGTCGGCGATCCGATGCGGGAGTCCACCGACATCGGCCCCCTGGCCAGCGAACGGGGCCGCGCCGACCTGGAGGAGCTGGTGGACGACGCGGTACGGCGGGGCGCGGAAGTGCTGTGCGGCGGCGGCCGGCCCGAGGGACTCGGCCCCGAGCTGGAGAACGGCTGGTTCTACGCACCCACCGTCCTCACCGGCGTCACCCCCGCCATGCGCATCCACCGCGAGGAGACCTTCGGACCCGTCGCCACGCTCTACCGCGTGGAGTCGCTGGACGAGGCCATGGCGCTCGCGAACGACAGCTCGTTCGGCCTCAGCTCCAACGTGTGGACCCGCGACGCGGCGGAGGCCCGCCGCTGCGTGCGCGACCTGGAGGCGGGCGGCGTCTACTTCAACGGCATGACGGCGTCCCACCCCGCGCTGCCCTTCGGCGGGGTGAAGCGTTCCGGCTACGGGCGCGAGCTCGCCGGTCACGGCATCCGCGAGTTCTGCAACACGACCACGGTCTGGTACGGCCCGGAGTCCGTCGGGGCATCCGGGTAGGCCGCGCTCCGGAGCCGTGTTCCGTCCCGCGCGGGGCCCGGCGGACGACTCCTCGCCCCGCACGCTCGCCGTGGCGAAGGATTCGTCCGAGTATGTCCGTACGAGGTTGATCTTCCGCCTCGCGGTCACGCCCGCCGTCCGCCGCCCGCACCTCGCCGTGCGGGCGGCGGACGGCGCCCCGCGCCGGACACGATCTAAGGGCTGTCCCGTAATCCCTGGTGGATCAGCGTGCGGCGTCGGATGCGGTGCATCGCAAGGCAGAGGGACGTCCGCATACTGGATGTATGTGGACGTTCCGACAACGCGGCGAGGTGCCGTAGCTGTCGTCGCACGCCCGCCAGGGATTACGGGACAGCCCTTAGGAGAAGCAGATGAGTCATGCCGCCCACCCGGCAGCGACACCCGGACCCTCCGACGAGGAGATCGCCGCACTCGACGCACACTGGCGGGCCGCCAACTACCTGGCCGTCGGCCAGATCTACCTCATGGCCAATCCGCTCCTGACCGAACCGCTCGCCCGCGAGCACATCAAGCCGCGTCTGCTCGGCCACTGGGGCACCTCGCCGGGACTCAACCTGGTCCACACGCATCTCAACCGGATCATCAAGTCCCGCGGCGTCCAGGGCCTGTGCGTCTGGGGACCCGGCCACGGCGGCCCGGCCGTGCTCGCCAACTCCTGGCTGGAGGGCACCTATTCGGAGAGGTACCCCGACATCGGCCGGGACGCCCCCGGGATGGGGCGGCTGTTCAAGCAGTTCTCCTTCCCCGGCGGGGTGCCCAGCCACGTGGCGCCGGAGACCCCCGGGTCCATCCACGAGGGCGGTGAACTCGGCTACGCCCTCACCCATGCCTACGGTGCCGCGTTCGACCACCCGGACCTGCTCGTCGCCTGCGTCGTCGGGGACGGTGAGGCCGAGACCGGGCCGCTGGCAGCGTCCTGGCACTCCAACAAGTTCCTCGACCCGGTGCACGACGGTGCCGTCCTCCCGGTCCTCCACCTCAACGGCTACAAGATCGCCAACCCGACGGTCCTCGCCCGCCTCCCCGAGACCGAGCTCGACGCGCTGTTGCGCGGATACGGGCACGACCCCCTCTACGTCGGCGGCGACGACCCGCTCACCGTCCACCGGGCGATGGCCGCGGCCATGGACCGGGCCGTCGACCGCATCCGGGAGATCCAGGACGCCGCCCGCACCGGCGCCACCGCCGAACGGCCCCACTGGCCGATGATCGTGCTGCGTACCCCCAAGGGGTGGACCGGCCCGGCCGAGGTCGACGGCGTGCCCGTCGAGGGCACCTGGCGCTCCCACCAGGTGCCGCTCGCCGGTGTCCGGGACAACCCCGGCCATCTGCGGCAACTGGAGGAGTGGATGCGTTCCTACCGGCCGGAGGAACTCTTCGACGCGTCGGGCCGCCCCACCCCGCAGGTGCTCGACTGCGTGCCCGACGGCGACGCCCGCCTCGGAGCGACCCCGTACGCCAATGGCGGGCTGCTGCTGCGCGAGCTGCCCCTCCCGCCGCTGGAGGAGCACGCCGTCGCCGTCGACAAGCCCGGCACCGTGCTGCACGAGCCGACCCGCGTGCTCGGCGGGCTCCTGGAGGCTGTGATGGCCGCGACCGCCGCCCGCCGCGACTTCCGTGTGGTGGGTCCCGACGAGACGGCCTCGAACCGGCTCGACGCCCTCTACGGAGCCACCGGCAAGGCATGGCAGGAGCGCATCCTGGCGACGGACGAACACCTCGCGCGCGACGGCCGCGTCATGGAGGTGCTCTCGGAGCACCTGTGCCAGGGCTGGCTGGAGGGGTACCTCCTCACCGGCCGGCACGGGCTGTTCTCCTGCTACGAGGCGTTCGCGCACATCGTCGACTCGATGGTCAACCAGCACATCAAGTGGCTCAGGACCGCCCGCAGGCTGACCTGGCGCAGCCCCATCGCCTCCCTCAACTACCTGCTCACCTCGCACGTCTGGCGTCAGGACCACAACGGGTTCTCCCACCAGGACCCCGGTTTCGTCGACCACGTCCTCAACAAGAGCCCCGAGGTCGTCCGGGTCTACCTGCCGCCGGACACCAACACGCTGCTCTCCGTCGCCGACCACGTGCTGCGCAGCCGCGACTACGTCAACGTGATCGTGGCCGGCAAGCAGCCGAGCCACGACTGGCTCACCCTGGACCAGGCCCGCGCGCACTGTGCCCGGGGAGCCGGGGTCTGGGAGTGGGCGGGCACCGAGGGCGGCTCCCGCGAACCGGACGTGGTGCTCGCCTGCGCCGGTGACGTTCCCACTCTGGAGACGCTGGCCGCCGCCGACCTGCTCCGGCGTCACCTGCCGGACCTGGCCGTACGCGTGGTCAACGTGGTCGACATGGCACGGCTGCTGCCCCGCGACGAGCATCCGCACGGCATGCCGGACGCGGAGTACGACGCGGTGTTCACCCGGGACACCCCCGTGATCTTCGCGTACCACGGCTATCCGTGGCTCATCCACCGGCTGGCCTACCGGCGGGCCGGTCACGCGCATCTCCATGTGCGGGGCTACAAGGAGGAGGGCACCACCACGACACCGTTCGACATGGTGGTCCGCAACGACCTGGACCGCTACCGGCTGGTGATGGACGTGATCGACCGGGTGCCCGGTCTGGGCGTGCGGGCCGTGGCGGTGCGCCAGGCGATGGCCGACGCCCGCATCCGTCACCACGACTGGATCCGGGAGCACGGTGTGGACCTGCCCGAGGTGGCCGAATGGACCTGGGGCGGCTGACGCGCCCGGGACCGTCGACGCGCGTCCGCCCCCGACGTGCATGAGCCGGTGAGGCGGACGCGAGGGGGCCGGGCCGCGCGGCCCGGCCCCGACGACGTGTGCTCAGCGACCGAGAGCCCGGGCCAGTTCGTCCTTCGTCATGTTCGAACGCCCGTGGATGTTCTTCTTCTTCGCCTCTTCGTAGAGCTGGTCGCGGGTGGGACCCGCCGCCCCGCTGTGGGAGCGCAGACCGCCGCGCCGGGACGACGACATGTCCTCGGTGGACGTCCGGCTCGCGGTCCTCGACTCGCCCGCTCGGGCGCGTGCCTTGTTGACCGTACGGGCCGCGATCTCCTCCGCCCGTTCCTCGCCGACCCCGCGCTCCTGCGCGCTCTCCTTGATGTGCTCGTACTGCCGTTCCCGTTTGGCGTTCGATCCGCGTGGCATGGTGCGCTCACTCCTCTCGGGGGATTCGCCCCCGGGGCCTTTCGCGGGGGGCTTCTCCCGTGCCCGTCGGGGACCATCCCAGTCTCCCAGCGGCCCCGGGGACCCGCACGCCTGTGGGCGTCGGCCGCCCGCGCGCCCGTGCCGAACGGCCGTCCCCGTGCGGGGAGCGCGCGGAGCGGTCGCTTCCCCGGCCGCGGACGGGGCGCGGCCGCCGACGGGCTGCCCGGTGGCTCGTCGGCGGTCACGCGTCCGGCGGGCGCCTACCAGATGGACCCGACCCACTCGGGGTGGTCGATGAACGGGTTCCGGTTGTGCTGGTACTGGTCGAATATGACGTCGTTGCGCCGCTTCTCGAAGGCGTCCGGCGGGTCCTCCTGGCTCCACGCCTTGAGTACGGAGAGACGGCCGATGTACGGGGCCGAGCCGTTGGACACCCGCTCGTTGGGTTCGAGGTCGGCGAAGCCGTCGCCGCCCTCGTAGCGCACCGCCATGTAGAGGATCATGCGGGCCACGTCGCCCTTGACCGCGTCGCGCGGCTCGAAGGAGTCGCTGTCGGTGGAGCTGCCCGGGGCCCCGCTGACCGGGCTGCCGCCGTTGTCGAAGTCCTTGTTGCCGCGGATGGAGTTGACCTGGACGTCCTCCGGGCGCAGGTGGTGGATGTCGGTCCCGGGGCCGGTGGCGGTGCCGAAGTCGCCGTGGGACTTGGCCCAGACGTGCTCGCGGTTCCACTGTCCGACCGAGCCGCCGCTGCTGTTCTTGGATATCGAGCGGCCGGAGTAGACGAGGACCACGTTGGAGGAGTTGGCGGGGTCCTGGTCCGTGTTCTTCAGCGCGTCCCAGACCTGGCTGTAGGAGATCTTGGTCTGCTTGCTGATGATCGTGTGCAGCGCGTTCCTGAGCGCGGTGCCGGATTTGCCCATCGCGTCCTGGTAGTACGTGTCGTCCAGGGTCTGGAGCGGTGCGGCGGCGGGGGTGGTCCGGGCGGTGGCCGCGGGCGCGGTGGCCGCGGTGCCGGCGAGCACCGCGAACGCGGCGAACGTCGCCAGCAGCGGGCGCCGGTGGCGAAGGTGAAGACGGGACATGTGGGGGTGTCCTCTCCGGAAGGACGGGCGCCGCGACACCGGTCACGGGGGTGGGGACGGCGCAGCGGCGGACGTGTGGTGGGTCGGTCAGCGGGAGCCTTCCACACGCACCGTGACCATGGTGTGAACGCTGTGTACCTATCATGTGCAGGTCAAGTGATGCCTCCTGTGCGGGCCGGGCAGGGTGGTGGACGGGGCGCCCGTGGGCATGGGATGCGCCGGACCGGGCGCGGCGCGAGAATGTCGGAAAGGACGAGGAGGCGGCATGAGCGACGAGCCCGAATCCGTATCCCTGGCCGGGGGAGTGACCCCCGACAGCCTCTTGCACACGGGTGGGAGCGATGAACCGACCCCGGAGGACCTGGTGCTCGCCTCCGGGCGGGACCTGACTCCGGAGAACCTCCGATGGGCCGAGCGCAGGCTCGCCCGGGAAGGCCGTTCGGCGATCGACAAGGTGCTGCCGTAGCGCAGGGCCCGCTCCGGCGCGGCGGCACCCGGGAGCCGGCGGCGGGGAGCGTGAGGGGCGCTTCCCCGCGCTCGGCTAGCCTGGGTGCACGATGAACCGTTTGACGACGTCAGAGGCCGGATACGAGCTGGCCCGCTTCCCCGAGGACCCGCGCGATCCGTTCCGTGCCTGGGACGCCGCCGACGAGTATCTGCTGCGGCGGCTGGAGGGCGCCGACGGAACGCAGCCGGTCGGACTGTCGGGCACCGTGGTCGTGGTGGGCGACCGCTGGGGCGCCCTGGGCACCGCCCTGGCGGCCCACCGTCCCGCGCTGATCACCGATTCCTTCCTGTCCCAGCGCGCGACCTGCGCCAATCTGGAACGCAACGGCATCGGAGCGGACGCCGTGCGCCTGCTGTCCACCAGGGACGCGCCGCCCGACCGCGTCGACGTCCTGCTGGTGCGCGTCCCCAAGAGCCTCGCTCTCCTGGAGGACCAGTTGCACCGGCTCGCCCCGGCCGTCCACGCCGGCACCGTCGTCATCGGTACCGGCATGGTCAAGGAGATCCACACCTCCACGCTCGCCCTCTTCGAGCGGATCATCGGCCCGACCCGCACCTCGCTGGCGGTCAGGAAGGCCCGGCTCATCTTCTGCACACCCGATCCGGCGAAGGCGCGCACGCCCAGTCCCTGGCCGCTCCGCCACACCCTGCCCGAGGGCATCGGCCCGGCCTCCGGCCGGACGGTCACCAACCACGCCGGGGTCTTCTGCGCCGACCGCCTCGACATCGGCACCCGCTTCTTCCTCGGCCACCTCCCCGCGCGCAGCGGCCCGGACCGGGTCGTCGACCTCGGCTGCGGCAACGGCGTCGTCGGGCTGTCCGCCGCGCTCGCCAACCCCGAGGCGAGGGTCACGTTCATCGACGAGTCGTACCAGGCGGTCGCCTCCGCCGAGGAGACCTTCCGGGCCAACGCCGGACCCGGCGCCGAGGCCGACTTCGTGGTCGGCGACGGACTCACGGACGTACCGCCGGGCAGCGTGGACCTGGTGCTCAACAACCCGCCGTTCCACTCCCACCAGGCCACCACCGACGCGACGGCCCGCGCCATGTTCCGGGGAGCGCACGCCGCGCTGCGTCCGGGCGGCGAGCTGTGGGTCGTCGGCAACCGGCACCTCGGCCACCACATCCGGCTGCGCCGCATCTTCGGCGACTGCGCCACCGTCGCGGGCAACCCGAAGTTCGTCGTCCTGCGCGCCGTCAAGCGCTGACCGCCCGTCGGGTGCGCGCCGTCGAGCGACGCCCGCGTCGGGCCTGCGCCGCCCCTTCCGGATTCTTGCAACACGTTCTACTGTGTGCGCCGCCGCACACGAGCGACGCGACCGCGAGACTCCTGGAGGGGCCGTGCACCTCGCATACACGCCTGAGCAGCAGCAGTTGCGCGCCGAACTGCGTGCGTACTTCGCCGAACTGGTCCCCGAGAACGCCTTTGTCCGCCACACCGACCCCGCGGCGCAGAAGAAGTTCTACCGCGAGACCATCCGGCGCCTGGGCGCCGACGGCCGGCTCGGCGCCGGCTGGCCCGTGGAATACGGCGGCAGCGGCCTGAGCCCGAGGGAACAGTTCATCTTCTTCGACGAGGCGGCCCAGGCGGGCGTGCCGCTGCCCTTGATGGCCCTCAACACCGTCGGTCCCACCATCATGCAGTTCGGCACCGACGAGCAGAAGCGCTACTTCCTGCCGAAGATCCTCTCCGGCGAGATCGACTTCGCCATCGGCTACAGCGAACCCGACGCGGGCACCGACCTCGCCGCGCTCAGGACGCGGGCCGTGCGCGACGGCGACACGTACGTCGTCAACGGGCAGAAGATCTGGACCACCAACGGCGACACCGCGGACTGGATCTGGCTCGCCGTCCGCACCGACCCGGACGCGCCCCCGCACCGGGGGATCACCATGCTGCTCGTCCCGACCACCGACCCCGGCTACACCTGCACGCTGATCAACACCCTCGCCTCCCACGACACCACCGCGAGCTACTACGAGAACGTGCGCGTCCCGGTCTCCCACCGCGTCGGCGAGGAGAACAAGGGCTGGCGGCTGATCACCAATCAGCTCAACCACGAACGCGTCACCCTCGCCGCCCACGGCACCATGGCCGTCCGCGCCCTCCACGACGTCCAGCGCTGGGCCACGGACACCCGGATCGCCGACGGCCGCCGCGTCGTCGACCTCGGCTGGGTCCGCGCGCTCCTCGCCCGCACCCATGCCAGGCTCGACGCCATGAGGCTGCTCAACTGGCGGATGGTGTCCGCCGTCCAGGACGGAACCCTCACCCCGCAGGACGCCTCCGCCGTCAAGGTCTACGGCTCCGAGGCGCGGCGCGACGCCTACGCCTGGCTGATGGAGGTGGTCGGATCGGCGGCCCCCCTCAAGGAGGGCTCGGCGGGCGCCGTGCTGCACGGCGAACTCGAACGCGGCTACCGGTCCGCCGTCGTCTTCACCTTCGGCGGCGGCAACAACGAGATCCAGCGGGAGATCATCTCGTGGATCGGGCTGGGGATGCCGCGCGTACGGAGGTGAGCCCGCGCGTACGGCGGCGTGCGTACCGTGCACGGCGATGCGCGTGCGGTGACCGCCGCCCCCGGACGGCGCGGAGGTCTCCCGGCGGTCCGCGCCGGGAAGCCGCGGGAACGGGGCGGTGCCGCGTACCGGATGCCGATCGGCGTACGGAGATTAACGTGGAGGTGTGGCCGGCCCCGTAGCCGTGGGGGCAGGACGGAGGCACCGTGGGCGACACCGGGACTGAACACCGCGGTGGGGAACGCCGTCGGCTGAGCACGCTGCCCGAGGATCTCCAGGGCCGCCTCGACGCCGTGGAGCGCGGCCCCGCCGAGGCGGCCCTGCTGCTGGAGGCCGTCATGTCGGTCGGGCGGGAGCTCGACCTGTCGCTGGTGCTGCGCCGCATCGTCGAGGCCGCCGTCGTCGTGGTCGACGCCGAGTACGGGGCCCTGGGCGTGGTCGGGGAGGGGACCCGGCTCACCCAGTTCCTGACCGTGGGCGTCACGGACGAGGCGCGCGAGGCCATCGGCCCGCTGCCCGAGGGGCACGGCATCCTCGGCGAGCTGATCCGCCGTCCCCGGCCGCTGCGGCTCGCGGAGCTCTCCGGGCATCCCGCGTCCTACGGACTCCCGCCGAACCACCCCCCGATGCGCTCGTTCCTGGGGGTGCCCGTCCGGATCCGCGACGAGGTGTTCGGCAATCTGTACCTCACCGAGAAGCGCGGCGGGCGCGAATTCGACGCGGAGGACGAGACCGTTCTGTCGACGCTCGCGGTGGCGGCGGGGGTCGCCATCGAGAACGCCCGCGAGTACGCACGCACGCGTGACCGCCAACGCTGGCAGGAGGCGGGCAACGAGATCGTCGCGGGACTGCTGGGCGGCGCCGACGACGCCGACGTCCGGCGGATGATCGTCGACCGCTCCCTGCGCATTCTCGCCGCCGATCTCGGCATCCTGGCGCTTCCCTCCGGGGGACACTCCGTCCGTGTGGCCCTGGCGTCCGGTCCGGACGCCGAGCGGTACCGCGGCCTGGTCCTGCCGTGCGAGGGATCGTTCGCCGGGGCCGCGCTCGACGGCGGTGAGCCCCTCACGAGCCCCGACATCGCGCACGACCCGAGGATCACCGGCGGACCCCTGCGGCGGGCGGGTCTCGGCCCCGCGGTCGCCGTCCCCATGGCCACGGGCAGGCGGACGTGCGGGGTGCTGCTGCTGGCCCGGGCACGCGGCAGCCCCGTCTTCACGGAGACGGAGACCGCGCCCCTGCTGGCATTCGCCGGACAGGCGGCCCTGGCCATGGAGCTCACCGAGCGGCGCGAGTCCGCCGAGCAGATCGCCCTGCTGGAGGAACGCGACCGCATCGCCCGGGACCTGCACGACCTGGCCATCCAACGGCTGTTCGCCACCGGCATGACCCTGCAGAGCGTGGTACGCCTCGTGGAACAGCCGCAGGCGAGCGAACGGCTGCTGCGCGCGGTGGACGACCTGGACGAGACCATCAAGATCATCCGGTCGACCATCTTCGGGCTCCGCGCCCGTGACCCGGGCCGGACCGGGCAGGGACTGCGCGTCAGGACGGCGAGGGCGGTCGAGCAGTCCGCCCGCACCCTCGGGTTCCAGCCGTCCCTGCGCATGGCCGGGCTGATCGACACGGACGTTCCGGCCGATGTCGCCGAGCAGGTGACCGCGGTCCTGGGCGAGGCCCTGACCAACGTCGCGCGTCACGCGCGGGCCGCGGCGGTGGACGTCTCACTGACAGTGGGCAACGGGCGGCTGACGCTCGTCGTGTCCGACGACGGGATCGGGATGCCCGGGCACGGGGTCTCCCGGAGCGGGCTCGACAACCTGGCGCGGCGTGCGGAGAAACTGGGCGGCGAGATGGACGTGGGACCGTCGGGGCGGGGCGACGGCACCCGGTTGAGCTGGCGGGTACCGCTGCGACAGCCCTGATGCCCGCCGTGCCGTGCCCGCTCCGACGGCCTCCCCGCGGGTGTTCCCGTCCTGATGACCCGCCCCCCGACGGCCCCGGGAGCGTCCCGGGACCACGGTCATCGTCGGCGGTGCCCCGCACCACCGGCGGTCGGGGTGGAGTCCGCGGTGTGCGCCGCGATCACGGCCGCCTGGATACGCCGCTCGACCCCGAGCTTGGCCAGGAGACGCGAGATGTGGTTCTTGACCGTCTTCTCGGACAGATAGAGGCGTTTGCCGATCTGGCTGTTGGTCAGTCCCTCGCCGATCAGGGCGAGGACGTCCTTCTCCCGCGGCGAAAGCCCCGACAGCGCGTCGTCCTGTGCGGATTCGGCGCCGAACTCCTCGTCGCGCAGGCTGTTCATCAGCCGGGCCGTGGTCGCCGGATCGAGGGTGGAGCGCCCGGAGGCCAGGGTGCGGACGGCGGCGACGAGGTCGGAGCCCTTGATCTCCTTGAGCACGTAACCGGCCGCGCCGGCCATGATGGCGTCGAGCAGCGCTTCGTCGTCGTCGAACGAGGTGAGCATCAGACAGGCCAGCTCCGGCATCCGGGAGCGCAGTTCACGGCAGACCGTGATGCCGTCGCCGTCCGGCAGCCGCACGTCGAGAATCGCGACGTCGGGGCGGAGTGCCGGGCCGCGGGCCAGCGCGTGATCGGCTGTGCCCGCGTCGCCGACGACCTCGATGTCCGGCTCCGCGTCCAGCAGATCCTGCACCCCGCGCCTGACGACCTCGTGGTCGTCGAGCAGGAACACACGGATCGGCCTCTCCGCCGAGCACCCGGACTCCGTGCCCATGGCGCCCTCCTCGTCGTCGACGGGCGGTACGGGCCCGCTGCCCGCGGGCGGTGCGGATCCGTCCTCACTCATCGTGGTCCGCGCCGGGAGCGGCACACCAGGGCCGAACGGGTCCCGCGGCGGCCGGACGGCCCGCGCCGCACCCCGCGATGGCGGCGGGCCCTCCGCGCGACGGAGTTCAGGCCCGTGCACCGTCCCGGCTCCGTCCGTCCGTCCGGTGGCCGCCGCCCGGGGCGGCGTGGCTCTCGAGGACACGGATGCGCCGCCCGGTGACGCGCGTGGGGGTGATCGTCAGCCACACGTTCCGCGGGCCGCCGGCCCAGGGCGTGGTGTAGGCGTGCTCGTCCAGCCGCCGGGCGGCCTCCGGGTCGTCGACGGCCGCCGCCGTGCCGACGACGAGGACGCTCCACCCCTGGCTCAGTGCCTCGTCGACGTGGTCCACCTCGAAGGCGACCGTCCGGCCCGCGACGGCGGTCAGGAGCGAGTCGCGGGCGCTCCGGTAGGCGATGTGCTCGCCGTCCACGACGTAGTTGACCGGGAGGATGGTGGGTCCGTCGTCCGTCATCGTGCCGACCCGGCCCACGCCGTGCGTGGACAGCAGCAGGTGACACTCCTGGGGGTCGAGTTCCAGCAGCTGCGTGTGATACCCGGCGTGGCCCAGGCCGGGAGGGAGATCGGTGGTGCACCCGGTCAGCTCGGCCACCGTGCTCTCCAGGGCCTCGGCCAGCCGCAGCAGGAACCCGATGCCGGGTGTCGCCTGGTGCTCCTCGACGTACTGGAGGTAGCCCGGCGCGGCACCGGCCCGCTCGGCGACCTGCTCCCGGCTGAGCCCGAGCTGTTCGCGCCGCATCGCCACCCGGCGGCCCAGCTCTCCCGAAGGGGCCCGTTCCCGGCACTCGCCCGACGGGTGACTCTCTGCGCGCATCATGTCGTACACGTCCTTCGTGGATCCGTTCCGGCCGTCGGGGGATCCGCTCCGGCCCCTCGTGGGTGTTCCGGTCCGCCGACTGTCCCGACGCCGTACCCCGGGTCCTTCCGCCGTTCCACATGTGCCTCGTCGGATCCATGGTGCGCCACCCCGGAGCGCGGCGCATGGGCCGACCGGCCTGGTCTCGCGCCCGCCCGGCCCATGCCGCGGCCCCGGCAGGAGGCACAGCATGACCGTGCGGGCCCACGACGACCGCGTGCGAGCTGCGGAAACTCCCGGGTTCGGGGAGCCGCCCGAGCCGCGGGAACGCCCGGGCCGAGGAACGGTGAGCGCCGCGGAAACGCGAGGAGAGGGACCATGAGCAGCACTCCGCAGGGCGTGGTCATGACAGGGCCGGTCGTGGTCGGCACCGACGGTTCCGGTCACGCGCTGCGGGCCGTGCGATGGGCGGCCGGCGAGGCCGCCGCCCGGGGAACGGCGCTGCACATCGTGCACGCCATGGGAACCGGTCGGGGAAGCCTGTATCTCTCCGAGGAGGACCGCCGACGGATCGTGCGCTTCGCGAACTCGGTGCTGGACGATGCCGCCGGGCCGGCCCGCCGGCTGGCCCCCGCAGTCCCGGTGACCACCACCCTGTGCGAGAACGGCACGACACCCTGTCTGCTCGGCGAGGCGGACCCCGACGCCACGGTGGTCGTCGGCTCGCGGGGGCGCGGGGGATTCGCGCCCCTGCTGGTCGGGTCGGACTCGCTCGACCTGGTCGCCCACGCGTCGGTCCCGGTCGTCGTCGTGCCCGGTGAGGAACGCGAACGGGCGGGCGTCGTGCTGGTGGCGGCTCGGGACGAACGCGACAGGGAGACACTGCGCACCGCCGCCCGGCTGGCCGACCGGGACGGCGCCGTGCTGCGGGCGGTGAGCGCGTGGGTCTTCTTCGAGAACGCCGGGGGCGTGGCGACCGTCCTGGAGGGCGCGACCCGGCTCGCCCAGGAGCGGACGCGGGCCACGGCCCGGCTCGTCGAGGCCGTGCGAGCGGAGTTCCCGGACCTCTCCGTGACCGAACGGGTCGTCCGCGCCGGGTCCGTCTTCGAGGCGCTGGTGCGGGAGACGGCCGACGTCGACGTGATCGTCATGGGGGCGCGGCGGCGTTCCCACCACATCGGCTCTCCGCTCGGGCACGTGACCCACGCCGTGCTGCACCACACGCACTGCCCGGTCCTGCTCGTCCCGCACTCCTGAACGGCGTTCACGAAGCCGCGCACGAAGCCGCGCCGCTCCTCCAGGCGTCCGGGACCGCCGGCTCAGGCGCGAGCCGCGCCCTCGAGCCGGCAGTCCACGTCGACCACGCCTTCCACGGACTGCGCGAGCCGGACCGCGACGGGAATCAGGGAACTGTCGCGGATGCGACCGGACAGGGTGACCACACCCTGGACGACAGCGACCTCCACCGACCGGTCCGCGCCGGGGAACAGCCGGTCGACGACCTCTCGGCGTACGTCGGCGGCGAGCGCCTCGTCGGGCCGGAGGAACACCTTGAGGAGGTCGGAACGGCTGACGACGCCCTCGAGGCCGCCGTCGGCGGCCACGACCGGAAGGCGTTTGACCCGCCGGTCGGCCATGAGGCGGGCCGCCTGCGGAAGCGGCGCGTCGGGCCGCACCGTGACCGCGGGGCTCGACATCAGATCACCGGCCCGGACCGAGCCCGCCTTGGCGGTGTCGCCGAGACGCCTCATCTGCTCGATCATGCCGATCCGGCGCGCGCGGAACTCCTCCTTCGCGAGCAGATCGGCTTCGGAGACGACGCCGACGACACGGGACTCGTCGTCGACGACCGGGACGGCAGTGACCTTCCACCGCTCCATGACCGTGACGATCTCCTTGAATTCCGTGTCGGGCGCGACCGTGACGACGGTCTTCGTCATCACGTCGGCGACGGTGAAGCGGGCAGAGGTCATGGCATTCCTCGGTGGACGGGCGGGACCGGCGGACCTGCCGACCGACCGGGACCGGGGGATCCGACCGGACCGTCCGGGCAGACCCGGGGCAGATCCGGGCAGACCTGGACGGCTGGTCGTTCACCGTTCACCGTTCGTCGGCCAGGAGGCAACGCTCTCACCCTCACGCTCCCGATGCCACGGGGGCCAGGGGCCGACAGGACCGGGCGGGGGCCGACCGGCCCAAGCGCGGGGGCCGTGCGCCGGGTCAGCCTGGGGGCGAGGGCGGACACACGCGCCGGAGCGGGCGGGCACGGCACGGGAGCACGCCCGGGAAGTACGGCACGGGAGCACGGCCCAGGAATCACCGCAGGGGAAGGACGCCGTCGTGGAGGCACACGTTTTCCAGGGGCCGGGACGGACCGCGTGGCAGGACGTTCCCGCCCCGGCTGCCGGCGCCGCCGTCGACGCCGTCGTCCGCGTGGACGTCGTCGTCGCGACGATCTGCGGCAGCGATCTCCGCATCGTCGTGGGCGACGTGCCCGACGCGCCCCCGGGAGGCATCCCGGACCACGAGGCCGTCTTGGTGCCCGAGGCCTTCGAGGTGCGCATCCGCACGGTGCGGCCCCAAGGCCGTGTCGCGGACATCGGGGCGCCCGGCCGCCTGGCGACGCCGCACCTCGAAGACCCGCGGCTCAAGGACATCGCCCTCGCCACCGGACCGGTCGACACGTTCTCGACGCCCGTGCCGCTGCGCATGACGGCCGTCGGGCGGCTGCCCGCGTCGGCCCTGATCACCCACCGTTTCGAACCGGAACGGACGGAGGAGGCGTACGACGTGTTCGCGCGTACCGGGGAAACGGGGGCCCTCGAGGCGGTACCGGGCGGGGCACCGCACGACGAGATCGCCGCCCCGGTCCGGCCATGAGCCCGCGTCCGGTGAGCATGCGCACGGACACCGGCTGGACCTGGGACTTCGGCGGCTACGACCCCGCGCGGGAACGCACGGTCGAGGCCCTGTGCACGCTCGGCAACGGCAGGTTCGCCACCCGCGGGTCGGCACCCGAGTCGCCCGCCGGGCCCGTCCACTACCCGGGGACGTACGCGGCGGGCTGCTACGACCCTCTCATCTCCGACGTCGACGGCGAACAGGTCCGCAACGAGGACCTGGTCAACCTGCCCGACTGGTCGCGCCTGCGCTACCGGTGCCTGCCGGACGACGGACCGGAGGGGCAGTGGCTCACGCCCGACGACCCGAGCCTGCGCCACTCCAAGGTCTCGCTCGACCTGCGCCGCGGCGTGCTCACCCGCCGCCTGTTCTTCCAGGACGCGCACGGCCGAGGGCTCGGCGTCACCCACGTCAGGCTCGTCCACATGGCCGATCCCTTCCTGGCCGCACAGAGAACCACCTTCCACGCGTACGGCTGGCGCGGAACGGTCGAGGTGGAGTCCGTCATCGACGGCGACGTCGCCAACACCGGCGTCGAGCGCTACCGGGGCCTCGACCCCCGCCACCTCACCGGACACCGGGCCGGGGTGGAGACGGACGGCGTGGCCTGGCTGTCCTGCCGCACCCGTTCCTCACGGATCCGGATCGGCGTCGCCGTCCGGACGTCCGCACGGCCGCTCGTCCCGGTGGCCGCCGCCTGCACGGACAGGGGGACGGTCCAGGTCTTCCGGCTTCCGGTCGCGCGCGGGCACTCCGCCGTCGTCGTGAAGTGCGCCGCCCTGTACACGTCGTCGGACCGCCCGCAGGGCGACCCCCTCCCGCGTGCCGTCGCGCACGTGACACACGCGCCGGCCTTCGCCGGCCTGCTCGTCTCCCACCACGCGGCGTGGGAACGACTGTGGAGCCAGGGCGAACTGAGGGTGCCCGGCGAGACCGGGCGCATCCTGCGGCTCCACCTCTTCCACGTCCTGCAGACGCTCTCCCCGCACACGGCCGAACTGGATGTCGGGGTGCCCGCGCGGGGTCTGCACGGCGAGGCGTACCGAGGACACGTCTTCTGGGACGAACTGTTCGTGCTGCCCTACCTCACCCTGCACTTCCCGGAAGTGGCGCGGGGCCTCCTCATGTACCGCCACCGCCGCCTGCCCGCGGCCCGTGACGCGGCCCGCCGGGCGGGCACCGCCGGGGCGATGTTCCCCTGGCAGAGCGGCGGTTCGGGCGAGGAGGAGACCCAGCGACTGCACCTCAATCCCCGCTCGGGCCGTTGGCTGCCCGACCACTCGCACCTCCAGCACCACGTCGGATCGGCCATCGCCTGGAACGTGTGGCGCTACGGGCAGAGCACCGGCGACACCGGGTTCGTCCAGGGACCGGGGGCGGAGCTGCTGCTCGACATCGCCCGCCACTGGGCGGCCGCCGCCGAGTACGACAACGAACTCGCCCGCTACCGCATCCGCGGCGTGATGGGACCCGACGAGTACCACGACGCCTATCCCGGCGCCGCCGTGCCCGGCATCGACGACAACGCCTACACCAATGTGACCGCCGCCTGGGTGCTGGCCCGCGCGGTGGAGACGTTCGAGGCACTGCCCCGGACCCGCCGGCAGGAACTGGCCGCGCGGCTCGGCCTCGACGACGAGACGCCGGCCCGCTGGGACGACATGTCCCGCCGTGTGCACGTCCCGTTCCACGAGGGGGTCATCAGCCAGTTCGAGGGTTACGGGGACCTGGCCGAACTGGACTGGGCCGGCTACCGCGCCCGCTACCACGACATCCGCCGCCTCGACCGGATCCTGGAGTCCGAGGGCGACACGGTCAACCGTTACCAGGCGTCCAAACAGGCCGACACACTGATGCTCGGCCACCTCTTCCGCCCCGCCGAGCTGCGGGCCCTCTTCGACCGCCTCGGATACCGGCTCGACGACGAGACCTGGCGCGCGACCGTCCGCTACTACCTGGCCCGCACCAGCCACGGTTCCACCCTCAGCAGCCTGGTGCACGGCTGGGTGCTCGCCCGCGAGAGGGGCCGTGACGCCTGGCGCTACTGCGAGGAGGCCCTGCTCAGCGATGTGGCGGACATCCAAGGCGGCACCACCGGCGAGGGCATCCACCTCGGCGCGATGGGCGGCACCCTCGATCTCGTCGAACGCGGCGTCGTCGGCCTGGAAGCAGGGCCGGACGGACTGTGCGTCGACCCCATGCCGCTGCGCGAGATGCCGCGCTGCGCCTTCACGTTCTGCTGCCGCGGGCACCGGGACATCCGGATCCGGCTCCTTCCCGGCCGACTGGGCATCCGCGTGCCCCGGTCACGGCTCGCGCCGCCGCTGTCGGTCCGACTGGCCGGGGAACGCCTGGTGACGGTGGCCGCGGGGGAGCAGCACTGGTTCCGGCTGCCCTGCGGCGACCCCTGACGCCAGGACGCCACCGAACCGGTGCGGTCGGCCACGACGGGACGGACCGCACGACGCGCGCCCGCGGCCCGACCGTCCGAGAATGAAGGAGCGCCGTAGCCCCGGGACGATCCCGCGGCGGAGCCCGGGGCGGTTCCGGAGGTGCCTGGAGTGAACGCCGTACACAGACAGCAGCAGACCGCGGTCACCGGCCCGGGCCGCCCGCCCAGACCCGACCGGCTCTTCGACAGGGAGGACGAATGGGAGGCCCTGATGTCCTTCGCCGGGGACCCCCATCCGGGGACGGACCTCGGCGTCGTCACGGGGCGCCCCCGCCAGGGCAAGACGCTCCTGCTGGAATCGGTGGCACGCGCCACGGGCGGGTTCTACTTCTGCGGCCAGCAGGCCACCGAGGCCGAGGCCCTGCGCAGGGTGGGCGAGGAGTACGCGCGCCACCGCGAGGCCGGACGGCCCGGTCCCTGGCGCGGCTGGAAGGAGTGCCTCGACGCCCTGCTGGCCCTGGGCGACGATCGGCCCCTGCCCGTCGTCATCGACTCGTTCCCCGAGCTCGTCGCGGCGAGCCCGGCCCTCCCGTCCGTCATCCAGAGCGCCCTGCGGCACTCCGACCGGCCGCCGCCGGGGAACCGCGCGCGCCTGCTGCTCGCCGGCGAGACCGCGCCGGTCATGACCCGGCTGTTCGCCTCGTCCGCCCCGCTGCGCGCCCTCACCCGCCTGATACTCGACATCCGGCCGCTGGACTTCCGCGAGGCCGCCCGGTTGTGGGGGATCGACGACCCGAGGCTCGCCTTCCTCGTCCACACCGTGGTCGGAGGCACGCCCGCCTACCGGCACGACTACGTGAACGACGACGTCCCCGCCGGTCTCGACGACTTCGACGCCTGGGTCTGCCGCACCGTGCTGAATCCGCGCATGCCGCTGTTCCACGAGGCCCGCCACCTGCTCGACGAGGAGACCGGGCCCCGGGGCCGTGTCATCTGCCACTCCGTGCTCACCGCGCTGGCCATGGGCTGCACGACCCACGGCGGGGCGGCCGCCTACCTCGGGCAGCAGCTCGCCGACACCTCGCGCGCCCTCGCCCTCCTCCGCGACCACGGCCTGCTCCACTCGCAACCGGACGGACTGCAGCCCGGGATCACGCGCCACCACATCGCGGACCCGCTTCTCGCCTTCGAGCACGCGGTGGCACGCCCGCGCAGGGCAGCCCTCGAACAGAGCGATGCCGAAACCGTGTGGCAGGAGGCACGGACCGACTTCGACCGGCTGGTCGCCGGACGCCGGTTCGCCCAGGTCTGCCGGGACTGGGCCGCCTCGTACGCCGATTGGACCGCCCTCGGGGCCGACCGGGTCACCGCGGCGCACGGCTCCCTCAGCGACCCGTCGGCGACCGCCGGGCTCGACGCCGAGGTCGTGGTCCGCCGCAAGGAAGGTGTCCTGAGCGGCCCCCTCCTGTCCCTGGGGATCGCGCGCTGGAACACCAGCATGGACATGCACCATCTGCAGCGCCTGCGCCGTGTCCTGGAGCGCCTCGATCCCCGCGACGGGACCGGCCGTGTCCGCCTGGCGCTCTACGGCGCCGCCGGGTTCAGCCCCGAGCTGTACGCGGCCCACGCACGGGGCGAGGTCATGCTCGTCGACCTCGAACACCTCTACCGGGGCGTCTGATCCCCTCCGGTGCCGGGGCCGGTACCGGCCGACGGGACCGGGCCCCGGCCCCGCCCGGGGGCTTCCGCGGGCCCGGCCCCCGTTTCCGGACGGTCCCGGCCATGGGCCGATCGGCCCCTCCATGCTGTGGCCCACTCGGCCCTGCGGTGTCCCCGCCCGCGGAGCGATCGTGGAAGTCGGACGGGACGCAGGTCCCGGACCGACCCCGGAGCGGCGGGAGCGGTTCCGTCCTCCGGAGAAAGCGATTCCGCCTCCCGAAGAGGTGAGAACCATGTGGCGCACACGGATCCGGATCCGGCCGAGGCGCCCCCGCAGACCCCCCGAGCCGGATCTGCGTACGCCTTCCGGCCGTCCCATGCCCTACTGAGGACCGGCAACGGCCGACCCCGGCCGGGAACCCCTCGTGGAACGGGCCGCCGCGAGCGTCACGGACCACGGCGGACGGAGACGAGCGGCGGCGCGGCCGCCGCGGGAAAGGATGAGGACACCATGTCAGGAACTCACCCGGAGCGCCGGCACGGCCGCTTCCCCGACCTCACGGACTGGTTCGGGACGGATTTCCCCCGCTTCCCGTGGCGGTCCGCGCCCGATGTCCACACCATCCCGATCGAGATGAGCAGCAAGGAGGGGCAGTACACGCTGCGCGCCGAACTGCCCGGGATGGACCCGGAGAAGGACATCCACATCACGGTCGAGGGCGACACCCTCACCGTCGGGGCCGAGCACGCCGAGAGCAAGGAGGAGAAGAACCACTCCGAGTTCCGCTACGGCTCGTTCCACCGCACGGTCCGTCTCCCGGCCCGCATCCCGCCCGACGGGGTCGAGGCGGAGTACGAGGACGGCATCCTCACCATGCGCGTGACGCTGGAGTCCGGGGCGGCGCAGGCCGCACACCATATCCCGGTGAAGAGGATCACGGCCGACGGCCACAAGGACGCCTGACGGAGTCGCGCGACGAAGACGCCCGACGGAGACGGGTGGCCGAGGCGCGTGACCGAGGCGTGCGGCACCGACGGGGACCCGCTCCGGGGCCGGCCCCGGAGCGCGCGGGCGGTGCCGCACCGCGCCCGTCGCGTACGGTGCGGACCCGCCCCAGCCCGTCGTACGCATGCCGTGGTCCGGCCCGCGGGCGGGGGTTCACGTGTGGGCGACGACGGCGACCGGGGCGGTTGAGTGGTGGAGCATCGCGTGGGCCACCGGACCGATGTGCCCCCCGATCCGGGACCGGCGGACGCGGCGGCCGACGACCACGAGAGCCGCCGCGGCGCCCGCTTCCAGCAACTGCTCGGCCGGGCGTCCGATCTCGGACCGGGCGTCGAGGGCGACTGCCGGACACCTGTCGCGCCAGGGCTTCAGCAGGTCGTCCAGCTCGTTCCTCATGGCCTCGGCCATCCGCGCGTGGCCTTCCGGGCTGTACGCGGCTCCGTAACCGGCCAGCGGGGGCGGTGTCCAGCTGTGCACCGCGACGAGCGCGCAACGCCGCAAGGACGCCTCCTCGAACGCGAAGGCGAGCAAGGCGTCGCACGGATGACCGGGGTCGACGCCCACGACCACGCCGCCCTCGGCCTGCCCTTCGCGCGGGCCCGGCCCCGTGTCCTGCGCGGCACGCACCAGGACGACAGGCCGCTCAAGGGCGTGGACGACCGCCATGCCCACGGAACCGAGCACGACACCCGCGAACGTGCCCAGCCCCCGGGAGCCGAGGACCAGCATGGCCGCGTCCGCCGCGGCACCCGCCAGTGCCGCCGCCGGGCGGCCGCCGAGCGATTCGGAGCCGATCCGCAGCCGCGGGTGCAGCGCCAGCAGTTCCTCGCGGGCCCCGCGCAGCAGCGGGTCGGCGTCCCCGTGACGCGGCCCCGGTCCGGCCGAGGGGAAGCCGAGGACCGTGAACGTCTCCTCGACATGGACGAGATGCAGGGGCACGCCGCGCAGGACCGCCTCCCGCGCGGCCCAACGGGCCGCCGCGACGCTCTCCGCGGTTCCGTCGAAGCCGACGACGATGCGTGGGTTCATGACGACCTCCTCCGGCCCGGCCAGGGCCGTGCCGGGCGTGTGCTCGGGGAATCCGTCCCCGTCTCCGGCCGGTGCGGACGGTCACCGTTGAGGCCGACACGACGTCGGCGGCGGTGCGCCGGACCCCGGCCGGAACGGCGGCCGTCGATCCACCGGCCGTCGGGCCACCGGACATCGGACCGGCGTACGCGGACACGGCTGTCGGGGCGGGGGCCTGCGGAGTCCGGACCGGTTCCGCTTCCGGACGCCCCGTCGCCCGTCGGACCGGCAGGTCGTTCCCGGACACGACGCCGACCACCCGGTTCTCCTCGCCGACGACGGGCGAAAGGCGGCGGGCACGGCCGGGACGACCTCCTCGGTCATCAGGTCGCCGACTCCGACGGGTCTCATGGCCGCTCCTCCCGTCGCCTCGCGGGGGACCTTGTCGAGACCCGCACGGACGAAACGCCGCAGGTCTTCCACGAGCCACGATCCGCCGGGCCGCACCCGGGGGAGGAGGGCCGAACGGGGCGTGGCAGGGGCCGGTCGGCCCGGTTCGGGCGCGCCGAAGGGGCAGGATGGGACGAAAGGGACCATCGGCCCCGGCCGGTCCTGAGCGGCCCTGCGTGCGCGGCGCCGGAAGTGCCCGGCGTGGGAGCCGACCCACCGACGCCACTCGGCCAGGAGGAAACCATGGAAGGCAGCAACGGCCGCCCCGAACTGGGCTCCGTCGTGGTCGGCGTCGACGGCTCCGAGTCGGCCCGCCGCGCGGTGCTCTGGGCGGCGGACGAGGCGGCACGCCGGGGCACCCTGCTCCACATCGTCCACGGCGCGGACACCGACACCCGGAGCCTCTACCTCTCGGCGGACAGCATCGAGGGGGTGCGCAGCGCGGGCTACGAACTGCTGCGGGACACGGCGGCCGTCGTCGCGGAACGGTTCCCCGGCCTGCGCGTCACCGCGGAGTTCAGCCGCAGCGCGCCCGTGCCCAGCCTGCAACGGACCGCGGGGCTCCGCGGCACTGTGGTGGTCGGCAGCCGGGGGCTGGGCGGGTTCGCGTACCTCATGCTCGGATCCGTCGGGCTGAGGACCGTCGCGGCGGCCACGACACCTGTCGTCGTGGTCAGGGGCGAGGACGACGAGACGGCGACCGGTGTCGTCCTCGCCGCCGTCCGCGACGAGAACGACACCGACTGCCTCCGGTACGCGGCGTGCGAGGCGGAGATCCGCGGGGCGACGCTGCGCCTGCTCCACGTGTGGAACGTGTTCGAGTCCGCCGGGGCCGCCGCGCCCATGCTCGACGGCGTCGGCAGTGTCGTCGGCGAACGCGCCCGCCGGCTGACCCCGCTGACCGACCGGATCCGCGAGGAGTTCCCGGGACTGTCCGTGCGGGCGGACGCCGAGAAGAACCTGTCCGTGGCCGCGGCGCTGGTGGAGGCGTCGCGCCACGCGGACCTGCTGGTGATGGGCGGACGGCGATCGCCCGGGTACATCGGCCCCACGCTCGGCCGCGCCACGCACAGCCTGGTGCACCACGCGCACTGCCCGGTACAGCTCATTCCGCGGCGCCGGGCCGGGAAGCGGGACGAGCCGTGACGGGCACCGGACACCGGCGGACGGGCGCGGCACACCGGGGACCCGTGGCCGACCGCGCCGTGGCGGCCCTCTCGGCGATTCCCGTGCCGCCGCGCACCAGACGCCGTCGGGGCGTCTGCTGGTGTGTCTGAAGGGGGATCCGGAGGTGGTGCCGGGCGGCCGGGTGCTCGCCGATCCCAGGAGGCGCCGACGGGGGCGTGGGGCCCGGTGCGTGCGGACCGCGTTCCGGGAGCCGCGCGGCCCACACGCGTGAGACGACCGCCGGGGGACCCGGACACCCGGCGGCGGTCGCGGGGTGGGGGCTCGGGTCGACGGCGAACCGGGCACGGGACCCGGGACGCATCGGGGCCCCGGGCGGACCGGCGACTCGGCGTTCAGGCGGATTCCACGCGCACGTCCACGACGCCCTCGACGGCACGGACGGCCCGGACCAGCAACGGCAGCAGGGCACGGTTCGGGAAGGGCCCCCGAAGGGTCACGACCCCGTCCAGCACGTCGAACTCCACCCGGTCCGGGACGGGCAGCCCGGCGAACACGGCGGACCGGATCTCCTCGTCCAGCTCCTCGTCGGGCCGCAGGAACACCTTCAGCAGGTCGCTGCGGCTCACGACGCCCTCCAGCATGCCGAGGCGGTTCACGACGGGCAGACGCTTGACCTGCCTGCGCGCCATGATCCGGGCGGCCTCAGCGAGCGTGGCGTCGGCGTGGACCGTGACCGCCGGGCTCGACATCAGCTCCTCGGCCAGCACCGCATCGGCCTTGGACGCCTCCTCGACCCCGCGGGGCGGCGCCGGACCCTCCTCGCGGAACTCCTCCTTGGGCAGCAGGTCCGCCTCGGAGACGACGCCGACGACACGGCCCTCGCCCTCGAGCACCGGCACCGCGCTGACCTTCCACGCGTGCATCAGCTCGACGATCTCCTTGTACGAGGCATCACGGCCGATGGCCACGGCCGTATGGGTCATCACATCGCTGACGGTGTACCGGGACGCGGCCATGAGGTGCTCCTGGGGCGTGGTTCCGGACAGGGGTACGACGGGCGAGGGCGCGGGTCCCGGGGACCGGAGGACCGTGCGACCGGCACGGGGCGCGCCCCACGACTCCTCAGAGGGAACCGCCGCCGTGCGGGGCGTAGAGGTCGAGCAGACGGACCCGCGCGGCCTGCAGCCGGTGGGCGAGAACCTGTCCGACCCAGTGGCCGACGGCGGAACCGAAGGCGGGGTCCGCGTCCATCATCATCCGTATGGTCGCGGCCTCGAACTCGTGGGTGCGGACCGGAGTCATCGTTTCCGCTCCGAGGTGCCATAGGTAGGGCTCGAAGAGCCAGGACCAGCCCACCAGTTCACCGGGTCCCAGATTCTCGATCGAGGCCGGGCGGCCGCCCGGGACACGGAAGTCCAGGGTGACGGCGCCCGAGCGCAGGATCCAGAAGCGGTCCGCGAAGTCCCCCTCGTCGAAGAGGCGGACGCCCTGGTCGAAGTTGACCTCCCGGCCGACGCGCAGCAACCGGGTGCGGTACTGGGCGGGCAGGGCGGTGACACGGGTCGGAGAAGTGCTCATCGACAGCCTCCTGTGGGTGGGTCCGGGGTCAGCATTGCCGGGCGATCGGTTCAGGGACATGGGCCGACCGGCCCCTGTCGCGGTTCCGTACGGCCCCGTCCTGCCGGACGGCCTTGCCGCATGGATCGGGACGGGCCGGGCGGCTCCCCGCGCCGGTTCGCGCCGCCGGGCGGGACGGACCGGCCGCCGTCCCCCGCGAGACGCGCCTCGATGCACCGGCGGACCTCCGCCGTGAGCGAGACCAGGCGCTGGGAGAGCTCTGCCCGCGGTGCGACGGGTGCCCGTACGGCACGGGCCCGGGGCGGCAGCGTCGCGAGATCGGCGGTGAACCGCTTCCGGGCCTCGGTCGGCCCGGTGCGGGGCGAGGTGCGGCGTCCCTCCCGCATGACCGCCTCCAGCAGCGGGTCCGCGCCGGGCGGCGGCGGCTCGTCGACGAGAGCGACCAGATCCGCCCGGCCCGGCCGCCGGAACACCTGTTTGCGGCCCGGGGCCGTCGCCTTGGCCGACGACAGCTTCATCATCGGGCGGCCGTCGTACTCGACGAGCTTGTACGCGGAGTCCAGGTACGGCGCGTCCGCGCTGACGCCGACCCGGGTGCCGACCGCGAACGTGTCGACGGGCGCCCCCGCGCGGACCAGTTCGTCCACCGCGAACTCGTCGAGACCACCGCTCGCCACGATCCGGGTCTCCCGGAGCCCGGCGGCGTCGAGCACGGCCCTGGCCCGCACGGCCAGGTCCCCGAGGTCCCCGCTGTCGAGGCGGACGGCGCACCCCGGGCCGAGTCCCAGCTCGCGCAGCACCCTCGCCGCCGTCTCCACACCCGCCTCGGTGTCGTACGTGTCCACGAGCAGGGTCACCGGGCCGGGGCGGGACCGGGCGAAGGCCCGGAACGCTTCCTCCTCGGTGCCGAACGCCTCCACGTACGAGTGGGCCATCGTGCCGACCGCGGTCAGGCCCTCGGCATGCGCGGCCGCCACGTCGCTGGTCCCGGCGAAACCGACCATGGCCCCCAGCCGGGCGGCCTGGTGCCCGGCCTCGATGCCGTGCGTGCGGCGCAGGGAGAAGTCCACGACCGGGCGCCCGTCGGCGGCCAGCACGCACCGGGCGCACTTGGAGGCCACGGCGGTCTGGTGGCTCACCTGGTTGAGCACGTACGTCTCCACGAGCTGGGCCTGCGGAAGAGGGGCGGTGATCTCCAGCAGCGGCTCACCGGCCAGTACGACGCGCCCCTCGGGCACCGCCCGGACCTCGCCCTCGAACTCCAGCCCGAGCAGCAGTGCCAGGTCCTCGCGCCGCTGTCCCGTCACGGAGGCGAACACGGCCACGTCCTCCGCGTCCACCCGGTAGTCGGCGAGGCAGGCGAGCACCGGTTCCAGGCCGGCGCAGACCAGGAACCCCCGGTCCGGCGGCAGTTCGCGGACGAACAGACTGAACGTGGCGGGCCCCGTCATGCCCTCGCGCAGATAGGACTGGGCCATGGTGACCTCGTAGAGGTCGGTGCTCGTGGCCTTCGACATCGACGGCACCCTCCTCCCGCCGCGCCGTCCTCCCGGACCGCCGCACCGTGCCGGTTTCGCCCGCCTTCCTCCACTATCGGCCCCCTTCACCTTGCGGGCCAGCCGGAGCCGTCGCGGGGCCGGCCGCCCGACGGGCACGCGGCGTCCCGCGTACGCGGGACCGTGCGCAGGAAGGTCGGCCGTGAGGTGCGGGCGCCGACGGACGCACGGCGTCCCGCCGCACCCGCGGCCCCGGGCCGTGCGGCCGGGCGGGCCGCTCCCGGGGTCCACCGGACCCGAGGTGTGGCCCGGTCGGCCCAACCCCGCGAGCCGGGATTCCTGATCCGCTCGACATATGACCACTTCCGGCCGTGGACGACCGCTTCCGGACCGCTGGCCGTCGCATCCCGAAGGGGAATGACATGGAGCACCGAACGGTCGCAGACTTCATGACCCGGGACGTCGTCCGGGCGCGGCGTGACCTGCCCTTCAAGGAGATCGTCCAGTTGCTGGCGGACAACGACGTCACCGCGGTCCCCGTGGTGGACGAACTGGGCCGGCCCATGGGCGTGGTGTCCGAGGCCGATCTGCTGCGCAAGTGCTCCGACCGGGCGGACCCGTCCGGTCTGACGCCGATCCCGCACGTCGAGGCGTGGGAGCGGGCCAAGGCGGAGGGAGCCCGGGCGGAGGAACTGATGTCGGCCCCCGCGGTCTGCGCGCGTCCGGAGTGGACCGTGGTCGAGGCGGCCCGTCTGATGGAGGTGCAGGACGTGAAGCGGCTCCCCGTCGTCGACGAGGCGGACAGGCTGCTGGGCATCATCAGCCGCAGGGACCTGCTCCGGGTCTTCCTGCGCCGCGACGAGGCCATCCGCGAGGAGATCGATCGGGACGTGCTGCGGGCGACGATGGGACTCGACCCCGCCGCGGTGACCACCGAGGTCCGGCAGGGGCAGGTGGTCCTCACCGGGACCGTGGAGTTCGAGAGCCTGGTCCCCGTCATCGAGCGGCTGTGCCGGGGCGTCGACGGCGTCGTGTCCGTGACCGCGCACCTGACCCACCGGACCGACGACGGGGCCCGCGGCACCCCCGGCGGGAGGTGAGACCGCCTCCCCCTCGCCCGACGGGTCCCTCGACGGGCTCCGTGTGCGCCACCGGCGCATCTGCGGTACTCCTCGAAGGAGCGGACCCGCGCCGAACGAGCGGAACGCGCGCCGGCCCCCTCCCCGCGGACGCTCCATCCCGGGAGCCGCCGCCGTCCGGGCTCGGCCCGTACCGCGGCACGGCGGCGACAGCGGTGCGGGGAGTGCGGCACGCACACCGTCGTACCCCGCTTCTCGCGAGACGGAGGCAAGTCGTCATGGAGCCAGTCGTCACCGTCGGCCTCGACGGATCACCGGAGAGCCTGGCCGCCGCCCGCTGGGCCGCGGACGAGGCCGAGCGGCGCAGGCTCACCCTGCGCCTGCTGCACGCGTGGCCCCTGCTGGTGCCGGAACCCACCCGCGTGCCGGCCGAGATGGACCAGAACTACTGGGCGCGGCGGATCGTGCACCACACCAAGGCGGAGATCCAGGCCCATCACCCGGGCCTCGCCGTCGTCGGCAGCCTGGTCGCCGACGACGCCGAGAGCGCGTTGCTGCGCGCGGCATCGGAGTCCGAGATGGTCGTGCTCGGTTCGCGGGGGCTGGCGCCCGTCGAGAGCTACTTCCTCGGCGACATCAGCCTGTCCGTGGTGTCGCGCGCCGAGCGGCCGGTGGTCCTGGTGCGGGCGGGCACGGACGAGGACGGGCCGGGACCCCGGCGGGTCGTGATGAGCGGCGTGGTCGTGGCGGTCGACCCGCACGGTCCCTGCGACGACCTGCTCGAATTCGCCTTCGCGTCCGCCGCCGCCCGCAGGCTTCCCCTGCGGGCCGTGCACGGCCGGAGCCTGCCGGTGGACGCGTACGTGCCCTGGGGCGTGGACCACGACGTGACGGACACGCTCGCCCGGGACGCGCGCAAGCTCCTCGGCCAGTCCCTGCGCCCCTGGCGCGACAGGTTCCCGACGGTGGAGGTCGTCGACAGCGCCGTGCTCGCCAGCCCGGCCAAAGCCGTGGTACGGGCCGCCGAGGGCGCCGATCTGCTGGTCGTCGGCAGGCACAGGCACCACCGCCCGTCGGCGCCGCACCTGGGACCCGTGACCCAGGCCGCCATCCACCACGCACGCTGCCCCGTGGCTGTCGTCCCCCACGACTGACGCGAGGGGCGTACGGGCCGTCCGGCCCCTGGCAGGGCCCGTGCCTCCCGTCCCCGGCCGACGGCGCGCCGCGCCACACTGGGAGCGGGGACGGGCGACCGTCCGACAGAAGGTGATCGGCATGATGTGGTACGACGGCGGCTGGGGCGGCGGATGGCTCCTCATGGCCGTGATCATGGTGGTGTTCTGGTCGTTGCTGATCGCCGGGATCGTCGCCCTCGCCCACTACCTCGGCGGCGGGCGCGGTCGGAGGCCCGGCCCGCCCCCCGGCGAGGCCGGCTGGGGCGGCCGACAGGCCGAGGACCTGCTCGCCGAACGGTTCGCCCGCGGGGAGATCGACGAGGACGAGTACCGACGCCGCCTCACCGTGCTGCGCGAACCGCGCTGAACCATCTGACCCCGCTCCGCGGCCGACGCCGGACGACACCGCCGTCCCGGGGCGCCTCCCGGCCGCGCCGACGGCCTCCGTCCGGCCGCGCGCCGACGGAAACAGTCGGCATGCCCCGAACCGGACGCGCCACCGGCCGCCCGGCCGCGTACGGATCGCGAGGCGGGGCCGCCATACTGGACGGGCCGGGGAGGCCAGTGGACACAGCGACGGGGGCGACAGCACGACATGGCGGACACCAGGCTGGTCCAGAGCCGGTACCGACTGCTCGATCTGATCGGGCGCGGGGGCATGGGCGAGGTGTGGCGTGCCCGGGACGAGTCGCTGGGCCGTCAGGTGGCCGTCAAATGCCTCAAGCCCATGGGGCCCCAGCACGACCAGTCGTTCACCCGCGTCCTGCGCGAGCGCTTCCGCCGCGAGGCCCATGTGGCCGCCTCGCTCCAGCACCGGGGCGTCACCGTCGTCCATGACTTCGGCGAGGACGACGGCGTCCTCTTCCTGGTGATGGAGCTCCTCGACGGCCGCAACCTCAGCCAGCTCCTGGAGGCCAACGGACAGCGCCCGCTCCCGGTGTCCGATGTCGTCGACATCGCCGAGCAGGTCGCGGACGCCCTCGGCTACACCCACCGGCAGGGCATCGTGCACCGCGACCTGAAGCCCGCGAACATCATGCGCCTGGCCGACGGCACGGTGAAGATCTGCGACTTCGGCATTGCCAGACTGGGCCGCGACATCGGCTTCACCTCCCGCCTCACCGGCACCGGCATCGCCATGGGCACCCCGCACTACATGTCGCCGGAACAGATCGGCGGCGGCCAGGTCGACCACCGCAGCGACCTCTACTCACTGGGCTGCGTCCTGTACGAGATCGCCACCGGGGCGCCGCCGTTCGACCTCGACGACACCTGGTCCGTCCTCATCGGCCACCGCGACACGGAGCCCGAGCCCCTGCGCGCCCGCCGGGCCGAACTCCCCGGATTCTTCGACCGCGCCGTCCTGGACCTGCTGGCCAAGGAACCGGAGGGGCGGCCCGCCGACGCGAGCGACCTGCGTCGGCGGATCGCCGTGGGGCGCAGCGGCGAACAGCCCCCGCCAGGGCCCACCGGACACGTGCCGTTCACGGCGCACCTCCCGTCCGTGCCGCTCGCACCCGTCGAGCGTCCGGGGCGGGAACTGCCCGTCTGGGCCCGCGGCATGCCCCCCGGACACAAGGCCCTGGGCGGCGCTGCGCGGACCGCCCCGCCCGACCACCGCGCGGGCCTCACCGACGACTGGACCACCGGCGGCCGGTGGCTTCCGGCGGCCGGGGATGCGGCCATGGGCGCCGGTTTTGGCCCGTGGCCCCCCGCCGCGGAACGGATCACCGGCACCGGCCCGTGGCACCTCGCCGCGCAACCGTCACCCGCCCGGACGGAGCGGCCTGCCCCGTCGCCGGAACTCCTCTCCGTCCTCGCCGGCCGCCACAGCGCGGGCCTCAACCTGGGCCGGCTCGGCCACTGGGCGGAAGCCGAGGCCGCCCATCGCGCGGTCGCCGCCGAACGCGAGCGGGCCCTCGGCCCCGACCATCCGGACACCCTGTCCAGCAGATACGAGATCGGTTTCACCCTCGCGCGCACGGACCGGTCCGAGGACGCGCTGCGGGAGTTCGGCCGGGTGGCCCGGGGCCGCGAACGCGTCCTGGGCCCCGACCACCCCGACACGCTCGCCGCCCGTCAGGAAATGGCGTACGTGCTGGGCGGGCTCGGACGGCACGCCGAGGCCCACCGGCTGTACGTCACGGTCCTCGCCTCCCGGGAACGGGCCATGGGCCCCGACCATCCGGACACCCTGCGCTGTCGCCACAACCTCGCCTTCAACCTCGGCAGGCTCGGCCGCCCGGAGGAATCCTGCCGGATGGCCCGCGAGGTGGCGGCCGCCCGCGCCCGGGTGCTCGGCGCCGAACACCCCGACACCCTGGTCACGCTCTACGAAGTGGCCTACGCGCTCGGCCGGCTGGGACGGTGGACGGAAGCCCTGCGGACCTACCGGGACGTCGTCCGCGGCCGGACCCGCTCCCTGGGCCCCGACCACGCCGACACCCTCGCCGCCCGCTACGAGACCGGTATCGCCCTCGGCCGCCTGGGACACAGCGCGGAAGCCCTGGAGCTGTACCGCGCCCTCGTCGGCGACCGCACCCGGACGAGCGGTCCCACCCACCCCGAGACACTGCGTGCCCGCCACGGACTCGGCGTCAACCTGGGGCGTCTCGCCCGCTGGGAGGAGGCGCTCGCCGAGGCCCGCGACGTCTGCGCCATCCGCGAACGCGTCCTGGGCGCCGACCACCCCGACACCCTGGTCAGCCGCCGCGAGGTCGCCGTCGGCCTCGGCTGGACGGGCCGCTGGACCGACGCGCTCACGCTCTACCACCAGGTCGCCGAGACCCGCGAGCGAGTCCTCGGGGCGGGCCACCCCGACACCCTCGCCGCGCGCAACGACGAGGCGCACTGCCTGGAGCAGGTCGGCCGGGGAACGGAGGCGGTCGAGCTGTACCGGCGCGTCGCGGAACTGCGCCACGGACCCCCCGCACCGCCCGGCGACGGCGGCCCCACCACCTCTGGCCCGGCGTGAGCGCCCCGTGCTACGAAGGACCATGCCCGCACCCGACCGCTATGACGCGGTGATCGTGGGCGGCGGCCACAACGGCCTGGTCGCCGCCGCCTACCTCGCCCGTGCCGGACAGTCCGTCCTGGTCCTGGAACGCCTCGCCGCCACCGGCGGAGCGGCCGTCTCCACCCGCCCCTTCGACGGGGTCGACGCCCGTCTGTCGCGCTACTCCTACCTGGTGTCCCTGCTGCCCCGGAAGATCGTCCGCGACCTCGGCCTGGACTTCGCCGTGCGCAGGCGGACCGTCTCCTCGTACACCCCGACCGTGCGCGGCGGCCGGGCCACCGGTCTGCTCGTCGGCGAGGACCGCGCCACCCGGGAGTCCTTCGCCGCGCTGACCGGCTCGGACCGTGCGTACGAGGCGTGGCGGCGCTTCTACGGCATGACGCGGCACGTCGCCGGACGGGTCTTCCCGACCCTCACCGAGCCCCTGCCCACCCGCGACGGGCTGCGTGAACGGATCGGTGACGAGGATGCCTGGCGGGCACTCTTCGAGGAGCCCATCGGCGTCGCCGTCGAGCGGTACCTCGACGACGACCTCGTGCGTGGAGTCGCGCTGACCGACGCCCTGATCGGTACCTTCGCCGACGCGCACGACCCGTCGCTGCGTCAGAACCGCTGCTTCCTTTACCACGTCATCGGCGGCGGCACCGGCGACTGGGACGTGCCGGTCGGCGGCATGGGCGCCCTCACCGACGCCCTGGCCCGGGCGGCCCGCGCGGCCGGTGCCGAGATCCGCGTCCGGCACGAGGCGACCCGGATCGCGACCGACGGGACGCACGCCGAGGTCACCGTCCGCTCAGCGGAGGCGGAGCACGTCGTCGCGGCCCGCCGAGTGCTGGTGAACGCCTCCCCGCAGGCGCTCGCCGCACTGCTCGGCGAGGAACCGCCCGTCCCGGCCGAAGGCGCGCAGCTGAAGGTGAACATGCTCCTCACCCGGCTGCCCCGGCTGCGCGACCGCTGCGTCGACCCGCGGGAGGCGTTCGCCGGGACGTTCCACATCGCCGAGGGATACGGGCAGTTGGCCGACGCCTACCGGGAGGCGGCGGCCGGCCGGATCCCGGCCGCCCCGCCGTCCGAGATCTACTGCCACTCGCTGACCGACCCGTCGATCCTCGGCCCCGGCCTCGCCGCGAGCGGCCACCACACCCTCACCCTGTTCGGCCTGCACGCCCCCGCCCGGCTGTTCGCCGCCGACAACGCCGCGACGCGCGCCCGACTGCTGGCCGCCACGCTCGGCCGGCTCGACGCGCACCTGGAGGAGCCGATCGCGGAATGCCTGGCAGTCGACGCGAACGGCGAGCCGTGCATCGAGGCGAAGACACCGCTCGACCTGGAACGGGAGCTGGGACTGCCGGGCGGTCACATCTTCCACCGCGACCTCGCGTTCCCGTACGCCACCGGGTCCACCGGCCGCTGGGGCGTGGAGACGCGGCACGCCAACGTACTGCTGTGCGGGGCGGGCGCGGTGCGCGGCGGCGGGGTCAGCGGGGTGCCCGGCCACAACGCCGCCATGGCGGCGCTGGGCCGGTGACCCGAGTACACGGTCGCGGGGACCGACGGAGCAGCCGGTATTAGTGAGATCGATCTTGGTTGCGTAGCAGGTCGGACCCCCGATCGTGGGACCTTTGCGCGGAAGCTCGGCGGTGGACTGCCGGCTGGGGCTGGGGTCGCCTGCTTGTAGTCGTACGAGAGGGACCGCGCGTCGTGCTGAGCGCCCCGACATGATCGAGGCGTTCACCGGCACCGACCGCTCCACCCGCGCCCCGTGCGTGCGGAGTTGATCGGCCGGCAGCACAGGGGGCTCATCATCATTTCCCGGATGTCGCTCTCGGATGCGCCCCGGCGCTTCGAGTGAGCCCCGGCGGATTTCATTACGAACAGTTCGCCAGAAATGCTTGCGCAAGGGCCTACCGCATGAATATGGCTCGTCCTACGATGAATTGCATGGACCCGGTGGTGTTTCTTTTGACCCTCGGTGCGATTTGTCGTATTACCAGATTCATAACCAAGGATGTACTGGCTGCCGGGTTGCGTACGTGGGTGGCCGAGCGCTTCGGGGACGAATCCGGTCCCGCCTATCTGGTCACCTGCGGTTGGTGCACGGGGATCTGGGCCGCCGCATCGGTCGTGCCGCTCGCCTTCCTGGCCGGCGACACCACCGTCTTCCGGGCGGTCACCATGGTCCTGACGCTGTCCTATCTGGCGGGCCTGGCGTCCGCCTGGCTCGACTGAAGGAAGTGCGACGGAGCACGGAGGAGGAGTTCCCATGGGATGCAACTGCGGTGCACGTGCCCGCGGACGAGCGACCATCTACCGGCTGGTCCTGCCGAACGGCGTCATGCGCGACTACCCCACCCGCCAAGAGGCCGAGGCCGCGCGGCGGCGCGGCGGCGGCACCGTCATCGTGGTGAACCAGTAGTCGCCGTACCGACGGTGCCCTTTCCGTGAGCGGGACGGACGGCCTATGGGCGTTCCCGCGCCGGTGGGTACCGGAGAATATCTGAATTACGCCCCCGACCCCCCTGGGCGCTCCGCCGTACGGGTGCCGTTGCGTGCACCCATATGGCGGATGAACGGGCCCAGGGCGCCTACTGGGAGGCGCCGGAGAGTGAATCCCCGGCGCCCGCATGTGCGGCCGGGCGAGTAATGCGCCGACACAGCTCCTTTCATTCCGGTGTGCATTTCCGCTGTCACCCGAAAGGGCGTCGGGTCGCTCTGGCCCCGTACACTCCCAAAGGAGGCTGCACCTTGGCCAGTTCCATCACCACGCTGACATCGTCTCCCAATCCCTCGGTCTGCGGAGAGTCGGTCACCTTCACCGTCCAGGTCTCCCCGGTGCCGCCGGAGACCACCACCCCGACCGGCACCGTCAGCGTCATCATCAGCGACGACGGGCCCACGCTCGTCGGCACCCTGGACGCCGCCGGCCAGGCCCAGGTCACCATCGACGACCTGAGCGTCGGCACCCACCAGGTGATCACCGCCTACGGCGGCGACAGCACCTTCGACCCGTCGTCGTCCGGCCTCGTGAACCAGGTCGTCAACGCCGCGGACACCACCACCGTCGTGACGGCCGCCCCGAACCCCTCGGTCTGCGGCGAGACCGTCACCCTCTGCGCGACCGTCACCATCGACCCGCCGGGCACGGGCACCCCGACCGGCACCGTCACCTTCACCGGTCCCGGCGGGCTGAACCAGACCGCCGTGCTCGACGGCAGCGGCCACGCCTGCGTGACGACGGCGGTGCTGAGCACCGGCACCGTCACGGTCACCTACAGCGGCGACGACTGCGCCGCGAGCTCCACGGGCACCGTCGACGTCACGGTCAACCAGGCGGACACGACGACGGTGGTGACGGCCGGCCCCGACCCGTCGGTCTGTGGCCAGCCGGTCACCCTTTGTGCGACCGTCACCATCGAGCCGCCCGGCGCCGGCGTCCCCACGGGCACGGTGACCTTCACCGGGCCCGGCGGCTTCAGCCAGACCGCCGTGCTGGACCCCGCCGGCCAGGCCTGCGTGACGACCGGCTCGCTGGCCACCGGCACGGTGACCGCCACCTACAGCGGCGACTCCTGTGCCGTGCCGTCCACCGGCACGGTCGACGTGACGGTGGACGAGGCACTGACGGACATCGACGTCGCGGTCACCCCCGACCCGTCCGTGTGCGGACAGAGCGTCACCATCTGCGCGACAGTCACCACCCAGCCACCGGGTTCGGGCACACCGACGGGCACGGTGACCTTCACGGCCGATGGCGGTCTCAACCAGACCGTCCCCCTCGACGCCGGTGGCCAGGCCTGTGTCACCACCACCACACTGGTCACCGGAGAGGTCTCCGCCGTCTACAACGGTGAGGGCTCCTGTTTCGCGGGCTCCGCCGAAGCGGTCGCGGTCACGGTCGACCAGGCCCCGACCACCACCTTGGTCACCGCCATCCCCGATCCGTCGGTCTGCGGCGAGCCGGTGACGGTCTGTGCGACGGTCACCATCGACCCGCCCGGTTCGGGGACGCCGACGGGGACGGTGACCTTCACCGGCCCCGGCGGGCTGAACCAGACGGTCACCCTGGATGCCACTGGCGAGGCGTGCATCACGACCACCGCGCTCGCCTCCGGCACGATCACGGCCACCTACAACGGCGACAGCTGCGCCCTGAGTTCGACCGGCAGCACGGACGTGACCGTCGACCCGGCAGACACCACGACCACCATCGCCGTCACCCCGGACCCGTCGGTATGCGGCCAGTCGGTGACGTTCTGCGCGACGGTCACCACCGACGCCCCCGGTTCCGGCATTCCGACGGGCACGGTGACGTTCACGGCCCCGGGCGGATTCAGCCAGACCGCCGTGCTGGGCCCCACCGGACAGGCCTGCGTGACCACCACCACGCTGACCACCGGGACGGTCACGGCCGTCTACAACGGTGCGGCGTGCTTCAACCCGTCCACCGGCACGGCAGACGTGACGGTGAACGAGGCGTCGACGACCACGGTGGTCACCGCCACCCCGAACCCGTCCGTCTGCGGCCAGACGGTGACCCTGTGCGCCACGGTGACGACCGACCCGCCCGGTTCGGGCACCCCGACCGGCACCGTCACCTTCACCGGTCCCGGCGGCCTCAACCAGACAGTGGCTCTGAACGCCGCCGGCCAGGCCTGCCTCACGACGACCTCGCCGGCCACCGGCACCGTCGCCGCCACGTACAACGGCGAGGGCCCCTGCTTCGCCGGCTCGTCCGACACGGTCGCCGTCACGGTCGGCCCCGCCGACACCACCACCACGGTGACGGCAGTGCCCGACCCCTCGGTCTGCGGTGAGCTGGTGACCGTGTGCGCGAGCGTCACCGTCGACCCGCCCGGTTCGGGCACCCCGACCGGCACCGTCACCTTCACCGGTCCCGGCGGGCTCAACCAGACGGTCACCCTGGATGCCACTGGCGGCGCCTGCCTGACCACCACCTCGCTGGAGACCGGCACGATCACGGCCACCTACAACGGCAGCTCCTGCGCCAACCCGTCCACCGGCACCGTCGACGTCACGGTCGACCAGGCGGCGACCACCACGACCGTGACCGCGACCCCGGACCCGGCGGTGTGCGGCCAGACGGTCACATTCTGCGCGACCGTCACCATCGACCCACCCGGTTCGGGGACGCCGACGGGGACGGTGACGTTCACCGGCCCGGGCGGGCTGAACCAGACGGTGCCGCTGAACGCCACCGGCGAGGCCTGCTTCACCGCCCCCGCCACGCTCTCCGGCACCGTCACGGCCACCTACAACGGCGACGACTGCGCCGCGCCCTCCACCGGCACGGTCGACGTGACGGTGAACGAGGCGTTGACGACCACGGTGGTCACCGCGACCCCCGACCCCTCGGTGTGCGGGCAGACGGTGACGCTGTGCGCGGCGGTGACCACCAACGCACCCGGTTCGGGGACGCCCACGGGCACGGTGACGTTCACCGGTCCCGGCGGCCTCAACCAGACGGTGAGCCTGGACCCGAGCGGCAAGGCATGCCTGACCACCACCACCCTGGCCTCGGGCACCGTCACCGCCCTCTACAACGGCGAGGGCCCGTGCTTCGCCGCGTCCAGCGACACCGTCACGGTCACGGTCAACCCGGCCTCGACCAGCACCGCGGTCTCGCTCACACCGAATCCGTCGGTGTGCGGTCAGTCGGTGACGGTGTGTGCGAAGGTGACGACGAACGCGCCGGGTTCGGGGACGCCGACGGGGACGGTGACGTTCACGGGTCCCGGCGGGCTCAACCAGACGGTGCCGCTGAACGCGGCCGGCCAGGCCTGCATCACCACGACGTCGCTGGCGACGGGCACCATCACCGCCACGTACAACGGCGCAGCCTGCTTCACCACGTCGAGCGGCACAGCCTCCGTCACGGTCAACCCGGCCTCGACCAGCACCGCGGTCTCGCTCACACCGAATCCGTCGGTGTGCGGTCAGTCGGTGACGGTGTGTGCGAAGGTGAC
>NZ_JBIAUE010000003.1:0-209108 GCF_042892615.1 Streptomyces sp. NPDC001750 | reverse complement strand
GACGGGGACGGTGACGTTCACGGGTCCCGGCGGGCTCAACCAGACGGTGCCGCTGAACGCGGCCGGCCAGGCCTGCATCACCACGACGTCGCTGGCCACCGGCACGGTCACCGCCACGTACAACGGCGCGCCATGCTTCACCGGCTCCACCGGCACGGCCACCGCCACGGTGAACGAGGCGGCGACCACCACGACGGTGACGGCGACGCCGAATCCGTCGGTGTGCGGTCAGTCGGTGACGGTGTGTGCGAAGGTGACGACGAACGCGCCGGGTTCGGGGACGCCCACGGGCACGGTGACGTTCACCGGACCCGGCGGCCTGAACGTGACGGTGCCGCTCGACGCCGCCGGTCAGGCCTGCCTGAGCAGCGCGTCCCTCAACCCCGGCACGATCACCGCCACGTACAACGGTGAGGGCCCCTGCTTCGCGGCCTCCTCGGGCTCCGTCGCCCTCGTCGTCAATCCGGCCGCCACCACCACAACCGTGACGGCCACGCCGAACCCGTCCGTCTGCGGCCAGGCGGTCACGCTCTGCGCAACCGTCACCGCCAACGCGCCGGGCTCCGGCACGCCGACCGGCTCCGTCACCTTCACCGCACCCGGCGGGCTGAACGTGACGGTGCCGCTGAACGCGGGCGGACAGGCGTGCTTCTCCAGCACCTCGCTGATCACCGGCACCGTCACCGCCGTCTACAACGGCAGCAGTTGCTTCCTGCCGTCCACCGGCGCCGCCTCCCTCACGGTCAATCCGGCCGCCAGCACCACGACGGTGACGGCGACACCGTCGACATCGGTGTGCGGCCAGTCGGTCACACTCTGCGCGACGGTCACCATCACCCCACCGGGTTCGGGCACCCCGACCGGCACGGTGACGTTCACCGGTCCCGGCGGGCTCAACCAGACGGTGGCCCTGGGCGCCGCCGGCCAGGCCTGCATCACCACCACCTCGCTGGCCACCGGCACCGTCACCGCCACATACAACGGCAGCAGCTGCGCCGGCGGCTCCAGCGGCTCCGTCGCCGTCACCGTGAACGAGGCGGCGACCACGACGACCGTCATGGCGACCCCCGGCACGTCCGTCTGCGGTCAGTCGGTGACGGTCTGCGCCAAGGTCACCACCAACGCGCCCGGTTCGGGGACGCCGACGGGGACGGTGACGTTCACGGGTCCCGGCGGGCTCAACCAGACGGTGCCGCTGAACGCCGCCGGCCAGGCCTGCATCACCTCGACCTCCCTGTCCACCGGCACGATCACGGCCACGTACAACGGTGAGGGTCCGTGCTTCGCCGGCTCGTCCGGTACCGTCGCCGTCACGGTCAACCCCGCCGCCACCACCACCGCAGTCGCGCTCGTGCCGAATCCGTCGGTGTGCGGGCAGCCGGTGGGGGTGTGCGCGACGGTGACCACCAACGCGCCCGGTTCGGGGACGCCGACGGGGACGGTGACGTTCACGGGCCCCGGCGGGCTCAACCAGACGGTCGCCGTCAATGCCGCCGGTCAGGCCTGTCTCATCACGAACAGCCTGTCCTCCGGCACCCTGACCGCCGTCTACAACGGCGCGCCGTGCTTCACCGGTTCCACCGGCACGGCCACCGTCACGGTCAACCCGGCGGCGACCACCACCACGGTCACGGCGACACCGAACTCGTCGAACTGCGGCCAGACGGTGACGGTCTGTGCCGCGGTCACCACCAACGCGCCCGGTTCGGGCACGCCCACCGGCACGGTGACGTTCACCGGTCCCGGCGGGCTGAACACGACGGTCGCGCTCAACGCCTCCGGCCAGGCCTGCTTCAGCTCCACCAGCCTGTCTTCCGGCACCATCACCGCCCACTACAACGGCGCGCCGTGCTTCACGGCGTCGACGGGTTCCGTGGTCATCAACGCGACGAGCGCGGCCACCGCTCTCACGGCCGCACCCCGGCAGGTCCGGGTGCGGCGCAACGGCACCCTCGTCATCCCGACCATGAACGCGACGCTGAGGAACGCCGCGACCAACGCACCGATCCCCGGCATGACGGTGACCTTCACCGCCAACGTGGTGGGCGGGCCGATCCTGCTCGGCACGGCCGTCACCGGCGCCAGCGGCGTGGCGACCCTCGCCCCGCCCGCTGTCACCGTTCCCGGCACCATCGTGACGGCGGCCAGCTACACGGCGTCGTTCACCGGAGCGGCCTGCTTCGCACCGTCCTCGGTCACGGCGGGCCTGACCTTCGTCCCGTTCCCGCCGGTCCCGTAACCCACCCGACCGCACAGACTTCGCACCCAACGGCGCGCACGCCTGGATCGAGGCAGACGGATACAACATCGGTCAGGGCGGGACGGACCGGGCATGGCCGGTTTCGGTCAGGGGGCACTACGTTGGGGTACGAGGGCCTTTCGGTTGGTGTCGATGTCGCGATCCACACCGACCGGAAGGCCCTCACCTGTTCAAGATCTCTCAGCCGAGACCTGAATCACCCGTCCACAACCTCCCGGGACAGAACACCCAGGGCCGGGAGCGGCACTAAGGGCTGTCCCGTAATCCCTGACGGGCGCCCGACGACAGCTGCGGCACCTCGCCGCGTTGTCGGAACGCCCACATACGTCCCGTATGCGGGCGCCCCTCCGTCTTGCGATGCACCACATCTGACGCCGCGCACTGATCCACCACGGATTACGGGACAGCCCTTAGAGTCCGAACACGCCCCGCAGCGCGTCGCGCTTGCGCGGCAGGTCGTACTCCGCGCCGCCCTCGTGCCCGTTGTACGGGAACACCTCGATCTCGGCCGGGCCCGCGTAGCGGTGGTACGCGGCGAAGACCGTGGACGACGGGCAGATCCGGTCCATCAGCCCGACCGAGAACCAGGCCGGTGCGGTCGCCCGCGCCGCGAAGTTGACCCCGTCGAAGTAGGACAGGGTCTCCATCGCCTCGTCGATCCGGAAGCGGTGACCGGACAGCCAGCGCGCGATCTCCGCGTACGGTCCGGCGTCCGTGATCTGTGAGGCCCGACGGTAGTGGCAGAGGAACGGCACATCGGCGACGGCCGCCGAGACGTCGTCCCGCAGCCCGGCGACGGCGAGGGCGAGCCCTCCGCCCTGGCTGCCCCCGAGCACCGCCACCCGGGAGGCGTCCACCGCCTCGTGGGCCTTGGCCGCGTCCACCGCCCGCACCGCGTCCGTGATCAGCCGCCGGTAGTAGTGGTGGTGCGGGTCCTCGATGCCCCGGGTCAGGAAGCCGGGGGAGGACGAACCGTGCCCGTCCGGCGCGATGTCCGGGGTGTCCGCGGTGTTCTTGCCGCCGCCGCCCTGACCCCGGTTGTCCATCACCAGATGCGCGTGGCCCAGCGCGCTCCAGGCCAGCCAGGAGTACGGGATGCCCCGGCCGCCGTTGTAGCCGATGTACTGCACCACGGCGGGCAACGGCCCCGAGCGCGCCCTCGGCAGCATCAGCCACGCCTTCACCGGCTGCCCGCCCCAGCCCCGGAACGTCACGTCGAACACGTCGACGGTCGCGAATCCGGCGTCGTACGGGACGAACTCCGCGTCCAGCGGATGGCGGGCCGTCTCCGTGAGCGTCTTCTCCCAGAAGGCATCGAAATCGGCCGGCTCCTCGGGCTCCGGCCGGTAGTGGCGCAGCCGGTCGAGAGGCATGTCGAACAGCAAGTCTCTAGCTCCACTTCAGGGTGAGGGTTCGGGTGGCGCCGTGCAGTCCGGCGGTGTCGGCGGTGATCCGGACGCCGGTGCCGGTGGGGGCGACGCGCACGCCCGGATCGGCGGACACCACGCTCAGGCCGCGCCGTGCCAGGTCCAGCACGACCGAGGACCGCAGCTGGGTCGGGTCGGACAGCGACACCGTCACCGTCTTCCCCCCGGGGCGCACCAGGACCGACGCCGGGCCGTCCGAGGACAGCTCGCGCGCGGTCCCCGCGGCCCAGAAGTTCGCGGCGAGCAGCCCGTCCGCGCAGCGGCGTACCGCGTGGACGGCGGCGGAGCGGGCGACCGCCTCCACCGGGGGCGCGGCCGACCACCGCTTCGTGCGCTCGGCGGAGGCCGCCGGCGCCTGGAGCCAGAAGTAGCCCGCCCCGTCCGGAGCCGTTCCGTGGTCCTGCCACAGCGTCAGGTACGGGCGGGTGACCGGGGTGTCCGTGCCGTACTTGAGGTTGATGTCGCGCCAGGTCGCGGTGCGCTCCTCGCGTAGACCGCGCAGGGTGACGGGCTCGGGGAAGACGTAGCCGCCGGTCCCGGCGACGTGCAGCCACCGCACCCGGTCCAGCCGGGCCGACCAGCCGGGGTCGGCGGGCGCGGCCGTTCCGTCGACCAGCAGGGCGGCCCGCGGGTCGCGGAGCTTGCGGTTCTCCACGACCGTCTCCACCGCGCCCGCGTCGGCACTGATGCCGGAACCGACGCACGCGACCACGTCGTCCAGGCAGAACCAGCTCTTGAACGCGCGCAGCGAACTCCCGTACGCGCGCAGCTCCATGCCGTACGCGCCGAGCGTGGTCCCCGGCAGCGCGGTGCCGCCCGCCCAGTGGGCCGAGCTGGTGGTGCGCTGGCCTGCCGCGTCGGCCTGGCGGCCGGCGACGACGGTCGTGCCCGGGAGCCGGGCCGGGTCGACGGTCGGCCAGTAGTCCTCGCTGTAGTGCCCCAGGTCGTCGGTGTACAGCAGGACCATGCCGTCGGAGAGATGCCAGGCGTGCAGGTTCTCGTTCTGGATCGACTCGTAGTTGTAGATCCGGGACGAGTAGGCGGAGACGCCCAGCGCGAAGGACGGCCGGTGGTGGGCCGCCTTGTCCATCCGGGGGTGCTGCTTGTGCGCGACCAGCGGCCCCCGCGCCGGCACCGGGGAGGCGAGGACCTCCCGGGCCGCGACGAGCGAGGCGAGATCGGTGACGGCGAGGAAGTCCCGGTAGGTGTCCTCGGTGATCCACTGCTTGACCAGCGAGGTGAACCGGTCGCCCGTCTCGCCGGGGAAGCCCGGGATCAGCCGCAGCACCGCCTCGACGACCGTCTGCGCCGACACATGGCCCTGCTTGCTGGGGCGGGCGATCTCGCGTCCGCACACCGACGCCATCACGTCGCCGCGGACCAGCAGTGGGTCGAACCCGTCGTCGACCCAGCGGCGGACGTTGTCGAGGTCCGGGTCGGTCACCCGCCACTGCGTGCCGGCCAGCAGGTGCAGCAGCCGGGACAGGTTGTTGAGCAGCTCCTTGCCGTAGCCGCCGTTGTAGGGGTGCTTGTAGTGCTGGAGGAAGGAGCCGTCGGAGTAGAAGCCCTCGCCGGTGCCCTCCGCGCTCGTACCGGTGTCGTTGAAGGCGAGGACGCTGTTGGCACCCGCGCCCTCGACGTCCGAGAGGGCGTCACGGACCCGCGCCAGGTCGTCGCCGTCGTCGCGGAGCACGGCGTTGACGGCGACGACGGTGCAGATCCACACCCGGTTGGCGCCCGTCGCGATCTGCCGGTCGGCCCGCCACAGATTGGGATCGGGCGTGTAGTGCCGCACGGCGGTGGTGATGCGGTCCAGCCGTTCGTCGCCCAGCGCGTCGTACAGCAGCACGGTCGCGTCGCCCAGGGCGAGTGCGGAGCCGATCTCCCAGTCCCAGTCGTTGTCGAACCGGGTATGAGCGGGGCCGTAACGGTACGTCAGCATCCAGTCGACACCGGCCAGCAGCAGATCGCGCAGCGCGGGGTCCGCGTGCTGCGGGGTACCGGGAACGGCCCACGCGGTCGCGACCGTGGCGAGCCGTTTGAACGACGTCGTGACGTGGTTGGAGAGCGTCGTGCTGGTCAGATCGGGGAACAGCCCGTCGGTACGGGCGGGGTCGAGGCCCTTCGCGGCGGTGGTGGCGGCCCTGCCGATCCGGGCCACGGCGGCGGCGATCCGCGAGTCCGTGAGGTCGAGGCCGGGGCCGCCGGTCAGCAGGGTGTGCCAGCGGGCGCGCAGGCCGGCGGCGGTCTCGACGGAACCGGTGGTCGCCGCGTGAGCGGCGGGGGTGACAGGGGCGAGCGGTACGGCGACGGCCGCGCCGAGGGCGGCGGCCCCGGCGAGGACGGTGCGCCGGGTGGTGCCCGGAGTGCTCGATGGGTTCATGGTGCGGCCTCACAGAAGGTGTCGGCGGTCGACGGCCGCGGCCAGGGCGGCGTGACCGGCGGGGGCGGGGTGGAGTCCGTCGCCGCTGTCGTACGCGGGCAGCAGGCGCGAGGGCTGACCGGGGTCGCGCAGCGCGGCGTCGAAGTCGGCTACGGCGTCGAAGACATGGCCGGTGCGCACGGCCGCGTTGACCTGTCGGCGCACCGCGTCCAGTTCCGGTGTCCAGCGGGTCCAGCCCTCGAACGGGGTGATGGTCGCGCCGATCACCCGCAGTCCGGCGTTGCGGGCGCGCACGACCAGCTGCCGGTATCCGGCCAGGAGGAGTGCCGGGTCGGTCTGGCTCGGCGGCTGCTGGAGGTCGTTGACGCCGAGGTGGACGAGGACGGTCCGCAGCCCCGGCAGCGACAGCACGTCGCGGTCGAAGCGGGCCTGCCCGCCCGGCCCGAACCGGGCGTCGTCCAGCAGCAGCCGGTTCCCGCTGATCCCGAGATTGGCGACGGCCGCACCGGGCAGCCGCGAGGCCAGTTGGTCGGGCCAGCGCAGATCGGCGTCGTCCGGGGTGCCGACGCCCTCCGTGATGGAGTCGCCGAGCACCGCGACCACCGGACCGCGCGCCCCGGTCACCTCGACGCCCGTCAGCAGGAACACCGAGGTGGTGCGCTCACCGCCGACGGAGTGCGAGGCATGCGTGTTGCGGTGGAAGGACAGGGGGCCGGTGGGGCCGGGGAGCCGGGTCTCCACCGTCAGCCGTGCCCGCTCGGCGACCCGCAGTCCGGCGACCGGGTCGCTGGTCAGCGAGGCGCCCGCCGCGAGCCACGCCTGCCGCCGCCCGCCGAACGTCACCGGCAGGCCGTCCGCCGTCACCGGACCGACCAGGACCGGGACCGTGCCGAAGGCGTGCCCGTAGCGCAGGCGCACCGCCCCGCCCGCGGACAGCCGTACGTGTGCGGTGAACGTGCCGTCGGTGAGCCCGGCGCTCGCCACCGTGTCGGCGGCGGTCGGCGCGGTCTGCGCGGTCGCCCATGACGTGGCCCAGCGCGGGCGGGCGGCGGTGCCGCCCGCCGCTTCGGCCGCGTGGGCGCCCGGTGCCGTCGCGGCGACGGCGGCCAGACCGGCCGCGGCCGTCAGCACCCCGCGTCTGGCGGGTCCGCTCCCGGTCACTTGGGGCACGTCCCGGTCGGGTCGTACGCGCTGCCGTAGGTGCCGACCGCGTCGCCGCCGGTGTTGCCGCTCATCGTGTTGGAGCAGACCGGGCCCTGCGGGGTGCGCATGAACTTGATGCCGCCGCCCGCGTTGCCGGTGATGGTGTTGCCGTAGACGCTGGTGCCGGTGCCGTCGGTCGCGGTGTCGCCGCCGAGCCGGATGCCCGCGCCGACGTTGTCGTGGATGGTGTTGTAGCGGAAGATGTTGCCGCTGCCGCGCGCGTCGAGGCCGCCGGAGCTGGGGTCCTTCTGGGCGCTGCAGTCGTTGTACTCGACGTAGTTGTTGGTCGAGTTCTCCTTCACGTCCACGCACTCGTTGCCCCGGGTGGCGATGGTGTTGTGGTGGATGCGGTTGTTCCTGCTGACGTCGGGGGCGGCGTCCGGGGCGCCGTTGGCCCCCTGCTGTTCGGGGGCGGTGCCGAGGTAGATGCCCTCGCCGTTCTTTCCGCCGCCGCCGAACCTGAAGTCGGCCACCCCGCAGTCGGTGATCGTGTTCCCGGAGACGTCGGCGCCGGTCACCAGGTAGCGCAGCCGCAGGCACTCGTCGGCGGCGTTCTTCAGCGTCATCCCGGTGATGCGCAGACCTCCCACACCGTTCCCGGGTGTTGTGCTCATGACATATATGAGTTTGAGGCGGTAGCCCGACACGTCGGTGGGCGATCCGTGCAGGCCGTCCACGGTGAATCCGCTGAGCGTCGTCGAGTCGTGCCGGACCTGGATGATCCGGGCGTCGCCCGCCCCCTTCACCACGGCGGTCGAGGGGCCGGTGACGGTCACTCCGGAGCGCTTGGTCACGACGTCCTGCCGGTACGTGCCGGCGGCGAGGTGCACCACCGAGCCCGTCGGCGCGAGATCGAGGGCCTTCTGGATCGTGGCGAGCGGGGCGCCGGCCGACGTGCCGGCGTTGGAGTCGCTGCCGGTCGGCGAGACGTAGTACGCGGTGGCTTCTTCGGCCGCTCCGGCGGCGACGGACGCGGGCGGGAGGACGAGCGGCGCGCCGACGGCGAGGGCGGCGACGAGAGTGGTGCGTAGTACACGGCTCATGAGGTGTGCCTCCTGGGATCTGCGAACGACAGGGCGAGCAGGACGGGGACGCTGGGGCCGAGGAGCAGGGGCCCCAGCGGTACGACGAGGGAGAGCAGCGCGGCGGAGACCACCGCGCCGAGCAGTGCGGTGCCGCGGGCCGCCGACCCGAAACCGAGGGCCAGCGCACCGCGCGACCAGGCACGGACCGTGCCGCCCGGCGACCGGCCGGCCTCGGCCGCCAGCGCCACGTGGTGGACGGTCAGCGCGGCGGCGATGCCCACCTGCGCGGCGAGCAGCACGAACGTCCAGGGCTCCGGACGTCCGAGGAGATGAAGGATGTTGGCGGCCAGCAGGAGTGCCGCCGCGGTGGACGCGAGGGAGTGCGGCCAGAGCGCCCGCCAGTACCGGGGAAAGGCGGCGAGCACGTTGACGAAGCAGCGGCCATCGCCCTCCGCCCGCCACCGCTGCAGCGCGTTCCCCAGCGCGGCGAGCGCGGGCAGCCAGGTCACGACGCCGAGCGAGAGCAGGGCGAAGGCGGCCCCGGCGGCGGCCGGGTAGGCCACGAACTCCAGCCCCCGCAGCAGCGACGCCGACCGGCCGGACGAGAGGGACGCCCGCATGACTCAGCCCACCTTTCCCGTGTACGGCTCCGGCACGTCCAGCAGCACCCGGCCCGCGACCTCCAGCCGGGTGGCCGCCACCACGTACGCGGGCGCCCCGTCGGCGAGCAGCACCGCCGCCGCGTCGGCCACGACGGTGTCGGTCCGGATGCGCCGCGCGGCGGGGGACAGGAGCACGGTCTCCCCGTCGCAGACAACCCCCTCGCCCCGCGCGCACGCGAGGCGTTGGACGGCGGCCGGTGCCGCGCCCGGGGTGATCGCGGTGAGGAAGAGGCCGTGCGACGAGCGGGCCGTCGTGGTGCGCGACGTGTGCAGAGTGCGCGTGAGGCGCAACTCCGGGGTGCTGGATGTCGGATTGGCCTCGACCTCCGTGACCTCGGACACGAACCTGCTCTCGGGCGAGGAGAACTGACGTACCGTCACTCGCGCCGCGCCGGACCGGACGAGCCTGCCGCCGTCCGGCAGCGGCTCGGTCGGCCGGTCGGTCTGGAGCAGGAACGTCCACTCCCGCTCCGAGTCCGCCTCGGCCAGGTCCAGCAGCACCAACCGCCCCGACGGGGTGAACACCAGCGTCCGGTCCAGCCGCCGCACCCCCAGCGCCGGGTCGTACATCGCGGCGATCTCCGCCGTGGCGTGCGCCCACCCGTGGTCCTCGTCGACGAGCACGTCGCGCTGCCGGGCCTGCCGCTCGTACGGAATGTCCCGGTACACGTGGTAGCGGTCCTCGTCCGCGTACCCCTGCCCGTCGACCAGCAGCAGGTTGTGGTGCGCGGCCCGCTTGCGGTTGCTGTAGCCCTCGTCGACCGCCAGGAACTCACCCTGCGAGATCAGCACGAACGAGCCCGAATCGGGGTGGTGGTGCCCCTGGTTCAGGGTCTCCCAGCCCCGCTCGGCCCGGTGCCCGGCCGAGGTCTCCCACGCCTTGTGGCCACCACCGGGGCTCGCCTTGAACGAGACGAGCGTGGCGTCCTCGTCCCAGCCGGTACGGGCCGCGAGCAGACCGAGGTCCGGGAAGAACGCCCGCGTCGCGGTGGGGCGGGCAACGGGCACGGACGGGTCGTACCAGAGGTGTTCCAGGTACGCCTCCGGCAGGATGCCCGGCCGCACCCCGCTCTCCGCGGCCTCCTGCCACAGCAGTTCGCCCAAGACGAGATCACCCAGCCACTGCGCCTCGGGGATGCCGTACTGGGCCGCGAGACGGTAGTAGAGGGCGGCGCTGTGGCCGCTGCGGCGGTCGTGGCAGTCCCCGTGGTCGACGTTGAACGCGAAGCCCGGGGCCGCCTGGTGCAGCCGGTAGCGGAAGGTGCGGGGGAGGAAACCGCCCCGCCCCCACCAGTCGATGCCCTCCGCCTCCTGGAGGAGATCCAGATGGATGGCGAGGAACGGCACCCCGTAACGCCAGTAGACCACCCCCTCGGCGTGCGAACCGTCGTCCGGCAGCAGATCGAGGACCGTACCCAGATTGGCCTTGGCGCGCTCGGTCCACTCCTCCTTTCCCAGCACGTAACCGGCCGTCGCCAGGCCCGCGTAACAGATCCAGTTGTGGTTCTGCCAGTACGACGACGACCACCAGCCGCCCTCGCTCGCCACCGCGTACTCGTACAGGCGCCGCCCTTGGAGCAGCAGCTTGTACCGCAGCAGCGCCCGCAGCCCGTCCGGCAGGTCGTCACCGATCCACCGGTACGCGAGCGAGAGGTGGTGCAGCAGCCAGCCCGCGTCCAGGTCGTGGTCCGGCATGTGGGCCCGGCCCCAGTGCGGGAACCGCACCGCGGCCTCGATCCAGCGCGCGCTCTCCGCCAGATGGGCCGGATCGCCGCCGACCCGGAAGGCCAGCGCCGGATTGGAGGCCGCCGGGCCCAGCCAGGTGATGCTGGCCGGCGGGTGGTCGCGCGGCGGAGTCAGCCCGCGGTGGCGGGCGGCCTCCTCGTACAGCCGCGCCTCGCGCGCGGGACGCGGGCCGGGCGGCGGGGTCGCCGAGAGCAGCAAGGGTCAGTCCTCCGTCCGGAACCGTTCGGCGGTGCCGTCCGCCAGTACGACCGTCAGCAGCCCGTCGCCGTCGAGCCGTACGTCGGTCACGGCCGGACCGGCCGAGGCCGCCTGGTACACCGAGGCGAACGTGACCCGGTCGGCGACGGCCGTGAAGTCGACCCGGGTGCGCACGCGTTGCGGATCGTCGGCCGTCCCCGGCCCCGGCCGGGCGACCGGGCGCACCGGCCGGCCCGGGGTGTGGGTGTGCCAGCCGTGCAGGGTCTCGTCCCCGTACCAGGTGGTGCGCACCGGGCCGGTGCCCTGGACCTGGACGTCCAGCGCCACCCCGGGACGCAGCTGCGCGGACAGGCGCCGCTCGTCCTCGGCGGCCACGGTCAGCAGGTCGACCAGGAAGCCGCCGCCCAGCGCGAGCTTCCGCACGGCGCGCACGCCCTCGTACGCCGCCGTCACCTCGGCGGTGACCGACGTACCGTCCGCGCGCAGCAGCCTCCCCGCGCACTCGGCCTGTTCGCCGTCGCCCGCGCGGAACGCGGGATGCGCCGCCGTGGACGCGTACAGGTCGCGGAACTCGGCGTGGGCGTAGGGAACCTGCCCGGGGTCCGGCTGCCACGGGGTGGTGTCCCCGTAGAGGTAAAGCGACAGCTTGTCGCGGTGTCCGTGCGAGCCGCCGTGCGGGCCGAAGTCCAGCAGGGCGTGGATGCCCGCGTGGCGCAGCACCGCGTATCCGGCCGCGGGGAACACCGTGACCGGCTCCGGCGCTGCGCGCTCCGGCAGCGGGGGACCGGCGAACCAGCCGCCCAGCTCGCGGTCGAGGCCGTCGTCGTGCGCGCCGAGCTCCTCGCGGGCCCGCCCGGCCACCGCGTCCCACGCGAGGGAGGGGAACAACTGCCGGGCCAACGCGACCAGTTCGAGCCATTCCAGGGCGAGCGGGGCACGCAGGTACGGGCCGTCGTGCAGGGCGGGCAGGACGCCACCGGGCGTGGCGATCGCCGCCAGCACGTCCGTCATCCCCGCCAGCACCTCCAGCACGTCCTTCGGAACGGCCGCGGGATCGGTGCCGCGCAGCGCCAGCAGCGCGGCCCGCAGCACGAACCCGTGGTAGTAGGTGCTGCCCTCCCACTCCCAGCCGTCGTCGGCGACCGCCGCCCGCAGATGCGCGTACAGCCCGTCCTCGTCCCCCAGCCACCGCTCGGCGCCGCCCCACTCCCGGCCCCGGACCGCGTCGGCGGCCCGGCTCGTCGCCGCGCCCGCCGCGTTCAGCCACGCGGTGTAGTTGGAGGCGAGATGCCCCTGACCGGTCAGCACGCCCCGGGCGTCGAGCGCCGACCGTTCCAGGTCGTCCAGGAGCGGCAGCACACTGTGCAGGCCGTCGACGGACGCCTCGGCGAGCGTGGTCACGGTGTGCCCGACGGTGACCGCCCAGATGGCGTCGGTGAGCGCCTGGTGGAAGAGCCGGCCGCGCAGCATCCAGGTCTGTGCCTCGCCGTGCCGTTCGGTGGCGAGTTCCGCGTACAGCGCGGCGTACTCGACGAGCCCGGCCAGGGCCCGGGCGTGCTCGCCGCGGTGGGCGAGCACCCGCAGGTGCCGCGCCCACGCCTGGTGCGACAGCACCAGCCAGGCGCCGCGCACCGCCTCGTCGTCCACCCGGCAGCCGTACGCGCACCGCGCTCCGCCCTCGGGGAAGACCCCGGAGAGCACATCGCCGTGATCCAGCTCCACGCCGTGCGCCGGGCAGACGTACGCGTGCCACCAGCCGCCCCGCTCCCGGGGGATCCGCTTCACCGCGGCCACGCCCCGCCGTCGATGTCCACCGTGGTCGCGGTGAGGAAACCAGACGACGGCGACGCCAGATGCACCACGGCGGCGGCCACGTCCTCGGGGGTACCGGCCCGCCCGACCGGGATGCCCGCCTCCATCGCCTGCTGGGCCTCGGGGGCGGTGAACGTGTCGTGGAAGGCGGTGCCCTTGATGAAGCCGGGGGCGACGGTGTTGACCGTGATGCCGGTTCCGGCGAGCTCCTTGGCCAGGCCCTTGGTGAAGCCGCGGACACCGGCCTTGGCCGCCGCGTACGCCACCGAACCGGGGCCGCCGCCGTTGTGCGCCGCCAGCGAGGACATGGTGATGACGCGCCCCGCCGCGGACTTCGTCAGATGCGGCAGGGCGGCCCGGACGGTGCGGAACGTCGACGTCAGGTTGGTGGACAGGACCTGCTCGAAGTGGTCGTCGGACATCTCGGCGATCGTGGCCCGGCCGATCAGATGGCCCGCGTTGCAGACCAGGACGTCCAGACCGCCGAGGAACCCGGCCGCCTCCTCGACGAGCCGGTCCACGTCCTCGGTGACGGTGACATCGGCCGGCAGCGCCTTCGCCCTGCGGCCCAGCGCCTCGATCGCCGAAACCGTCGCCGCGGCCTGCTCGGCGGAGGAGTGGTAGTGCACGACGACATCGGCGCCGGCCTCGGCGAGCGCGACGGCGATGGCGCGGCCGATGCCGTGCCCCGCACCGGTCACCAGTGCGCGGGAGCCGTGGAGATCAGCAGACATGAAATGAAAACCTTTCGATATCCGGTCGCATTCGACCGGTACCGGTCACTTGAGACCGGCAGTTGCGAAGCCCTGCACGAAATAGCGCTGGCCGATGAGGAAGAGGACGACCATGGGAAGGGTGGCCAGCGTGGTGCCGGCCATCAGGAAGTGCCACTGGGGACCGTTCTCCGTCTTGAAGACGGAGAGCCCCACCTGGATCACCCGCAGGCTGTCCGTGCGGGTCACCAGCAGCGGCCAGAGGAAGTTGTTCCACGACGACTCGAAGGTCAGCAGCGCCACGGTGGTGAGGGCGGGCTTGACCTGCGGCGTCATGATCCTCGCATAGATCTGGAACTCGCCCAGACCGTCGAGCCTGGCCGCCTCCTCCAGCTCCACCGGAAGGTCGAGGTAGAACTGGCGGAAGAGGAAGACCGCGAACGGGGTGACGGCGCCGGGGACGATGAGCGCCCACCAGGAGTCCAGCCAGCCACTGCCGCCCTGGCCGAGGATGTCGTTCCCGCCGGCCAGCGGCATGAAGCGGACGATCAGGAACTCGGGGAGCACCTTGGTGTATGTCGGGATCATCAGCGCGGCGATGAAGAGGTAGAAGATGACCTCGCTTCCCCGGAATCTGATCCGCGCCAGCGCGTACCCGGCCATCGACGCCACCACCACGTTGAGGACGGTGTGGCTGATCGCGATGACGAAGCTGTTGCGCGCGTACGTCGCGAACGGCGCCGCCTTCAGCGCGTCGAGGTAGTTCCCGAACTTCCAGTGCTCCGGCAGCAGTCCGGCGTCCTGGGAGGCGATCTCCACCGGTGTCTTGAGCGAGGTGAGCACCATCCAGACGAACGGCACCACCATCAGCAGAGAGACGACGGTGAGCGTCACGTACAGCGCGATCCGGCCGGCCGTCGGCGGCCTGCGGGCCGCCCGGGTCCGTCCCTTCCCCACGATCCCCGGCGCCGGCAGGTCAGTTGTGGCCACGGGTGCCTCCCATGATCCGCCGGTTGACCAGGGTGAAGCCCATCAGCAGCAGGAACAGCACCAGCGACTGCGCGCAGGCGTACCCGACGCGGAACTCCCGGAAGGCGGACTTGTAGATCTCGTACGTCATCATCGTGGTGCTGTTGGCGGGACCGCCGTCGGTGAGGATGTAGATCTGGTCGAAGGACTGGAACGCGCTGATCATCGACGTGATGAGCACGAAGAACGTCGCGGGCTTCAGCAGCGGCAGCGTGATCGAGAAGAACTGCCGCACCTTCGAGGCGCCGTCCACCGACGCCGCCTCGTACAGCTCCTTCGGCAGCGACTGCAGCGCGGCCAGGTAGATCAGCATCTTCATGCCGATGCCCTGCCAGATGCCGACCAGGATCACCGAGGGCATCGCCCACGAGGTCGACGACAGCCACGCCGGGCCGTCGATCCCGAGGAACGACAGGAGCGTGTTGAGCAGCCCGTTGCCCGGGTTGTAGATCCACAGCCAGACCAGCGCTATCGCGACCGTCGCCGTCACCTGCGGAAGGAAGACCGCGGTGCGGAAGAAGCCGCGCGCCCGCAGACCGGTGTGCAGCGCGAGGGCCAGGAGCAGTCCCAGCGCCATGCCGAAGGGCACGGTGAAGAACGTGTAGACGACCGTGTTGACGACGGACTTGCGGAACACCGCGTCGTCCAGCAGCTCGCGGAAGTTGTCCAGACCCACGAACCTCGGCGCGGTCAGCACGTCGTACTCCGTGAAGGCCAGGACCACCGACGCGACGACGGGCAGGCCGATCCAGAGCGAGGCGTGCAGCAGCGCGGGCGCCACCATCAGCAGACCGGCGCGCCTCCTTCGCCGCCCCGGCCCCGCGGGCCGTCGGTCAGTGGCGGCCCGCCTCGGGGCCGTGCGCCCGGCCGGGGCGGGAGGGCGCGCGGGCCGCGCCTTGAGTACGGATGTCGTTCCCACGGTGACGGGCCCTCACATCCGGCCGATGGCGGCCTCGGCGAGCCGGCCGAGTTCCGCGATGGCGTCCTTCGCGGACTGCCGGCCCACGATCGCGGGCTCCAGCGTCGGCTTGATCTTCTCGCGGATCTCCATCCAGGCGGGGGTGCCACCCTCGGAACAGGCGTCGCCCATGCTCCGCAGCGAGAGGTCGACGAACTCGTTCTCCTTCACGTAGCCGGAGTCGTCGAGGTCCTTGAGCCCGGGCACCGATCCCCGCTGACGGGCCGCGCCCAGGATGGAATCGGGGGTCGCGAGGTGCTCGACGAGCGCACGGGCCGCCGCCGGATGCTTCGAACTCGCGGACTGGGTGACCAGCGTGCCGCCCTGGAGCATCGCCGGCCTGCGGTTGGCCAGGACGAACGCGCCGAGCCGGTCGTCCTCGATCAGATCCGGTGTCTGCTCCTTGACCTGGTTCCACAGGGCGCTGGTCGTCATCATCATCGACGCCTCGCCGGTCTGCACGTTGGTCGGGGCACCGAGCTCCGTCTTCCTGGCGTAGTCGGCCGAACCGTCCTGGACCAGGTCCTTGAAGAACTGCAGCGCCTCGACCCCTCGGGCGTCGGTGAACAGCACCTTCCGGCCGTCCTCGCTGAACAGTTGCCCCCCGTTGGCGAACAGGAAGGTCTCCCAGCACTGGCGCAGCTCGATGGAGAACGGGTCGAACCCGATCCGCCCGCCCTTCGTGAGCTGTTTGGCCACGGCGCGCAGCTCCGCCCAGTTCGCCGGGGTCTTCCTGATGCCCGCCGCGGCGAAGTGGTCCTTGCGGTAGACGACGATGCGGGTGTCCAGCACCACCGGGAGCGCGTAGAGCCTGCCCTCGTACCGCGAGGGCTCCAGGACCCGCTTCTCGTAGTCGTGCGCGGTGGCCAGCTTCTCGGGCAGTTCGGCGATCGCCTTCTTCGCCGCGAACGGCGGGATCCAGCCGACGCCCATCATCAGGACGTCGGGCAGCAGACCGCCCGCCAGACCTGTGGTGATCTTCTCGTTGAGCTGCGCGTACGTGGTGTAGTCCACGTTGACCTTGACGTCCGGATACTTCTTCCGGAAGCTGCCGAGGATCTCCTTCTCCAGCAGCTTCTTGCCGTCGGCGCCCTCGAAGATCGGGGTGAGCAGCCTGATCTCGCCCTCGGCGGGGCCGTCGGCGGATCCGGCCGTCGAAGTGCCGGTGCCGCAGGCGCCGAGGGCGGCGGCAGCGGTGCCGGCGCCGATGGCGGCGAGCACCGACCGTCTTGTGAGTTCCATGGGACACCCCTTTTGAGGTGGAGACTGTGGATCGATCCAGCGATGGCAACAGGGATGACAACCCGGCCATGGCTGAGAAGCGCTGGTAAATCGATGCAGTGATGCTAGGAACGAGCCAAGAGGGACGTCAACAGCTGATGCGCATGAATTTTTCTGGGGTGTTAACCGGTGTACCGGTGAACGAAGTCAAGTAAATCGATACACTGCTGCGGCAGACGCGTTCCGAACCGGAGGTGGCATGAGCGGGGTAACGATTCATCAGGTCGCGGAGGCCGCAGGGGTCTCCGCGAGCACGGTGTCCAACGTCCTCAACGGGCGCACGGACCGCATGCAGGCGGCCACCCTGGCCCGGGTGGAGCAGGCGATCGAGCGGCTCGGCTACCGGCCCAACCGCGCGGCCCGGATGCTGCGCACGGGGCGCATCAAGGTCATCGGTCTCATCGTCCCGTCCGTCGCCAACCCGTTCTGGGGGGCGCTCGCCCGTGAGCTGGAGGCGATCGCGCTCGCCGAGGGCTACCACGTACTGCTCTGCAACAGCGAGCGGGACCCGGCCCGGGAGCTGAAGTACGGGGAGGAACTGCTCGCGGACGGGGTCAGCGGCGTGGTGCTGTGCTCCTCGCTGCCCTCGCTCGACCACATGACGCCGCTGCTCGGCCGGGGGCTGAAGATGGTCGCGTTCGACCGCACGGCCCAGGCGGGCGACCCGCCGTCGCTGGCATCCATCAGTGTCGACAACGCGATGGGCGCGGAGATCGCCACCCGCCACCTGCTGGAACTCGGCCATCGGCGGCTGGCGTTCGTGTCCGGTTCGGTCCACAGCGTCAACCGCACCGCGCGGCTGCTCGGCTTTCGCGCCGCTCTGGAGTCGGCCGGCCTCGACCCGGCGGACGCGATCGTCTGGCCCGGCGCCGACACCACCGAGTTCGGCGACAAGGACGCGGCCGAGCTCGGGCGCAACGCGGCCCGTGAGCTCCTCGGCGGCCCGCGCCCGCCCACCGCGTTCGTCGCCATCAACGACATGTGCGCGATCGGCATCTGCCGGGGCGCCAAGGACGCCGGGCTGAGCGCGGGGCGGGACGTCTCCGTGGTCGGCTTCGACGACATCCTCCTCGCCGACCTCTTCGAGCCGCCGCTCACGACCGTCCGTCAGCCCCTTCCGGAGATGGCCGCGGAGACGTTCCAGCAACTGCGGGCGCGGATCGACTCGGCCCCGGCGGCGGGGCGGTCACTGCTGATCCGGCCGAGGCTGGTGGTACGGGAGTCGACGGCCCCGGTCCCGGCATCGGCCACCGGGTCCGACGCCCCGCCGCGGCCGACCGCCGTGCCGGGCCCCGCCGCCGTTCCGGAACCGGCCGGTGGCGGGCGGGCGGTGGCGGGCGGCTCGTCGCGGGGCGCCGTCGCGGCCGGCTCCCGGAGCCCGTCGTGAGGCCGTGCGCGCCGGACCCGGGGTGAGACGGGCCGCGCGAGGCGTGGGAGGGCCGCGCGGAACGCTGTGGCGCGGCCGTGGGCACGGGGGTGCGGCGTGCGTGCCGCCATCAGGCGTGGGCGCCACCCGCAGCACCGTCGACACCGCCCGCCGCGCCCGGGACGTCGGCGCCGAGGTCATCGACCTCACCAGCTACGCGCAGTCACCCCTGAGCGAGATCTGCACGCACACCCTCGTCGCGGGCGGGCAGGACCTCGTCTTCGGGCTGGAGACCACGGCCAGCCGCATCGCCCACCTCGTCGCCGTCGACGCGCTGACCCAGACCCTCCTCGTCCTGCGCCCGGACACGGCGGAACGGATCCTCCACCTGTCCGCGGACGTCACCGCCGACCACACCTACTGACCGACGGTCTGCCGGGTGCCCCGACCGGCCCCGGGCCCGGCCCCGGACCGGCCGCGCCGTGTCCGTGCGTTCAGCGGCGGATGACGCGGTACACGTCCCGTACGCAGAGGTTGAGGACCGTCGCCACCGCGATGGCCCCCGCGCAGACCAGGAGCATGGTCCGGTCGGCCAGGGCGTGCGCGGCGAGCGCGGTGGCGAGGTAGCCCAGCGGGACCGCCACGCGTTCCCCGACCCCGTTCATCGCGCTCATGCGCCCCAACTCGTCCTGGGGAACGTGCTGCTGGAGCGCGGTGGTCCAGGCCACGATGGCGATGTCGAGCCCGACCCCCGCGAGCACCGCACCGAGCAGCACCCAGGGCAGGGCCAGGCCCAGACCCAGTGCCAGGGGCGGCAGGCAGAGCGCGCCGCCGGTGGCGACGGCGACGGCCAGCAGACGGTACGGCTTCCAGCGCAGACACACCACCGTCCCCGCCAGCAGCCCCAGGGCGAAAGCCCCCTGGACGAGCCCCCAGGAACGGGCCCCCGCGTAGTGCCCGGCCGCGATGACCGGGCCGAGCAGCTGGAAACCGGCCAGCCACGCGGCGACCACCACCGTTCCGGCCGCCGTGTACGTCCACAGCCAGGTCCGGGACCGGAAGCCGGACCAGCCGCCCTTGAGACCGGCGAGCAGGCCACCGGTCGTGACCGGCGAACTCAGCCGCAGCCCGAGCAGCAGGAGAGCCGCCACCAGGAAGCTGACCGCGTCCCAGGACAGTGCCCAGGCGGGGCCGTCGGCCGCGACGATCACCCCCGCCGCGACGGGACCGAGCACCTTGACCGCGTTGCCCGGCAGCCGGAGCAGCGCGTTGGCCTGCTGCAGATGCTCGGCGGCGACGATCTGCCCCACCGCGCCCGTCGCGGCCGGGGCCGTGAACGCCACCGCGATCCCCGAGACGAAGCCGCACCCGGCGATCGACGCGGCGTGACGGCGATCGCGCGGTACCGGGGGCGCCGGGCGGCGCTCCCGGTCGGCGCGGAGCCCGCCGGTCCGGGACGGTCGTACCTGCTGCTGTTCGGGATCACCCTGATGAACCCGGCCACCGTCGTCTGCTTCGCGGCGCTCGTGCTCGGCAGCCGTACCACCGCCGAGGCCGGGCATCCGGAGCGGGCCGTGTTCGTGCTCGCCGCCTTCCTCGCGTCGGCGAGTTGGCAACTCCTGCTCGCGGGCGGGGGAGCGCTGCTCGGCCGGGTGGTGACGAGCCGACGCGGGCAGCTCGTCACCGCACTGGCCTCCAGCGTCCTGATCACGGCCCTCGCCGTCCGATTGTGGTGACCGCGCCGGCGGCGGACCGGCCTTCAACGGCACGGCCGCGCCGCCCCGGCCCGCCGCGGCCGTACCTCCGGTTCGTCCCGCTCAGTCCGCCGAGGCGGTCCACCCCACCGCCTCGATCCGCGCCGTGTCGGCGGGCCGGCTCTCGTCGAAGACCGTCCGCCCGCCGTCCTCGACCCGGATCGCGTCCACGTACACCCCGCGTCCGACGTACAGCTGGTCCGTGGTGTACCGCCAGCGCAGCCGCACCTCCTGGCCGCGCCATGCGGCGAGGCCGGCGTCGAGCCGGTGCCAGATCCGGCCGGACCAGCCGGAGACCGAGCCCGTCGGCCGCGGTTCGGGCTCCGGGCGGCCGGGACCGTCGAGCGGCGAGGTGATGAACGGCACCGGCTGCCAGGTCGCCCCCGCGTCCGCGGATGCCTCCAGGAGGACGAGGTCGGACCCGGGCTCGGTGTCCCACCACAGGGCCGACGTCAGCCGGGCCCGCGACGAGGCGAGGCGCAGCGCGGGCAGGGTCAGCGTGGCGGTGGCGGCGCTCGCCATCCCCGAGAACCACGCCGTGCGGCCCCGGACGGGACGGACCGCGACGGCCCGCGCCATCCGGTTGGCGGCGGCGACGCGCGGCGCGCTGCCGGAACGCCAACTGCGCACCGGATGAACCGAGTTGCCGAGAACGATCAGGAACGAGTCGGTCGTCGGGTCCAGGACCAGGCAGGTGCCGGTGAAGCCGGTGTGCCCGGCCGTGCGCGGGGTCGCCATCGCGCCCATGTACCAGTGCTGGTAGAGCTCGAACCCGAGCCCGTGCGCATCGCCGGGGAACGCGGTGTTGAAGTCCGTGAACAGCAGGTCCACCGAGGCGTCGGACAGGATCCTCGCCCGGCCGTAGGACCCGCCGTTGAGCAGGGTGCGGGCGAGGACCGCGAGATCCCAGGCGCAGGAGAAGACCCCGGCGTGCCCCGCGACGCCGCCCAGGCCGTACGCGTTCTCGTCGTGCACCTCGCCCCAGACCAGCCCTCGGTCGAGGCCGGACCACGGGAGCCGGGCGTCCTCGGTCGCCGCGATCCGCGGCCTCCAGGAGGCCGGAGGGTTGTACCGCGTGCGGTGCATCCCGAGGGGAGCGGTGATCTCCTCGCGGAGCAGGACGTCCAGTGCGCGGCCGGTGATCCTCTCCAGCACCAGTTGCAGCGAGATCAGGTTCAGGTCGGAGTAGAGGTAGACCGTGCCGGGCGCGTTGGCCGGCGCCTCGTTCCACAGCAGCTCCAGCTGCCCCTCGCGCGTCGGCGCCTTGTACAGCGGGATCCACGAGCGGAAACCCGAGGTGTGCGTGAGCAGCTGACGGACCGTGATGTCCTGCTTCCCGGCGCGGGCGAAGTCGGGCAGGTACGCGGCGACCCTCGCCTCCAGCTCCAGTGTTCCGCGCTCGATCTGCTGCACGGCCAGGATCGAGGTGAACAGCTTGGACACCGACGCCAGGTCGAAGACCGTGTCCTCGGCCATGTCGATCTGCCGGTCGGGCGGGAACTCGACCCCCGTGTCGGTCTTCTCGTCGTACGCGCAGTAGCGCACGGCCTTGCCGATCGGCCGGTGCAGCGCCACCGTGCCGCCGCGTCCGGCGAGCAGCACCGCACCGGCGTACCAGGGGTGCGCGGGGGAGGGGGCCAGGAACTTCTCCGCGTCCGCGACCAGTTGGTCCAGCTGCTCCGGCGAAAGACCGGCGCGGGCGGCGGATCCGCGCCGCAGCGTAGGGCGGGCGCGCCCGGGCGCCGTACCCGTCCCGGATCCCGCGCGCATACCCGACGACTCCGCTCCCGACTCCATGGCCCACGCGCGTTCCGCGAACGGAATCGGCGCCAGGGCGAGTGCCCCGCCCAGGGCCAGCATCCCACCGCCCAGCCTGCGTCGGCTGATCCCTCTGCTGCCGGTCGTGTCCTCGGTCATCCGGAACCCCTTCCCGCCGCGCGAAAGTAACTTTCGAAATCGTGCCCGGTGATGAAACTTCTTTCCGCCGCAGAGAGTACTGTCACCCCCGCCGTCACGGAGGCCCCCGGCGTCACAAAGAATCTGACGTAGCATCAGAAAATCTCTTCCTTCGGCCGCCCGGCTGCGGCATCCTGCGCCCCATGGAGACGGAGCTGAGCAAGAAACTGGGAGTCGAGCACGCCATCTTCGGCTTCACGCCGTTCCCCGCGGTGGCCGCCGCCATCACCCGGGCCGGAGGTTTCGGCGTACTCGGCGCGGTCCGCTACACCGCCCCCGGAGACCTCGCGCGCGATCTCGACTGGATGCAGGAACACACCGACGGCAAGCCGTACGGTCTCGATGTCGTCATGCCCGCCAGGAAGGTCGAGGGCGTGACCGAGGCCGATGTCGAGGCGATGATCCCGGACGGGCACCGGAAGTTCGTCCGGGACACCCTGGCCGAGCACGGCGTGCCGGAACTCGCCGAGGGCGAGGCGTCCGGCTGGCGGATCACGGGGTGGATGGAGGACGTCGCCCGCACCCAGCTCGACGTCGCCTTCGACTACCCCATCAAGCTGCTCGCCAACGCCCTCGGCTCACCGCCCGCCGACGTGATCCGGCGCGCCCACGACCAGGGCGTCCTCGTCGCCGCGCTCGCCGGAAGCGCCCGGCACGCCCGCCACCACGCGGACGCGGGCATCGACATCGTCGTCGCCCAGGGCTACGAGGCCGGCGGCCACACCGGCGAGATCGCCTCCATGGTCCTGGTCCCGGATGTGGTCGACGCCGTGGGTCCGCTCCCGGTTCTCGCCGCGGGCGGCATCGGCAGCGGCGAGCAGATCGCCGCCGGACTCGCCCTCGGCGCCCAGGGCGTCTGGCTCGGCTCGATCTGGCTGACCACCGAGGAGGCCGACCTCCACTCCCCGGCCCTGACCCGCAAGCTCCTCGCCGCGGGCTCCGGCGACACCGTCCGCTCCCGCGCCCTCACCGGCAAACCCGCCCGCCAGCTCCGCACCGAGTGGACCGACGCCTGGGACGACCCCTCGGGCCCGGGCGCCCTGCCCATGCCGCTCCAGGGGCTGCTGGTCGCCGAGGCGCTCTCCCGCATCCAGAAGTACGAGACCGGCGCGCTGCTCGGGACCCCCGTCGGACAGATCGTGGGCCGTATGACCCGCGAACGCAGCGTGCGCGCCGTCTTCGACGACCTGACCCGCGGCTTCGAACGCGCCGTCGACCGGATCAACCGCATCGCCGGACGGAGTGCCTCATGAACCCCCCGCCCAACGGCTTCTGGGCCCAGGCCGCGGCCGACCCCGGACGCACGGTCCTGACCGCCCCCGACGGCGAGGACTGGACGGCCGGACAGCTGCACGCCGCGGCCAACCGCCTGGTCCACGGACTGCGCGCGGCCGGGCTGCGGCGCGGCGACGCCTTCGCGGTCGTCCTGCCCAACGGCGTCGAGTTCTTCACCGCCTACCTCGCCGCCGCCCAGGCGGGCCTCTACCTCGTCCCCGTCAACCACCACTTCGTCGGACCCGAGATCGCCTGGATCGTCTCCGACTCCGGCGCCAAGGTCCTGATCGCACACGAACGCTTCGCCCCCGCCGCGATCGCCGCCGCCGACGAGGCGGGATTCCCGGCCGGCCGCCGCTACGCCGTGGGCGCGGTCGACGGTTTCCGCCCGTACGGCGAACTGCTCGACGGGCAGCCCGGCACGCCACCCGAGGACCGCACCCTCGGCTGGGTCATGAACTACACCTCCGGCACCACCGGCCGGCCGCGCGGCATCCGCCGCCCGCTCCCCGGCAGGCTCCCCGAGGAGAGCCACCTCGGCGGCTTCCTCGGCATCTTCGGCATCCGGCCCTTCGACGACAACGTCCATCTGGTGTGCTCGCCGCTCTACCACACGGCCGTTCTCCAGTTCGCCGCCGCGTCCCTCCACATCGGGCACCGGCTCGTCCTGATGGACAAGTGGGCGCCCGAGGAGATGCTGCGGCTGATCGACACCCACCGATGCACCCACACCCACATGGTGCCGACCCAGTTCCACCGCCTCCTCGCCCTCCCCGACGAGGTGAAGGGGCGCCACGACGTCACCTCCATGCGTCATGCCGTCCACGGCGCCGCACCCTGCCCGGACCACGTCAAGCGGGCCATGATCGAGTGGTGGGGGAGGTGCGTCGAGGAGTACTACGCGGCCAGCGAGGGCGGCGGAGCCTTCGCGACCGCCGAGGACTGGCTGAAGAAGCCCGGTACCGTCGGCAGGGCCTGGCCGATCAGCGAACTCGCCGTCCTGGACGACGACGGCAACCGCCTGCCGCCCGGTGAACTGGGCACCGTCTACATGAGGATGAATACCGGCGGCTTCCGCTACCACAAGGACGAGGCGAAGACGGAGAAGAACCGCGTCGGCGACTTCTTCACCGTCGGCGACCTCGGCGTCCTCGACGAGGAGGGCTACCTCTTCCTCCGCGACCGCAAGATCGACATGATCATCTCCGGCGGGGTCAACATCTACCCCGCCGAGATCGAGGGCGCCCTCCTCGCCCACCCCGCCGTCGCGGACGCGGCCGTCTTCGGCATTCCCCACCCCGACTGGGGCGAAGCGGTCAAGGCCGTGGTCGAACCGGCCCCGGGATACGAGCCCGGCGACGCGCTCGCGGCCGGGATCCTGCTCCACTGCGAGCAGCGCCTCGCCGGGTACAAGATCCCTCGGAGCATCGACTTCATCGCGGCGATGCCTCGCGACCCCAACGGCAAGCTGTACAAACGGCGACTGCGCGACCCGTACTGGGAGGGGCGCCCGCGGGCCGTGTGACCCGGCGCCGGGCGGTGAAGACGGGTGCCGGGCGGCGGCCCGTGACCCTTGCCGACCGGACGACCGGCACGGGATCATGGCATCCATGCGGGAGTTCGACTTCCGGGCGGGACCGGCGCCCGGGAGGACCGTCACCATTCCGGGGGAACCGTGGTCGTCGCCGTCGTGTATTTTCTCGCCGCCCTGGGGGCGGCCGCCGCCTTCGCCGGGGTGCTGGACCGGCAGCTCCACGGGCCTCGGCTGCGGGCCGCGTGGAAGGACGGGCTCACGGCCGAGGCGCGGTGCACGCGTGTGCGCATCGAGGAGGCGCAGGACGCGGACGGAGTGCCGTTCGTCCACGCCCGTCCGACCCTGGAGTTCCGCACCGCCGACGGCCGGACGGTGAGCTTCGAGGAGCGCCGGGGACGCGTCGAAACGGCCGAGGGCGACTTGCTGACGGTGCATTACAGCGCGCACGACCCGCTGACGGCGACGACCCGCTCCCCGTCGTTCGGCATGCTCCATCTCAAGGCCCTGGTGACCGGCGTGGGCGCGGTGTTCGCCGCGGTCACGGCGACCGTGCTGGCGCTGGTCCTCTGACACCGTGCTCGGTACGTGCCACGGGGCACCGCTCCCGGTCCGTCGCGTCCGAGCGGTCGGCGGACGGGCCGCCGGTACGTGAGCGGACCCTGCCCGCGCCCCGTGACCTCCTCTTGCGTCGCCCCACCCCTTGACCGCAGGGATCCGGCCGCACAGGATCACGCTATGACAGGTGTACGGAGCAGCACAGTCGACGGTGTCGTGTCCCGCAGCGCACGCCGCACCCCCGGGCGCACCGCCCTCGCATACGCACGGCGGACCTGGACCTACGCGGAACTCGACACCGCCGTGAGCACGGCGGCGGCGGTCCTCACCGGCGAGCACCGGCTCAGCGCGGGCGACCGGGTCGCCTGCTACGCGCACAACTCCGACGCGTACCTGATCGCCTTCCTCGCCTGCGCCCGCGCGGGCCTGGTCCACGTCCCCGTCAACCAGAACCTCACGGGCGACGACCTCGCGTACATCCTGGAACAGTCCGGCACCGCCCTCGTGCTCGCCGACCCGGACCTCGCCGACCGGGTCCCGGACGCCTTCGCCGTACGCGCGCTGCGCGACGCACCGGGCTCCCTCCTCGACGCCCTCGCCACACCGCGCCCCTTCACCCCGGACCGCGAACCGGAGGCCGGGGACCTGGTCCAGCTCCTCTACACCTCGGGCACCACCGCGCTCCCCAAGGGCGCCATGATGACCCACGGCGCCCTCGTCCACGAGTACGTCAGCGCGATCACGGCGCTCGACCTGCGCGCCACCGACCGGCCCGTCCACTCGCTGCCGCTCTACCACTCCGCGCAGATGCACGTCTTCCTGCTGCCCTACCTCGCCGTCGGCGCGAGCAACGTCGTCCTCGACGCCCCCGACGTGGACACGATCTTCGACCTGGTCGAGGCGGGCCGGGCGGACAGCCTCTTCGCCCCGCCCACCGTCTGGATCGGCATCTCCCGGCACCCCGGGTTCGCCACCCGGGAACTCGGTGGACTGCGCAAGGCGTACTACGGCGCGTCGATCATGCCCGTACCCGTGCTGGAACGGCTCCGCGAGCGGCTGCCCGGCCTCGCGTTCCACAACTGCTTCGGGCAGAGCGAGATCGGGCCGCTCGCCATGGTCCTGGGACCGGACGAGCACGAGGGCCGGATGGACTCCTGCGGCAGGCCCGTCCTGTTCGTCGAGGCCCGGGTCGTCGACGAGGACGGCAAGGAGGTACCCGACGGCACGCCCGGCGAAGTCGTCTACCGCTCACCGCAGTTGTGCGAGGGCTACTGGGACAAGCCGGAGGAGAGCGCGGCGGCGTTCCACGACGGCTGGTTCCACTCCGGCGACCTCGCCGTGCGCGACGCGGACGGCTTCTTCACGGTCGTCGACCGGGTCAAGGACGTCATCAACTCGGGCGGTGTCCTCGTCGCCTCCCGCCAGGTCGAGGACGCGCTCTACACCCATCCCGCCGTCGCCGAGGCCGCCGTCGTCGGACTGCCCGACGAGCGCTGGATCGAGGCGGTGACGGCCGTGGTCGTCCTGCGAGGCGAGGCGACGGAGGCCGAACTCATCGACCACGCCCGCGAACGGCTCGCCCGCTTCAAGGCCCCCAAGAAGGTCCTCTTCGTGGACGAACTGCCGCGCAACGCCAGCGGGAAGATCCTCAAGCGGGAGCTGCGCGACCGGTTCGCCTGACAGCCCGGTACGGACCCTCGGCGGGGACGGCGCGGCCCCGCGGCGTCCCCGCCGACCCGCTACCGCCCGCCGCGTTCGTCCACGATCCGCCGGAACTTGCCCACCGACCGCTCCAGCGTCCCGGGATCCACGATCTCGGCCCCCACCGAGACCCCGATCCCGTCCTTGACCGCGGTCGCGATCGACTCCTCGGCGGCCCTCCGTTGCTCGGGGGTGGCACCGGCCCGGGCCTCCGCCCGTACGGTCAGGGAGTCGAGGCGGCCCTCGCGGGTCAGCCGCAGCTGGAAGTGCGGCGCGACGCCCGGTGTGCGCAGCACGATCTCCTCGACCTGGGTCGGGTAGAGGTTCACGCCGCGCAGGATCACCAGGTCGTCGCTGCGCCCGGTCACCTTCTCCATCCGCCGGAAGACCCGCGCCGTGCCGGGCAGCAGCCGGGTCAGGTCCCTCGTCCGGTAACGGATCACCGGCATGGCCTCCTTGGTGAGCGAGGTGAAGACCAGCTCGCCCTCCTCACCGTCCGGCAGGACCTCCCCGGTGAACGGGTCGACGATCTCCGGATAGAAGTGGTCCTCCCAGATGTGCAGCCCGTCCTTGGCCTCCACGCACTCCTGCGCCACACCGGGGCCCATGACCTCCGACAGCCCGTAGATGTCGACCGCGTCGATCGCGAACCGCTCCTCGATCTCGCGCCGCATCCCCTCCGTCCACGGTTCGGCGCCGAAGATTCCCACCTTCAGGGAGGTCGTGCGCGGATCCACGCCCTGCCGCTCGAACTCGTCGAGCAGCGTCAGCATGTACGACGGCGTCACCATGATGATGTCGGGCCGGAAGTCCTGGATCAGCTGCACCTGACGTGCCGTCATGCCACCGGAGGCGGGGATGACCGTGCAGCCGAGCCGTTCCGCCCCGTAGTGCGCCCCCAGACCGCCGGTGAACAGCCCGTATCCGTACGCCACATGGACCTTGTGCCCGGGGCGCCCGCCCGCCGCCCGGATCGAGCGGGCGACCACGTCCGCCCAGGTGTCCAGGTCCCGCTCGGTGTAGCCGACGACGGTCGGACGGCCCGTCGTCCCGCTCGACGCGTGGATCCTGCGCACCCGTTCCTCGGGAACGGCGAACATGCCGAAGGGGTAGTTGTCCCGCAGGTCCGCCTTGGTCGTGAAGGGGAAGCGGCCGAGATCGGCGAGCGTGCGGCAGTCGTCCGGCCGCAGCCCGGCCGCATCGAACGCGGCCCGGTAGTGGCCGACGTTCTCGTACGCGTGGCGCAGCGTGGCGCGCAGCCGCTCCAGCTGGAGTGCCTCCAGCTCGTCCCGGCCCAGTCCTTCCGCCGAGTCCCGCAGAGACGTCATCCGGATCTCCCTCTCCCGAGCAGACGACCGATCATTCGGTCGATCTTCCTGGAGCAGTAATTCAGGAGGTTCCGCCCCATGGCAAGAGGGGCGACGCGGATCATTCGCGTCGCCCCTCGTTTCCGCCCCGCCCGTCCGCCGCGAGCCCGCCCCGGCCGTGCCGGCCGGGAGCGCGACGGGCCGGTCAGGACCGGTGCAGCAGTGAGGTCAGGACATCGTGGAGGGTGGCCTCGGCATCGTCGACGGAGCCCGTCGACCGCCAGGCGACGAAACCGTCGGGACGCACCAGCACGGCGCCCTCGGGCGTCGTGCCGTGGGCCTGCGCCCAGTCGGCCCCGCCCTCCGGCTCCAGGTCGGCACCGGGGCCCACGCCGTACACCCGCAGCCGTACCGACAGCCTGGCGGCGACCCGCTCGGCCGCCCGCCGCCACGCCACGTCCCCACCGTCGGTGAGCAGCACGAAGGTGCTCTCGTACAGATCCAGGGTCGACTTGCGCCCGCCGGCCTGACGCACCCACAGATGCGGCGCGCGGCTGCCGGGCCTGCCGTCCAGCTGCATCTTCTCCGGCACCACCGGCTGATCCGGTTCGGCGCCCAGCACGGCGCCCCGGAGATAGCGGTAGCCCAGGGCCACGGCGAGCATCCCGCCCTGCCTCCCACCGCCCACTCCCGGGGCCGCGGTGTAGCCCGGGTGGCTGTGCTCGCTGGAGCGCGCCGAGGCCCGCGCGCTCGTCGCCCGCGCCACTGGCAGCCGTTCCGCCTCGTAGGTCTCCAGCAGACCCGGACCCGCCTCGCCCCGCAGCACGGCGGCGAGCTTCCAGGCCAGGTTGTGCGCGTCCTGGATACCGGTGTTGGAACCGAACGCCCCGGTGGGGGACATCTCGTGGGCCGAGTCCCCGGCGAGGAACACCCTGCCGGAGCCGTACCGCTCCGCGACGCGTTCCGCCGCGTGCCACGGCGCCCTGCCGGTGATCTCGATGTCGAGGTCCGGCGCCCCGACCGCGGTGCGGATGTGCGCGGCGCACCGCTCGTCGGTGAAGTCCTCCAGCATCTCGCCGAGCCGGGGCTGCCACGGGGCGTGGAACACCCAGTCCTTCTCGTTGTCCACGGGCAGCAGCGCTCCGTCCGCGGCGGGGTTGGTCAGATAGCAGACGATGAAGCGGCGGTCGCCCAGTACTTCGGCGAGCCGCCGCGAACGGAAGGTGATGCTGACGTTGTGGAACAGGTCGCCCGGCCCCGTCCGGCCGATCCGCAGTTGCTCACGGATGGGGCTGCGCGCCCCGTCGGCGGCGATGAGATAGTCCGCGCGGACACTGATGTGCTCACCGGTCTCCCGGCTCTTGAGGGCCGCGTCCACTCCCGACGCGTCCTGTTCGAAGCTCTGCAGCTCGGTCGAGAACCGCAGATCGCCGCCCTGCCCGAGCGCCTGCTCCAGCAGCACGGGCTCCAGGTCGTTCTGACTGCACAGGCACCAGCCGGTCGGACTGAAACGGGCCAGCCCGCCGCCCGGGTCGATCTCCTTGAACAACCACCTCTGGTCGTCCCCGGTGAGCGACCCCGCCTGCAGGATTCCGTGGTTGCCGGCGAGCACCGACGCCGCCTCGCGGATCGCCGGTTCGGTGCCGGCAGTGCGGAACACCTCCATCGTGCGCACGTTGTTGCCGCGGCCTCGCGGATGCGTCGAGGTGGCGCGGTGCTTCTCGACCAGCAGATGCTCGATGCCGAGCCGGCCGAGGAAGAGTGATGCGGACAGGCCCACCAGGGAGCCGCCCACGATGAGGACCGGTACGCGAATGTCGACGTTCTCGTTCATCAGTTGCTCCAGCTCGGACGCCGTTCGGTTGCCTTGTTCCATGCCCTTGTCGGAGCGGTTCGGACGGCCGCTCACCTGAACGGTTCATAAATCTCGCGCCACCCGGACCAGCGTTTCACGATCGGTCACGGAGACGATGCCCGCTGTCACGGGGGCGGACCACCCGCATCCGCAGGGAGAGTCCCCGCTCCGGACCCACTCGCCAACCGACGGTTGACGGCATGCCTCCGGGCTGCCCACGACGCCGTCTCGAAGGAGACCCACATGACCAGCACCCTCTCGGAACGGATCTCCCAGTCCGCCTTCGACGGTTCCCGACTGCGTGTCGTGCTGCTGCTCGACCTCTACGACGGGGCCCAGCAGCAGTTCCTGGAAGCGTACGAACACCTGCGCAACCAGGTGGCGTCCGTCCCCGGACACATCAGCGACCAGCTGTGCCAGTCCATCGAGAACCCCTCGCAGTGGCTGATCACCAGCGAATGGGAGAGCGCCCCGCCCTTCCTCGCCTGGGTGAACAGCGAGGAGCACGTGGCGACGGTCCAGCCGCTGCACAACTGCGTGCGCGACACCCGTTCGCTGCGCTTCAGCGTCCTGCGGGAGACCGGGAAGGCGTTCGAGCTCGCGCCCGAGACGGCCAAGGGCAAGCTGCAGGCGTCGCCCCGCCTGGGCGACGGGGTGGTGCGCCACGCGCTCACGTTCACCGTCCAGCCCGGCACCGAGGGCATCGTGGCCAAGATCCTCGCCGATTACGAGTCCCCGAGCGCGCGTGTCGACGAGGACACCCGACTGCGCCGCACCTCGCTCTTCATGCACGGCAACCGCGTCGTACGGGCCATCGAGGTCGAGGGCGACCTCCTCGCCGCCCTGCGCCACGTCGCCCGCCAGCCGGAGGTCCGGGCCGTCGAGGAGGCCATCAACCCGTACCTGGAACAGGACCGGGACCTCAGCGACCCGGACTCCGCCCGCATGTTCTTCACCCGGGCGGCGCTCCCCACCGTCCACCACGTGACCGCCGGCCGTCACGCCGCCGCCGACGTACGCCGGCACGCGCTCTTCTACCAGGCCAGGCCGGGCTGCGGCATGGCACTCGCCCGCCTGCTCGCCGGCCACGACGAGGAAGCCGCCGACGATCCGGCGAGCATCATCGACAGCAGCACCATCTTCCAGCGCGACGACGTGGTCGTCCGCCTCCTCGAAGCGGTCGAACCCCTCGACGCGCAGCCCGCCCAGGCCGTCGGCATCGACGGTCCCGGCAAGGTGGCCAGGCTCGGACGCCTCCTCGACGGCGCTACGAACACCGTGCCCACCGACGACCGGGAGATCGCGGACTTCCTCGCGGCGGCCGAGATGTCGCTGATCACCGACCGGCGCGCCACGGAGTCCTGAACCGCGCGTCCGCACTCCGGGGGGTTCTCGCTCAACCCGTCAACACAACGCGCAATGTGCCAGGAGGAAAGCAGTCATGACCACGTACCGGCCACGCATCGTGGACCTCAGCGAGACGCAGCCCAACCGCAGGCGCGGAGGAGACCTTCGCGCCATGCTCACGCCGACCGCCGTGGGAGCCACCAGCGGCTTCATGGGGCTGGCCATCGTCCAGCCCGGCGACCGCATCGGCGAGCACTACCACCCGTACTCCGAGGAGTTCGTGTACGTCGTCGACGGCCTCCTGGAGGTGGACCTGGACGACGAGCCGTACAAGCTGCGGCCCGACCAGGGACTGCTGATCCCTCCCCATGTGCGCCACCGGTTCCGGAACGTGGGGGACGTCGAGGCGCGCATGGTCTTCCACCTCGGGCCGCTCGCGCCGCGCCCCGAACTCGGCCACGTCGACACCGAACACACCGGATCCGACGACCGCGTCGCACCGCCGGAGCGGACGGAGGCCTCCTCATGACCCGACGCGTGGCGGTCACCGGCGTCGGTGTCGTCGCCCCCGGGGGCATCGGCGTACCGGCCTTCTGGGACCTCCTCGCGAACGGACGTACCGCCACCAGGGGCATCACGCTCTTCGACCCCACCGGATTCCGCTCCCGCATCGCCGCCGAGTGCGACTTCGACCCGGCGGCACACGGCCTGGACGCCGACGAGATCGCCCGTTCGGACCGCTACGTCCAGTTCGCCATGGTGGGCGCCAGGGAGGCCCTCGACGACGCCGGTCTCGACCCCGGGAAGGTGGACCCCTGGCGGATGGGGGTGTCGCTCGGCACCGCGGTCGGCGGCACCACCCGGCTGGAGCACGACTACGTCGCCGTCAGCGGCGGCGGTGCCCGCTGGGACGTCGACCCCCGGCCGGCCGGGCCGCACCTGGAACGGGCCTTCTCGCCCAGCACGCTCGCCTCGGCGGTGGCCGAGCAGATCGGCGCCCACGGCCCGGTGCAGACCGTGTCCACGGGCTGCACCTCCGGACTCGACGCGATCGGGTACGCCTTCCAGTCCATCGAGGAAGGACGTGTGGACGTCTGCGTCGCCGGGGCGTCCGACTCGCCGATCACCCCCATCACGGTGGCGTGCTTCGACGCGATCAAGGCCACCTCGCCCAACAACGACGACCCGGAGCACGCCTCCCGGCCCTTCGACGCCCGCCGCGACGGATTCGTGATGGGCGAGGGCGGGGCGGTGCTGGTCCTGGAGGAGCTGGAGCACGCCCGCGCCCGCGGCGCGACCGTGTACTGCGAGATCGCGGGGTACGCCACCTTCGGCAACGCGTACCACATGACCGGGCTGACGCCCGAGGGACTGGAGATGGCCGAGGCGATCGACCGCGCACTGGGCCACGCCCGGCTGGACGGTTCGCAGATCGACTACGTCAACGCGCACGGCTCGGGCACCAAGCAGAACGACCGGCACGAGACGGCGGCGGTGAAGCGGGCCCTGGGCGCGCACGCCTACGACGTGCCGATGAGTTCGATCAAGTCCATGGTCGGGCACTCGCTGGGGGCGATCGGGGCCATAGAGATCGCCGCCTGCGTACTGGCCCTGGTGCACCAGACGGTGCCGCCGACGGCGAACTACGAGAGCCCGGACCCGGAATGCGATCTCGACTACGTGCCGCGCACCGCGCGTCCGCTGAAGCTGCGCAGTGTCCTCTCGGTCGGCAGCGGCTTCGGCGGATTCCAGTCCGCGGTGGCCCTGACCCGGACAGGTGGGAGGACACCATGAGAAGCCGCGGAGCCCGGCGGACCGTCGTCACCGGCATCGGTGTCGTCGCCCCCGGTGGAACCGGTACCGAAGCGTTCTGGAAGCGGACGCAGGAGGGCATCAGCGTCCTCGACCGGGTCTCCCGCGAGGGGTGCGAGCACCTTCCGCTGCGAGTCGCGGGCGAGGTGCGGGACTTCGAGGCGGCCGAGCTGGTCGAGGAACGCTTCGTCGTCCAGACCGACCGGTTCACGCACTTCGCGATGGCCGCCGCGGACATCGCCCTGGACGACGCCCGGCTGGGCCGAGCCGACTACGAGGATTCACCGTTCGACGTCGGTGTGGTGACCGCCGCCGGGTCCGGCGGCGGCGAGTTCGGGCAGCGCGAACTCCAACGGCTGTGGGGGCAGGGATCCACGTACGTGGGCCCGTACCAGTCCATCGCCTGGTTCTACGCCGCCAGCACCGGTCAGATCTCCATCCGCGGCGGGTTCAAGGGTCCGTGCGGCGTCGTGGCCAGCGACGAGGCGGGCGGACTGGACGCGCTGGCCCACGCCGCCCGCTCGATCCGCGGTGGCGCCGAGGCGGTGGTGGTGGGGGCAGCCGAGGCACCACTGGCGCCCTATTCGGTGGTGTGCCAGCTCGGGTACGACGACCTGAGCACCCGCGACGAACCCTCCCGCGCCTACCTGCCGTTCACCTCGGACGCCTGCGGCTTCGTGCCGGCCGAGGGCGGAGCCATGCTGGTGGTCGAGGAGGAGCAGTCGGCACGCCGGCGCGGCGCCCGGGTCCGGGCCGAACTCGCCGGGCACGCCGCCACGTTCACCGGGGCGGGCCGCTGGGAGGAGTCCCGGGAGGGCCTCGCCCAGGCGATCATCGGCGCGCTGCGGGAGGCCGACTGCGCACCGGACGAGATCGACGTCGTCTTCGCGGACGCCCTCGGCGTGCCGGCCGCCGACCGCGCCGAGGCGCTCGCGATCGCCGACGCGCTCGGTGCGCACGGCCGGCAGGTACCGGTGACGGCCCCCAAGTCCGGGATCGGACGCGCCTACTGCGGTGCACCGGTGCTGGACGCGGCCGCCGCCGTGCTCGCCATGGAGAACGCCCTGATACCGCCCACGCCGAACGTCTACGAGGTGTGTCACGACCTCGACGTCGTCACCGGCAGCGCCCGCCCCGCCGAACTGCGCACGGCGCTGGTGCTCAGCCGCGGGCTCATGGGCTCGAACGCGGCCCTGGTGCTGCGGCGCTCCACCGATACCCCATCGTGAGAAGGAGAAGTCTCATGACCGACCGACTGACCTACACGGAACTCGCCGCGCTGATGAAGAAGGGCGCCGGGCTCACCGTGGACCCGCGCGAGATGGAGAAGAGCCCCCAGGTCGCCTTCGACGAGTTCGGCCTCGACTCGTTGGGCCTGCTCGGCATCGTGGGCGTGCTGGAGAACCGGCACGGGCGGGCGCTGCCGACCGACGCCGACCGCTGCAGGACCCCCCGTGAATTCCTCGACCTCGTCAACAACAGCCTCATGCAAGGAGCCTGACGTGCCCGGACACACCGAGAACGAGATCACCATCGCCGCCCCCCTGGACCTGGTCTGGGACGTGACGAACGACCTGGAGAACTGGCCGAGCCTGTTCAGCGAGTACGCCGCCGTCGAGATCATCGAACGGGACGGCGACCGGACGAAGTTCCGCCTGACCATGCACCCCGACGAGAACGACAAGATCTGGAGCTGGGTCTCCGAGCGGACCGTCGACCGTGCCGCTCGCACGGTCCGCGCGCGCCGTGTCGAGCCGGGCCCCTTCCAGCACATGGACATCCGCTGGGAGTACTCCGAGGTTCCCGGGGGCACCAGGATGCACTGGACCCAGGACTTCGCGATGCGGCCCGACGCACCCGTCGACGACGCGTGGATGACCGACAACATCAACCGCAACTCCAAGGTCCAGATGGGTCTCATCCGGGACAAGATCGAACAGCGTGCCCGGGAGCGCCGCACCGCCCCGGTGTCGGCCGGCTGACCCCTCGTACCCCTTCCACGGCTCGGCACCCGGTCGCGACCGGGTGCCGAGCCGGGACCGAGAAAGGCACGCAACGATGCACCACGCCCTGATCGTCGCCCGGATGGCACCGGGTTCGGCGCCCGACATCGCCCGGGTCTTCGCCGCTTCCGACAGCACCGAACTGCCGCACCTCGTCGGTGTCACCCGGCGCAAGCTGTTCCAGTTCGGCGACGTCTATCTGCACCTCATCGAATCGGAACGCCCGCCGGGCCCCGAGATCGCCAAGGTGACGCAGCACCCGGAGTTCCAGGCCGTCAGCGAGCGGCTCGGCGCCTACGTGAGCGCGTACGACCCCGAGACCTGGCGCAGCCCCAAGGACGCCATGGCCCAGGAGTTCTACCGCTGGGAGCGCGGGGCCGCCCCCGCCTAGTGCTGTGACCGGGAAGGTTCACCGGCTCGCGATGCCCGGCACGGCACCTCGCGGTGTTGTCGCATCACCCGCGTACGTCCAGTACGCGGACGATGCTCCGCCTTGCGATGCACCGCACCGGACGCCGCGAGCCACCCGGCAAACCTTCCCGGTCACAGCACTAGGCCGCCCGAACGCGCCACGCGAAGTGCCCCGGGTCCGTCCGGACCCGGGGCACTTCGCGTGGTCCCGGACTCAGTCGGGGACCACGCATTCGAAGGCGTGCAGGTAGGGGTTGACCGGCACGATCCTGTCGATCACGAGTCCGGCGTCCGAGATCCGGCCGACCAGGCTCTCCCTGGTGTGCTTCGCGCCGCCGACGTTGAGGAGCAGCAGCAGGTCCATCGCGGTGGTGAACCGCATGGAGGGGGTGTCGTCGACGAGGTTCTCGATGACGACGACGCGGGCGCCCGGACGGGCCGCGCGGATGACGTTGCGCAGGGTGCGGCGCGTGCTGTCGTCGTCCCATTCCAGGATGTTCTTGATGATGTAGAGGTCGGCCTGGACCGGGATGGCCTCGCGGCAGTCCCCGGCCACGATGCGGGCCCGCTCGGTGAGCGGCCCCTCGTCCCGCAGCCGGGCGTCCGCCCGCGCCACCACGCCCGGCAGGTCCATGAGGGTGCCGCGCAGTGTCGGATGCTTCTCCAGCAGGCTCGCCAGCACGTGTCCCTGGCCGCCGCCGATGTCGGCGACCACGGACACCCCGGTGAGGTCGAGGAGTTCGGCCACGTCCAGGGCCGACTGCACGCTGGAGGTGGTCATGGCCCGGTTGAACACCTGGGCCGACTCGTGGGCGTCCTGGTGGAGGTAGTCGAAGAAGCCCTTGCCGTGGACGTCCTGGAAGACGCTGCGGCCGGTGCGTACCGCGTCGTCGAGTCGCGGCCAGACGTCCCAGGTCCAGGGCTCGGTGCACCACAGGGAGATGTGGCGGAGGCTGTGGGGGTCGTCCTCGCGCAGCAGGCGGGACATGTCCGTGTGGGCGAAGCAGCCGTCCGGGGTCTCGGCGAAGATCCCGTAGCAGGACAGGGCGCGCAGCAGCCGGCGCAGCGGCGCCGGTTCGGTTCCCACGAGTGCGGCGAGCTCCCGCACGTCGGCGGGTGTGTCGCCGAGCGCGTCGGCGACGCCCAGCCGGGCCGCGGCGCGCACGGCGGCGGCGCGGGCCGCCCCGAAGACGATCTCGCGCAGCTGCATGCCGGGGTGCGGGACCGCACCGGGGTGGGGGACGGCGGCGCCGTGGGCGGTGGTCGGGGTGGGTGCGGGAGTGGGACTCACAGTGGTCATGCCGATTCGCTTCTCCTCGTGCGGGGGTGCGCCGGTCAGCACATCCCGGCCGGTGTGGACTTCGAGCAGACGTTGGATACGAAGGTGTTGCCCTTGCCGGTGTCCCCGTTGGCGAGGTCGGCGGGCTTGTTGCCGAGCGCGACGTTGCCGCTGACGGTGTTGTTGTTGTTCTTCGTGTCCACGAAGCTCTTGAACAGCACGACGCCGCCGGACATCGGCGTGGCGCCCGTGTTGTCGCTGATCGTGTTGGAGCGGACCCGGGTGTCCGCCGCGCCGGTGAGCACGATGCCCGAGCCCTGGATGGCGGGCAGCCTCTCCGTCTTCGCGCAGTACTTGTTGTTGGCGATGATCCGGTTGGACTGGATCGTCATCGCCCCGGCCTGCGGCCTGCCCTCGTCGCCGACCACGAACACACCGCTGCAGTTGGCGGTAAAGGTGTTGTCGTGGACCGACAGGTTCCTCACGCGCCGGGCGGTGAAACCGATGCGGTTGTCCGACAGCGTGTTGCCCTGGAGTTCGGTGCCCCGGGTGTCGGTGGCGCCGCCCTCCTCGCTGATGGTGTTGGCGACGAAGATGCCCGCGTCTCCGTTGGCGCGCGCGGTGTTGCCCATGAACGAGCCGCGCGTGGAGCGTTCCTGGGCGATGCCCCAGACGCCGTTGCGTTCGGCGGTCACGCGCCGTACGGCCAGCCGGTCCGTCCAGGAGGCCCAGACGCCGTTCTTCTGGAAGCCGGAGACGGTCAGCGAGTCGAGGGTCACCCCGTCGACGGTCCCGCCGGACCGTCCCAGGACGCAGATCCCGCTCCCGGCCTTCGCGCAGGCGTCCGTCGCCCGCGCCTTCCCGGCCGCCGGACGGATGACGGTGCGCTCGCCGTAGCCGCGCAGGGTGAGCCCGGCCTTGTCGATCAGGACGGACTCCCGGTACGTGCCGGGCTGGACCACGACGGTGTCGCCCGGCCGGGCGGCGTCCACCGCCTTCTGGATCGACTGGCCGGGGCGCACCACATGGGGGCTGGTGGTCGATGCTGACGGAACGGCCGCGCCGAGCCCGGCGGCCGAGGCGACCACGACGGGGACGAGGGCCTTGAAGTGTCGTTTCCTCATATGCCGAAGCTATGGGCGTTTTCCCCCCTTTGCCACATAGAGTGAGCGGTCGGGTACCGGTATAGCCGCAATGGCTCAGGGCGCGGGGCACAGCCCGGAAAAGGGCGGCGGACGAGCTGCCCGGGCACTTCGGCGCTGCGGGTGAAGGAGCGGAGGGCGGACCGCCGGCGGTGCGCGGCGGGGCCGTTCGGGTGCTTTCCGGGTGCGGCGGGCCGGGGCCGTCCGGGTGGCGCGGAGACCCCCGGGCCCTGTCCGGGGTGCGGCGCCGGGGCGCGCTCGGCCGCCGGGGGGCCGGTACGCCGGCCCGGTTCCCGGCCGCCGAGGACCCGTACGTCGTCTCAGGCCCCAGGAGCCGTTACGTCGTCCCGGTCCTCGGCGCCGCGCGGGGAAGCGACGACCGCGCGGGCCCACCGGTAGTCGGCCTTGCCGCTGGGGGAGCGCTGGATCTGCCGGGCGATCACCAGCCGCCGGGGGATCTTGTAACCGGCCAGCCGGGCCCGGCAGTGCGCCTGGACGTCGTCGAGCGAGGGTTCCCGGGCGCCCTCGCGCAGCTGCACCACCGCCGCGACATGATTGCCCCATCGCTCGTCCGGCACCCCGGCGACCAGGGCGTCGTACACGTCCGGGTGCGCCTTCAGCGCCTGCTCGACCTCCTCCGGGTACACCTTCTCGCCGCCCGTGTTGATGCACTGCGAGCCCCGGCCCAGGACCGTGACGATGCCGTCCTCGTCCACGGTCGCCATGTCGCCGAGCAGCACCCAGCGTCGGCCGTCCCGCCGGAAGAACGTCTCCGCGGTCTTGCGCGGATCGTTGTAGTAGCCGAGCGGCACATGGCCGCACTGGGCCAGCCGCCCCGGCTCACCGGGCGCCACCGGCTCGTACGTCACCGGATCCACCACCGCCGTACGGGAGTTGACCCGGAGACGGAACCCCTTCTCCGGACCCGAGTCGGGCGTCGCCGTGCCATTGAACCCGGACTCCGACGAGCCGAAGTTGTTCAGCAGCATCGCCGTCGGCACCAGTTCCTGGAACTCCGCGCGCACCGAGTCCGACATGATCGCGCCCGAGCTGGAGACGGAGAACAACGACGAACAGTCGGTGCCCCTCAGCGGGCCCCTGAGCGCGTCGATCAGCGGCCGCAGCATCGCGTCACCCACCAGGGAGACGCTGGTGACCTTCTCCTTCTCGATCGTCCGGAGCACCTCCTGCGGCACGAACTTGCGGTGTACCACCACCCGTTGGCCGAAGTCGAAGGCGATGAACGCGGTGAGCGTCGACGTGCCGTGCATCAGCGGGGGAGTGGGGAAGAACGTGATGCCGTCCCCGCCCGCGGCCACCCGCCGCGCGAGCTCCTCCGGGGAATTCACCGGTTCGCCGGTCGGCGCGCCGCCGCCGAGACCCGAGAAGAAGAGGTCCTCCTGACGCCACATCACACCCTTGGGCATGCCCGTGGTGCCCCCGGTGTAGATGATGAACTGGTCGTCGGCGGACCGCGGCGCGAACCCGCGTCCCGGGCTGCCGCCCGCCTCGGCGTCCTCGAACGCCACCGCGTCCGGGCCGCGGACCGCTTCTGCCGGTGCGCCCACCCGGATCAGATGGCGCAGGGTCGGGGCCTTCGGGGCGGCGGCCCGGACCCGGTCGTCGAACTCGGCGTCGAAGACCAGTGCCGCCAGATCCGCGTCACGGTAGAGGTAGGCCAGCTCCTCCTCCACGTATCGGTAGTTGACGTTGACCGGAACGAGGCGGGCCTTGAGGCAGGCCAGTAGCGTCTGGAGGTATTCGACCCCGTTGTAGAGGTGCAGCCCCACGTGCTCCCCGGCGGCGATCCCCGCGTGCAGCAGGTGGTGGGCGACGCGGTTGGCGGCGGCGTCCAGTTGCGCGTACGTCAGCCGGCGCTCCGCGCCCGTGCCGGGATGGTCGACGTAGACGAGCGCCTCGCGTCCCGGGACCGCGTCGACGACCGACTCGAACAGGTCGGCAAGGTTGTACTCCACCGCTCCTCCTGACCCCGGCTGCTGACGGACACGGCGTCATTAGAGCGCCGGGACGCACAAGTGGGAAGGGTGCGGCCCAATAAATCTGACTACCTGTCAGAAAACTATTGAACTGGCTCCCCGCCTCCTGCAACCTGTTCCGGGACGTGAGACGGGAGGCAGACGATGAGTGGTACGGAACACCTCACCGTGCGGCGCGAGGGCGCCACGACGGTGCTCACCCTGAACAGGCCCGAGGCGAAGAACGCCCTCTCGCTGTCGATGCTGGTCGGGCTGTACGACGGCTGGCTCGCGGCGGACGAGGACGACACGGTCCGCTCGATCGTCCTCACCGGCGCCGGAGGCTGCTTCTGCGCGGGAATGGACCTCAAGGCCCTGTCGGGCAAGGGGATGGAGGGCGAACGGTACCGCGACCGGATGGCCGCCGACCCGGATCTGCACTGGAAGGCGATGCTGCGCCACCACCGCCCCCGCAAACCGGTGATCGCCGCCGTCGAGGGCCCCTGCGTGGCCGGGGGCACCGAGATCCTCCAGGGCACCGACATCCGGATCGCCGGGGCGGGCGCCACCTTCGGCCTCTTCGAGGTCCGGCGCGGCCTCTTCCCCATCGGCGGCTCGACGGTGCGGCTGCCGCGCCAGATCGCCCGCACCCACGCGCTCGAAATGCTCCTCACCGGACGCCCGTACAGCGCCGAGGAGGCCGCCGCCGTCGGACTGGTCGGCAGGGTCGTGCCCGACGGCACCGCGCTGGAGGAGGCCCTCGTCGTCGCCGAGCGGATCAACGCCTGCGGGCCGCTCGCCGTCGAGGCCGTCAAGGCGTCCGTGTACGAGTGCGCCGAACTGACCGAGACCGAGGGCCTGGCCGCCGAGCTGAAGCGCGGATGGCCGGTCTTCGCCACCGACGACGCCGAGGAAGGCGCGCGCGCCTTCGCCGAGAAGCGTCCGCCCGTCTACCGGCGTTCCTGAACCGAGGAGGCACCCGTGCCCGAAACCCTCAGCGCACCCCTGGTGGTCGAATTCCCCTTCACCCGCTCCCTGGGCCCGGTCCAGAGCGCCTTCCTCACCGGGCTGCGCGAACGCACCGTCCTCGGCGTACGGACCGACGACGGAAGGACCCTCGTCCCGCCCGTCGAGTACGACCCCGTCACCGCGCGGGAGCTCCGCGAACTCACCGAGGTCGCCGCCACCGGGACGGTCACCACCTGGGCCTGGAACCCGCACCCGCGCCCGCGCCAGCCGCTCGGCACCCCCTTCGCCTGGGTCCTGGTGCGCCTCGACGGCGCCGACACCGCCCTCCTGCACGCCCTGGACGCCCCCGGCCCCGAGGCCGTCCGCACCGGCATGCGCGTACGGATCCGCTGGGCCCCCGACCGCACCGGCGCAATCACCGACATCGCCTGCTTCGAACCGTACGACGGGGAGACCGGCCGGCCCGCCCCGCACAGCGGCGAGTTCGACGACCCCGTCACCGGCATCGTCACCCCCGCCCGCCTCGACTACCGCTACACCCCCGGCCGTGCCCTCGGCGGCTACCTCGCGGCGCTGGCCGAGCGACGCATCACGGGCGAACGCTGCCCGTCCTGCGAGAAGGTCTATGTGCCGCCCCGCGGCGCCTGCCCCACCTGCGGCGTCGCCACCGCGGAACAGGTCGAGGTCGGCCCGCGCGGCACCGTGACCACGTACTGCGTCGTCAACATCAAGGCCTCCCATACGGCGAACCTCGACATCGAGGTCCCCTACGTCTACGCGCACATCGCCCTCGACGGCGCGGACCTCGCGCTGCACGCGCGGATCGGCGGCATCCCCTACGACCAGGTGCGCATGGGCCTGCGGGTCGAACCGGTCTGGACCGAGGGTGCGCGCCACCCCGACCACTACCGGCCGACCGGCGAGCCGGACGCCGACTACGACGCGTACAAGGAGCTGTTGTAGATGCGAGACGTGGCGATCGTCGCCTTCGCGCAGACCGACCATCTGCGCCGCACCGACGAACTCTCCGAGGTCGAGATGCTGATGCCCGTGCTCCACCGGGTCCTCGACCGGACCGGGCTCGCCGCCGGCGACCTCGGTTTCATCTGCTCCGGCTCCAGCGACTACCTGGCGGGCCGCGCCTTCTCCTTCACCATGGCGCTCGACGGAGTCGGCGCCTGCCCGCCGGTCTCCGAGTCCCACGTGGAGATGGACGGCGCCTGGGCGCTGTACGAGGCATGGGTGAAGCTCCGGTCCGGCCGGGCCGACACCGCACTCGTCTACTCCTACGGCAAGTCCTCGCCCGGTTCCCTGCGCGACGTCCTCACCCGCCAGCTCGACCCCTACTACGTCGGCCCGCTCTGGCCCGACTCCGTCGCACTCGCCGCACTCCAGGCCCAGGCCCTGATCGACGCGGGCGACACCGACGAGGCCGCACTCGCCGCGATCGGCGCCCGCAACCGCACCGTCGCCGCGGACAACCCGCACGCCCAGCTCACCGGACCGGTCCCGGCGGGCGACTACGTGGTACGGCCGCTGCGCACCGGTGACTGCCCGCCCGTCGGCGACGGCGCGGCCGCCGTGATCCTCGCCGTCGGCGACACTGCGCGGGCCCTGTGCCCCCGCCCCGCCTGGATCCGGGGCATCGACCACCGCATCGAGGCACACGGCCTCGGCGTCCGCGAACTGACCGAGTCCCCGTCCACCCGGCTCGCCGCCGAACGCGCCGGGGTCTTCGAACGCCCCGTCGACACCGCCGAGCTGCACGCCCCGTTCACCTCGCAGGAGGTCGTCCTGCGCAAGGCGCTGCGGCTCGACGACACCGTCACCGTCAACCCGTCCGGCGGCGCGCTCGCCGCCAACCCCGTCATGGCCGCCGGGCTGATCCGGCTCGGCGAGGCCGCGGCCCGCATCCACCGGGGCGAGTCCGACCGGGCGCTCGCCCACGCCACCTCCGGCCCCTGCCTGCAGCAGAACCTGGTCGCCGTACTCGAAGGGGAGGGCGCTCATGTCCGATGAGCCCGTGGCCGTCGTCGGCATCGGCCAGACGAAGCACGTCTCCGCCCGCCGGGACGTCTCCATCGCCGGACTCGTCCGCGAGGCCGCCGTCCGCGCCCTGGAGGACGCCGGGCTGGCATGGTCCGACATCGACGCCGTCGTCATCGGCAAGGCCCCCGACTTCTTCGAGGGCCTGATGATGCCGGAGCTCTACCTCGCGGACGCCCTCGGCGCGGTCGGCAAACCGATGCTGCGGGTGCACACGGCGGGATCCGTCGGCGGCTCCACCGCGCTCGTCGCCGCCGATCTGGTCGCCGCACGGGTGCACCGCACCGTCCTGACCCTCGCCTTCGAGAAGCAGTCCGAGTCCAACGCTATGTGGGGGCTCTCGCTGCCGGTCCCGTTCCAGCAGCCGCTGCTCGCCGGCGCGGGCGGCTTCTTCGCCCCGCACGTGAGGGCCTACATGCGCCGCACCGGGGCGCCCGACACGGTCGGCTCCCTCGTCGCGTACAAGGACCGCCGCAACGCGCTGAAGAATCCGTACGCCCACATCCACGACCCGGGCATCACCCTGGAGAAGGTCCGGTCCGCGCCGATGCTCTGGGACCCGATCCGGTACTCGGAGACCTGCCCGTCCTCCGACGGCGCCTGCGCCATGGTCCTCACCGACCGCGCCGGGGCCGGGCGTTCGCCGCACCCGCCCGCCTGGGTGCACGGCGGCGCGATGCGCAGCGAACCGACGCTCTTCGCCGGCAAGGACTTCGTCTCGCCGCGCGCGGGCCGGGACTGCGCCGCCGACGTGTACCGGCAGGCGGGGATCGACGACCCGCGACGGCAGATCGACGTCGTGGAGATGTACGTGCCCTTCTCCTGGTACGAGCCCATGTGGCTGGAGAACCTCGGCTTCGCGGACGAGGGCGAGGGCTGGAAGCTCACCGAGTCAGGGGTCACCGCGCTCGACGGCGACCTCCCGGTGAACCCCTCGGGCGGAGTGCTCTCCACCAACCCCATCGGCGCCTCCGGCATGATCCGCTTCGCCGAGGCGGCGCTGCAGGTCCGCGGCCGGGCGGGCGAGCACCAGGTCGAGGGGGCGCGCACGGCGCTCGGCCACGCCTACGGCGGCGGCTCGCAGTTCTTCTCCATGTGGCTGGTGGGAGCCGAACCCCCCAGCGGCTGACCGCGCGCCGTCCGGACCGGGGCGGGGACGGTCCCGGTCCCCCGCGCGTCACGGCCTGGGGAGCGGCAGGGAGCCCGCTCCCTACCGCGTCCCAGGTCGTCATTTCCCGGCCGGGGACCGCTTCCCGGCGCCGGCACGCGACACCAGGACCGCGCCGGCCAGCGCCACCGCGGCCGGGACCAGGAACACGGCGAACAGATGGCGTGCGGCGTCCGCCGTGGTGGCCGGATCGGCGAAGCCGGAGGCGTTGGCGACCATCCCGGCGACCGCCGAGCCGAACGCGGTCGCGGTCAGCTGGACCGTGGTCGTCGAGGCCCCGGCGACGTCCTGGTCGGTGTCCCCGGACAGGCGCAGCACGTCGGTGAGCAGATGCGGCCACGCGGCGCCGACCCCCCACCCGAGCAGGACCAGCCCGGCCGCCACCGCCGACACCGCGGCCGCCCCGGAGGACCGGACCGGGGCCACCGCCACGAGCACCACGAGGCCCACGAGGCTGAAGACCGGTGCGGTGGCGACGACCAGCGCCCGCCGGGACGTCGCACCGCTGAGCACGACCGAACCGAGCGTCCAGCCCGCCGCCATCGCCGCACCGAGGTATCCGGCCTCGAGGGGGCCGAGGCCCTGGAGACGCTGCCCGAAGAACGGCACGAACACCTCCACGCAGGACGCGACGACCAGGCCGGCCATGGTGACGTAGGTCAGGCGCAGCCGCCGGTCCGGGCCGAACGCCGCCCGGGGCAGCACCCGCACCGCCGCGGCCCGCTCGTGGCGCGCCCACAGCCACAGCAACGCCACCGCGACGAGCACCCCCGCGGCATTGACGGACAACGACTCCGCCACGCTCGCGGCCGAGACCACCAGCACCGCCGTCGAGAGCAGACCCACGGTTCCCCAGGGCAGACGCACGGAGCCCGGTTCCCCGTCGCGCCCCGGCAGCCGGCGCGCACCCGGCCCCGCGCACAGTGCGAGCAGCGGCACGAGCGTCCAGAAGGCACCCCGCCACACATGCGCCTGCGCCCACGCGCCGCCCAGGGCCGGGCCGACCAGGGTCGCGACGCCCCACATCGCGGAGACCAGGGCCATGGCCCGGGGCCAGAGGGCCTCCTCGAAGACGATCCGCACGACCGAGTAGCACAGGGCGAACAGCAGACCGCCGCCGAGCCCCTGGACCGCCCTGCCGACCAGCAGCACGAGCATGTTCGGCGCCAGCGCGCAGACGACGGTCCCCACGAGCAGCGCCGCCGCCGACCACCGGTACGCCGCGCGCGGACCGGTCCGGGCGAGCACCGCGGCGGCCAGGACGGACCCCAGGACCGAGGCCACCACGAAGACGGTCGTCGCCCACGCGTACAGCCGGGCGCCGCCGATGTCCTCGATGACCGACGGCAGCACCGTGGTGGCGAGGTAGACGTTGACCGCGTGCAGGGCGACCCCGCCGGCGAGGGCCGCGGCGACCGCTCCGTGTTCGCGGCCCAACAGGTCCCGCCACCCCGGGGTGGCCGCCGCGGCCCCGGTGCCCGTCGCTTCTTCCGTGGTCATGGCCTCTCCCGCCCTCACCGCACTGCTGCTTCGGGTAATTTCATTACGCACCGTACCGTATCTAATTGTTAGCCTGGCCGGATGCGGGACGGCAAGCAGCGGGCGGGACGCCCACGGGACCTGGGCATCGATCAAGCTGTCCGGACGGCGGCACTGGCCCTGCTGGCCGAGGCCGGATACGGGGGACTCGCGATTGAGGCGATCGCGCGCCGAGCCGGGACCAACAAGGCCGCCGTCTACCGGCGCTGGCCGAACCTTCCCGCGCTGGTGCTGGACGCGCTCGGTGCCCAGCTCGGTGATCTGCGGCCACCGGACACCGGGTGCACGATCTGCGACCTCTGCGACGCGATCAAGCTGCAGCTGACCGTCTTCCGGCGCATGCCGCCCGATGCCCTGGCCGCGCTGCGCGCCGACTGCGGCGGTGACGAGGAACTGAACGAGGCGTTCATGCGCACCCTGTTCGACCCGCCGCGCGAGGCGGTGGCCCAGGTCCTCGACGCGGCCATCGCACGCGGTGACCTGCGCGAACACGTCGACCGTGAACTGGTCCTGGACCTGCTGGCCTCCCTGGTCCACTACCGCGCCCTGTTCGGCCACGGCTCCACCGCCGACGAGGACGTCGAGGAGGCCGTGCACGCACTATTGCGGGGCGTCGCCCAGGACTACGCCCGCCTGGTCAGCGTCAGCCGGGCCACGTCGCACGCCCCCTCGCCCGGCCACCTCCACGCCGACGGGTACGCCCACCACTGGAACGCCGGAGCCTCCGGCGCCGGGGCGGACCCGTCCGAACGCCCCGCCCCGCGCGGCCCCGGCGCCGCGACGTGAGCCCGGACACGTACCATGTCCGCATGTCCTTCCTCCGCCGCCGCAGCGCCGCCACACCCGCGGGCCCCGACTTCGACGTCCTGGCCATGGACCCGGGTGACTGGCCCGGAAACCTCGGCGCGGGTCTGCTGCCCGCCCCGGACGGGAGCTGCCAGGGAGTCTTCCTGCGCTACGACCTGTTCGGCGGCCGGGGCCCCGCGATGATCATCGGCAACCTCCCGGAGGGTTCGCCCGCGCGCGAGACCGAGGAGGGCCAGGTCCCGTTCGAGGTCGCACAACTGCTGCTCGCGCTGGAGAACGACGAACCGGTCGAGGTCACCGGCGCCGAGGACATGCCGGTGATGCAGGGCGACAACCTGCTCATCGTCCGCCGGATCAAGCTCTCCGAGAGCCGTATCTCCTGCGTCCAGTTCGACCGCAGCGACGGTGTGCTCGTCACCATCGCCAGCTGGGACCGGCCGATCACCGACGACCTGTACACGCTCCTGAAGCCGCTGCCCGCCGAGCTGTTCCAGCAGGGCTGAAACGTCCCTTCGCGGCCGCGCGCCTCGGGTCGCGCGGCCGCGGACGATGCCCGGGCAACCAGGACATGTTTCGAAGGTCCCGTCCGGCCCTTCGGGCGAACGACGCTACTTTCGAAGCACTAGACGCGGCCGCCCGCGAGCGGAGCGAACAACGCCGTCACCCGCGCCGCCGAAACACCGATCCCCGTGGGCCCGCTCAGCAGGCACGGGGTGCCGGTGCCCCGCCGCAGGTCCTGCTCCCGGTAGCGACGGCAGCCCCGGTGCCAGATCAGGATGCCCGCGATCCAGTGCTCGAGTTCGAGCACGTATCCGGCCAGGATCTCCCTCGCCTCGGCGTCCAGCCCGAAATCGTCGTACAGCACCGGGAGTTCCCGCTCCGCGACATGCAGGAACTGGCGCAGCCGCGACTTCATCAGGTCGTACACGATCCGCACCCCGGTCGGATAGTCCACCCCGAAGAAGTTCTGCACGACCAGGACACCGTTGTGCACCTCGCCCTCGTACTCGATCTCCTTCTGGTACGAGAACAGATCGTTCAGCAGGCACGCGTAGTCCGCCGCCGCGTTCTCCAGCGAGCGCAGCGGACCGCTGCGGTAGATCTCCTCCGGCACCTTCCGGCCGTGGCCCAGCCGGCACAGGCTCATCGTCAGGTCGGAGCCGAACGTCATGCGCCGCATCTCGACATAGTCCACCGGGTCCGGGATGCGGTTCTGCACCTGGTTGGCCAGCTCCCACAGCCAGCTCGCGGTCATGTCCTCGACCGCCGTCCGGAACGTGCGTCGCGCGCCCGCGTCCATCGGCGCGGAGGTCCTCGTCCACAGATCGGCGAGCCCCCGCTCCAGCGCGTTGACCGGTTCGGGGGTCCCGGCCCCGTCCAGCGGCATGAACAGCGAGAGCCGCTCGTTGGCGAGCCTGGCCCCGGTCAGATCGCGGGCCCGCCCGTGCACCACCGGGAACCAGTCGTCGCCGTACGTCCCCCAGGTCAGCCACTGCGAGGCGAGATCCAGTTCCCCCGGCGTCGCGTCGGGATGCAGCCCCGCCGCGCACAACGGCAGGTCGAACGCGACGAGCCGTTCCTCGTCCCAGATGTGCGAGCCCGGCACACCCGGCTGCGCCTCCAGGATCCCCATCCGCCTCGACCAGTCGACGATCCGCACCCGCGCACCCTCCAGATGGGGGCTGAGGGTCGTGTCGAACGGCAGTTCGAAGTCGGGCAGCAGCGACGGGCCGACGTACTGGTACGGCACATGCGTGTGACTGCGCAGCCGGGCCGTCTCCGAGCGGAGGGTCGGCCGGATCGACGCCGCGGCCATGCCGAAGGCGGGTCCGGACCGGTCGCCGGCCTTGCCACCGTCGTTCATGTACCGGCTGGAGCGCATGTGCCATTCGTGGCCGCCCGACTGCCAGTCCTGCAAGCCCTTGACGTATGCCAGGACCGCCGCCGTCCGCTCCGGGCCCAGTGCCTTCTCCGCGCACAGCGGGCCGAGTTCGGTGAGCACGGTGTTCTCGAACTGCTGGAGCCGGGACGTCAGCAGATCGTTCACCGCGTCGGCCGCCTCCTGCGTCGAGCAGCCGAGGAAATGTTCCAGCACCAGCACGCCGTTGCTGTTCTCGCCCTCGTCCTCGACCTCGCGCTGGTACGAGAACAGGTCGTTGCGCAGATGCACCCCGTCGGAGAAGGCGTCCCGCAGCACCCGCAGCGCACGCTCGTCCGCCACGGCCGCGGGGACCTCCGCACCCGCCGCGTACTCCACGAGACCCGCCGACCAGGGGGCGCCGCCCACCTTGCGGCGCATCTCGATGTACTCGACGGGGTTCGCGATGCGTCCCTCGTCGATGTTGGCCAGCTCCCACAACGACTCGTTGAGTAGGTTCTCCGTCGCCTCGGCGAACCGGGCCAGCCAGGCATCGGACATGCCCGGCACCGTACGCGCCCACAGATCGGCCAGGCCCGCCTCGACCGGATTCGTCGGCTCGGGCATCGCCGCCCCGCGGTCCCTCGGCATGAACGCGGGCAACCGGTCCAGATACCGCTTGCCGCCCTCGCGGTCGAGGGTGCGTTTGAACAGCTCCAGGAAGTGGTCGTCGAAGAAGAAGACCCACACGTACCAGTCGGTGACCAGCGAGAGCGCCTCCGACGAGCAGTCGGGGTGGGTGTACGCGCACAGCAGCGCGTAGTCGTGGGAGTCGAGGTCCTTCTCCTCCCAGACGCCCGAACCCTCCAGCATTCCCATGCCGCGCGCCCACTCCTTGGTGTGCCGCCGCGCCTCCTCGACATGGGGATTGAGCCGGGCCGGATGAGGAACATAGAAGTCCGGCAGGGTGAAGGGCTGAGCCATGTTGTGTCGGGCCTTTCCGAGATCTCGCCGTGCGCACGCCGCACGGACCGGGTGTCCGCGCGAGCACTACCCTTCGGCCGTTCGGGGCACGCACATCCGCAATTAGTCACATGAATGGTGCGCCCGGGCGCGCGGTGTCCCTGCCCGCCGATGACTGATCGGACCGGGACACCCGGAACGCGGGGATCGAGATGCCACCGACCTCCCACGGATTCCTTCTTTCCGCAGGTCAAAGAGGGCGCCAGTGGTCTGGTCCACTGGCTCGGCCGACGGGCGGCGCCGACCCCTTGACGCGCTGTCATCTCACGTCCGAGAGTGTGCGCGCACCGCGGAACAGTGAGATCGGAACACGTACGGCCCCACTCGCACGGCTCCAGGAGAGGCCCCATGACGCCCAAGCAGAGGACCCGACTCGCGGCCGCGTTGGCGACCGCCGGCGCGCTGAGCACGACGCTGCTCGGCCCCGCGACACATGCCGGTGCCGACTCGGTGCGGCCCGACTGCCCGCGCGGTCTCGCGTGCGACTGGGTTCCGGCGGCCCACGAGCAGACGGGCGACCCCGCCGACAAGGAGACGTACGGCAACTACGACACCTCCGACCGCCCCCGCACCAACAAGATCAGGTTCATCGTCCTGCACGACACCGAGGAGGACTTCGACACCACCCTCAAGATCTTCCAGAACCCGCTGAAGCAGACCTCCGCCCACTACGTGGTGCGCTCCTCCGACGGCCACGTCACCCAGATGGTCAAGAACAAGGACGTCGCCTGGCAGGCGGGCAACTGGTATGTCAACAGCCACTCCATCGGCATCGAGCAGGAGGGCGTCGCCGTCGACGGCGCCAAGTGGTACACCGCCGAGATGTACCGCTCCACCGCGAAGCTGGTGCGTCACCTCGCCGCCGAATACGGCATACCCCTCGACCGCCAGCACATCATCGGCCACGACGGCGTACCGCCCACCACCGCCTCCGGAACCAGGAACATGCACTGGGACCCGGGCCCGTACTGGGACTGGAACCGCTTCATGGCGCTGCTCGGCAGGCCCACCGTGCCGACCGCCTCCGCCCGCGGCGAACTCGTCACCATCAGCCCGGACTTCAAGAAGAACAAGCAGGCGTTCCGCGACTGCGAGAAGGGCGTGGACCTGCCCGTCCAGGGATCCAGCGCCGTCCCGCTCCACACCGCGCCGTCCGCCGACGCGCCGCTCTTCTCCGACCCCGGTCTGCACCCCGACGGCTCTCCCGGAACCAACTGCGCCGCCGACTGGGGCAGCAAGATCAGCGCCGGCCAGCGGGCCGTCGTCGCGGACCGGGTCCCCGGCTGGACGGCGATCTGGTGGTACGGCCAGAAGGCGTGGTTGCGCACCCCGGCCCACACCCGGACCACCACACCCACCGCCGGATACGTGGTCCGGCCCAAGAAGGGACGCGCCGAGATTCCGGTATTCGGCGTCGCCTACCCGGAGAAGTCGGAGTATCCCGCCGACTTCGCGGACCAGCGGGTGGGAGCACCGCTCGGGTACACCATCAAGGCCGGGCAGACCTACCCCGGCGGCGGCGAGGCCCCCACGGGCTACTTCCACGCCCCGACGATCGATTCCTCGCACCCCTACGACCACACGTACTTCCGAGGCGGGGAGAGGTACGTGACCGTGCAGATCGGCCACCGGATCGCCTTCGTCAAGGCGTCCGACGTGGACATCGTGCGCGCGCACTGAGAAGGACCCGCGTCACGGCAGCGCGCCGCGGGCCCGGTGTGTCGGCACCGGACCCGCGGCGCGTCTCCCCCCGGGAGGGTCAGCGAGTGCCGACCGCGGCGCGAACGGCTCGGCGGGCCATGGCGCAGTCGTCGTGCAACCGCCGCAGCAGCAGCCGCTGTTCCTCGCTCGACGAGAGCGCACCCGGCCGGTCCGGAACGACGCCTCCTGCCCCCGGCTCCCGCATGGCCCGCTGGACGGCCGTCTCGTAGGTGCGGATCTCCCGCGTCAGCACCAGCATCAGATTCACCAGGAACGCGTCGCGCGCCGCGGGTCCCGCCGCCTGTGCCAGCTGGCTGATCTGGCGCCGCGCCGCCGGTGCGTCCCCCAGGACCGCCCACAGCGTCGCCAGGTCGTAGCCCGGCAGGTACCAGCCCGCGTGCTCCCAGTCGACCAGCACCGGACCCGTGGGCGACAGCAGGACGTTGGAGAGCAGCGCGTCACCGTGGCAGAACTGCCACGTGCCCTGACGGCCGCCCGCCAGACCGTGCAGCAGCTTCTGCAGGTCGCCCAGATCGCGGTCGGTGAACAGACCGAGCTCGTGGTAGTGGGCGATCCGCGCGGCGTAGTCCAGCGGCGCGTCGAACAGTCCCGGAGCCGGGCGCCAGGTGTTGACACGCGCGATCGCGCCGAGCACGGCCCGCACGTCGGCCCGGGGCGGCGCCTCCGCCGGGTGCCGGGTCAGCGCCGCCACCCGGCCGGGCATCCGCTCGATCACCAGGGCGCAGTTGTCCGGGTCGGCCGCGATGAGCCGGGGCACCCGCACCGGCGGGCGGTGCCGGACGAACGCGCGGTAGGCCGCTATCTCGTGGCGGAACCGCTCCGACCACGCGGGGGAGTGGTCCAGTAAACACTTGGCGACCGCGGTCGTGCGTCCCGTGGAGCCGACCAGGAGAACCGAACGGCCGCTGCGGCGCAGGACCTGCACCGGACTGAACTCCGGGCAGATCCGGTGCACCGACGCGATCACCATCCTCAGCTGAGCGCCCTGCGGACCGGACAGGTCCAGCCGTCCGCTGAGCGGCGCGCCGCCCACCCCCGCCGGTCGCCTCGGCCGGACCCCGCCGGAAGCCGACGGGGCGGCGTGCGGCGCGAGGTACGGCCCGCCGCCCGCCCCCAGGGGACGGAGCGGCCGGGGCGGGGCGGTCACGGAGGACGATGCTGTGTACATGGGGGGACCAGATCCCTTCGTGCGCCGACAAGTTGCGTGCACCGCCCCGTCCGGCGGCCCTTCGGCACCCTGGGGAGTACCTAGGGCTGCCGGGCGGGGTGGCGCTTTCCTACCCGACACCAGATCACGGGTGGCAGACCATCTGGCGCACCCTGGCGAACCCTGGCGAATAGTCGCGACGCCTGTGACAGGCGGCTACTGTCAACACAGCCGAGAACCTGGGGGCTTGACGTGACCGGAGAACCCAACACCCGCCTGTCCGACCTGTTCGGCATCGCCGGCTGGTCCAAGGGCGAACTCGCGAGACTGGTGAACCGGCAGGCGGCGGCCATGGGCCACCCGCAGCTGGCCACCGACACCTCGCGGGTGAGGCGTTGGATCGAGATGGGCGAGTCCCCTCGCGATCCGGTGCCGAAGGTGCTGGCAGCCCTGTTCACCGAGCGGCTCGGCCGTGTCGTGACCATCGAGGACCTCGGGTTCGGCCGGCGCGGGCGTGTGGGGAAGCGGCGAGAGGCGGGGGCGGAGCACAACCCCGACGGACTGCCGTGGGCGCCCGAGCGGACGGCAGCGGTCCTCACCGAATTCACGGGAATGGACCTCATGCTCAACCGACGCGGCTTGGTGAGCGCGGGCGCCGCGCTCGCCGCAGGATCGACCATCACCGGCCCCATGCACAACTGGTTGCACAGCGACCCCGTGCTGGCGGCCGACGTCCCACGGACCGATGACCCGCTGTACGCGGACTCCGCCGGATTCGACCGGTACGAGGCCGCCCCCATCGGGTCGGAGGAGATCGAGGCACTCGAACGGTCCGTCGAGGTGTTCCGCGCCTGGGACGCCTCCAGGGGCGGCGGACTCCAGCGCAAGGCCGTGGTGGGGCAACTCAACGAAGTGGGCGGCATGCTCGCCTACCGCCACCCCGAGCACCTGCAGCGTCGCCTCTGGGGCGTCGCCGCCAATCTCGCGGTGCTCGCGGGGTGGATGTCCCACGACATCGGCCTGGAACCCACCGCGCAGAAGTACTTCGTCATCGCCGCGCACGCGGCACGCGAGGGCGGCGACCGTCCCCGCGCCGGCGAGGCCCTGTCCCGGGCGGCGCGCCAGATGGTCCACCTGGGCCGTCCCGACGACGCCCTGGACCTGATGAAGCTCGCCAAGTCCGGCTCGGGCGACATGGTTCTGCCGCGCACCCGGGCGATGCTGTGCACCATCGAGGCATGGGCGCAGGCGTCCATGGGGCAGGGCCAGGCGATGCGGCGCACGCTCGGCAAGGCCGAGGAACTCTTCGTCTCGGACAAGAGCGACGTCCCGCCCCCCAGTTGGATGCAGATGTTCGACGAGGCGGATCTGCACGGGATGCAGGCCCTGGCGTTCCGTACCCTCGCCGAACACGACCCGTCGGTGGCGACGGTGGCTCAGCGCCACGCCAAGCAGGCGCTGGAACTCCGGGTCAACGGACGCCAGCGGTCCAAGATCTTCGACTTCATCTCGCTCGCCTCGGCGTGCTTCATCGCCGACGACCCCGAACAGGCCGACCGTTACGCCCGGTTGGCCCTGGTGACGATGGGGGAGACCTCCTCGCACCGTACCTGGGACCGGCTGCGCGAGATGTACCGGCTGACGGGCCAGTACGCGGGATACGCGAAGATCGAGGACCTGCGGGAGGAGATCCGGGTCGCCATGCCGCAGCACTCCGTCATCAAGCGGCCCAGTCGCTCGTCGGAGATCTGACCCGGGGGCACCGCGAGGGGCGGGCACCGGTCGTCGACCGCGAGACAGCGGCCGAGGCCCGGTCGAGCACGGCCCGGTCCGACACCGTCCGAAGCAACACCACCGTCCCATCGATCACCGCCCGCCCGAACACCGTCCGGCCGGCGATCGTCCGCACACCGGGTTCCGTGGGCGGATCCTTCTCCCGCGTACCGCTTCGTGTCCGGCGTTCGCGTTCGAGTGCCCGTACGGGCGCCGCTGTGCCTACGCCCCGATGCGGGCGATCAGCACGCACGCGTCGTCCAGGCGCTCGGCGCCGCCGAACTCCGTGACGACCGCGCGCACGCACTCCTGTGCCGTACGGGCCTGCGCGAAACGCGGTGCCAGCGCGAGCAGGGCGTCCGGGCCCGCACCCCGGTCGCTGTGACGGTTCAGCCCGTCGGTGTGGAGGACCAGCACATCACCGGGCAGCAGCTGCGCCTCGTCCTGCTCGTAGGCGACACCCGATGCCGCGCCGAGGAGGACCCCGTCGGGCGACGGCAGCGGGCGCCCCTCGCCGTTGCGGAAGAGCAGCGGTGCGGGGTGCCCGGCCTGCGCCCAGGCGAGGGCGCCGGTGGCCGGATCGAAGCGGCAGCAGACGGCGCTGCCGAGGGCCGGCTGCACGGAGGATTCGAGCAGCCGGTTGAGATGCCCCATCAGAGCCCCGGGCTCGACACCGGCCACGGCCATCCCGCGCAGCGCTCCCAGGAGCATCGCCATGGCGGAGGCGGCCTCGACGCCGTGCCCCGTGAGGTCGCCGACGGTGAGCATCGTCCTGTCGTCGGGCAGTTCCAGGGCGTCGTACCAGTCGCCCCCGATCAGGGAGCTCGACTCCGACGGGAGGTAGTGGGCCGCGACGTCCAGCACACCGGCTCCCCGCGAAGGAAGCCGCAGCGGGCCGCGCCACGGAGGCAGTACGGCCTCCTGGAGCTCGACCGCCATCCGGCGCTCGGTGCGCGCCATGTGCTGCCTGCGCCGCAGCGCGTCACGGGTCCGGCGCACCGCCTGCTCGCTGCGCCGCAGCTCGCTCACGTCCCGTAGCACCGCCCACATCGAGGCCGTGCAGCCGTCCGTGTCGAGCACCGGCTCGCCCATCATGTGGAGCGTGCGCGTCCGGCCGTCGGTCCGCAGGATGCGGAACTCCCCGTCCAGGGGCCTTCCGTCCACCAGGCAGTCCGTGACCAGGGCTGTCAGTAGGGGCTGGTCCTCGGGGAGCAGCACGGACGGAAGCTCGTCCAGGGAGAGGGGGCCCGCGTCGGGGGACCTGCCGAAGATCTGGAACAGCTCCTCGGACCAGATGACCTCGTCCGTCAGCAGGTTCCACTCGGCGCTGCCCACCCTGCCGATGAGCGAGCCGCTCCGCGACGGGGCCGCCCCACCGTGCGGAGCGGGCCGGGAGGGAGTCTTCGCGGACGGCTGCCCTGGGGGGCGCGGGGTGTGCGGCGCGTCGGGCCCGAGGCCCTCCCGCAGCTGTCCCAGATGGGTTCCGAGGTCGTCGAGATGGTGGACCGCCAGTTCGCAGAGCGCCCGTTGCCAGCGCGTGTGCGGGTCCTCCTCGTCGACGAGGACAGCGTCGCGGCGTACGGCATCCACCTCGCCGCGCAGCTGCCGGGCGCGGTGGATCAGCGCGTCGACGGCGTCACGCTCGTGCGGCTGCGGGGCGGGGCGGTCCGCGGACAGATGGGACGGCATCTCGTACTCCGATACAGGCGCGGCGCGACCAGGTCTGAAAGGTGGACCGGAGACGACTGTGGCACAGGCCGCGGGGGCTCGTAAGGGATTTGGCAACACTCGATACGTTGTTGCTTCTGGCATATGCCATGGGCTGCGCATGGCATCGATTCGTCGAACAGCCTTTCATCTGACGGAAGTTGACGCTCGGGGGTGGATGCATGTCGCGCCGTGCGCGCTCGGGTTGTGCGCCCGGCTCATGGGGTGTGCGCGGGGGGCGTGCGGGGGCGCGCGAGCGCCTCCCTGCGTGGTCCGGCGCCCGTCGCCGAGGGGGTGATTCCCGGGGGCGAGTTGCAATGGTTTATCGTTCATCTATGCGGGGTTGCGCAACGCGCCCACCCCTCGACCGCCCCGGCCGGAAACCCCCGATCCGGCCGGGGCTCCCCAGCTCCGCGCCCCGGCCGACGCCCACGCCCGGTACCCGTACCGGCACCGCGCCGGGCTCAGCCGCCGGGCCGTCGCGTCGGTGCCGCCTCGATCAGCAGCGCGCAGGCCACGGGCACCACCGCCACGAGGGCCGCCGCCTCCGGCCTGAGCCGCACCGCCAGCGCGGTCACGGCGGCACCCACCACGACCGCCGCCAGCCGGCCGGCCGCCCAGCGGTCCTCCCGCCGCCACGACCGCGACGCCGCGCGCCCGACGAGGTACGTGAGCGTGCCGGTGAAGTAGTTCGTGGGCGTCGTGAGGACCCGCCCTTGGACGCCCATGGCCGCGGCGACGAGCACCAGCGGCCCCAGCCGGCCCCCGGCGGACGTGAGCGGACCCGCCCCCCACAGCACCGCGCCCGCCGTCAGCAGCACCACCTCGACGAGCAGCGTCATCGGCAGGGGCCACCGCAGCCGTGCGGTCAGCCACGTCCCGCACGCGACCCCCGAGCCGTACGAGACCAGCGCGGTGATCACCCCGAGGGCCACCCCGTGCTCCCCGACGCCGACCGCGGAGGCGCCCAGCAGCACGAGGTTTCCGGTCATCACTCCGGCGAAGACCTGCCCCAGACAGACGAAGGCGAACGCGTCGGTCGCCCCCGAGGCGGCCGACAGGAGCAGCAGGGCACATTCCGTGCGCGGATCGCGCCCGGTGGGGAAGGAGACGGTGGACACGCCTGCATTCTCGGTGCGGCCGTGCCGGAGGGCGCCGGAACGCCGTGGGCACGGCGCGGCGTTCCGTCCCGTCGCGCGCTTCCGCTCCCCGTCGTGTCCGGCCGTTCGTCGGCGCTCGGCGAATTCGCTGTCCCGATCCTCCGCGGGCGGGGCAGGTTCGGAGGCTGACATGCCGGCGAGCTGTACTCGCTGCGCATGGTCCATCTGCACATGATCGGCGAGTACGCGCGTCACATCGGCCACGCCGACCTGCTGCGCGAGCGCATCGACGGCGCGACGGGTGGTGACGCGGCGCCGGTGACGAGCGGCGCGGGGGAGGCCGCGCCGGGCCGTGTCCTCGAGCCGTCGGCACGGTGTTCGGCCTCTGCCCGGCCTCGTTTCCGCGGGCACCGGCGCATGCGTCGGCGCCCGCGGGGTGGACGCCCGGGAACCCGCGCCCCGGGCGAGCCCTCCGGGAGTTGGATGACGGGTGTTCGGGGATGTCCGGAAGCGGCCCCGTGAACTCTCCGCCGACCGCAACCCTTGACGGCGGCTCGGCGATGGTTATGGTCTGGTCCAAGTGCAAGGCCGCCTGACGGGCACCCGCGACCGCGCGGCGCGCGTTCCGGTGGGCCCTGCCCCGCCCTTCGCGCCTCTTGGCCCCACACCGGAGAGGCCGGCCTGCCGTCGTCGGGCCCCCACGGCCCGGGCGTGCGCAGCGACGCCTCATGTGAAGGAGAAGCATGCACGCGAAAAGGAAGACAGCCGCAGTCGTCGGAGCCGCGCTGGCGCCGGTTCTGGCGCTGACCCTCCCGGCGGGCTCCGCCGACGCCCACGGATACATCTCGTCGCCGCCGAGCCGTCAGGCCCAGTGTGCCGCCGGGACCGTGAGCTGTGGAGAGATCAAGTACGAGCCGCAGAGCGTGGAAGGCCCCAAGGGTCTGACCAGTTGCAGCGGCGGCAACGGCCGGTTCGCCGAACTCGACAACGACTCCAAGGGATGGAAGGTGACACCGGTCGGCCGGACCCAGTCGTTCCAGTGGGTCCTGACCGCCCGGCACGCCACGAGCACCTGGCAGTACTTCGCCGGCGGCCGGAAGATCGCCGAGTTCAACGACAACGGGGCCCAGCCGGGCGCGACGGTCACCCATCAGGTGGGCTTCGGCGGACTGACCGGCAAGCAGAAGGTGCTCGCGGTGTGGAACATCGCCGACACCGCCAACGCCTTCTACGCCTGCATCGACGTCAACGTCGGCTGACCGGGGCCCGGTCGCCGGGTTCCCGGCCGTCTCCCCCGGATGTCGCGTACGCACGGAACGGTTGCCGTGAACACACGGAACCCCGGCCCGATTCCGGCGGGCCGGGGTTGTGTGTGGGTTGAGCGGTCGGGTCAGTCGTCGCCGTAACCGCCCTCGCCGCCGTAACCGCCCTCGTCGCCGCCGTAGCCGCCCTCGTCACCGTAGCCACCCTTGTCGCCACCGTGGTGGCCGTGGTGGTGGTGGATCACGCGGAAGCTGGCGACGATTCCGTTCTTGACGTGGACGCCGCCCTTGACGTGGCCCGGACGGACGCCGTCGCTGGAGCTCCACGGCCCGACGGTGGCGATGGGGGCGCCGTTGTCGCAGGTGACGCCGCGGAAGACCTCGACGGTCTTGTGGCTCTCGTTGCGGATGTTGAGGGTCTTGGATCCGAGCCCGCTGATCACGGTCACGCAGCCGCCGCGCTCATCGGTGTAGGTGCGCTCGTTGATGTGGATGCGCCCCTTGTGGTGGTGGTGGTGCCGGTGGTGGCGCTTCTTCTCGTGGCCGCCGCCGTGGCCGCCGCCGTAGTTGTTGCCCTCGTTGCCCTTGCCCTCGTTGCCCTTGCCGGCGTCGCCGCCGTTGAGGGCCATGGGGGCGGCCTGCTGGACGATGGGGGCCGCCTGGGCCGGCTCGGAGGTGGCTGCGGAGGCGTAGGTGATACCGGTGGCAGCCAGGGCCGCCGCGGCCGCGACGGCACCGGTAACAACGGTGGAACGGGTAACCATGTCACTTCTCCTGTCTCAGGGAGGCCGGCTGAGCAGTCGGCCCGTGATTGAACGTACTGACGGTCCCCATACCTGTCATATCGGACACGTTGCCGTGCGCGGCCGGAACGCCTATCGGGGTACACGACCTACGCCAAATGCTATTTCCGGATAATCCGACAAACGCTCAACTACCCTGAAACCAGGCGCCCTTGATATTCCGTTGGTCCGTACGGGCGACTTCCTGAAGCCCGCTCACCCCCGCAACGGCGTGTCTTTCGTTGACACGCCCGGGAAAAGGCGTCCGTCGACTTGTCGGTGTCGGTTGCTCTCGCCTCTGACCTGCTGTTTTGAGAGCGTTGTGTTGTGTTGTGTTGTGCCGCCCGGTGGCCCCTTCGCGGTGTTGTGGCGGTGCGGTCGGGGCCGCCCGTGCCTCCGACGGTGCCCTCTCCCGGCGGGGTGTCGTGCTGCCCCGGGGTGCGTGCGTCCCGGAACGGTGGCGTGTTCCGGGTGTCGTTCAGCCAGGGAACTCCGTGCGCTCCCACCACTCGTAGACGGGCAGTTGGCCCTCCGGGGTGTCCTTGCGGCGTGTGGTGACCCTGAAGTGTTCGTATCCGCCTCGGAACGGGACCTTGAGGTCGTTCCCCGGGGTGGTGAGGGGGACGATGCGCTCCGGGAGGTCGTCGGGGCCGCCTTCGAGGAATGCTCTGAGTGTGTTGGTCATGCAAGGCAGTTTCTCCGGTGGCCGGTCGGGCTCCTCCGTGACGCGCCGACACCCTGTCCGCCCGGGCGATGTAAACTTCTCAACAAGTTGAGGAGTATGTCTGAGGGGTGTGCGGGTGCTCCAGATCCGGATCGGCGCGGAGCGTGCCGCGGAGGCGGGCGACGGCCCGGCGCGAACCGCCCGCGGATGGCGTCCCGGCATGAGCGAGGACGAGGCGTGGGAAGCTGGTCGGGGCGCCTGGAAGTTCAACGCCGACCGGGCCCTGTCCCAGAACGAGGCGCAGATCATCAATGCCGCGGGCACCGTGCTCGCGGTGGCGAGGATCACCGGCATCTCCAAACGCGGCGACCGCTACGCGCTCGAGGGCGAGCTCCTGCTCGGTGATCCGCGCGTGGGACGCCCCACCCCGAGCCCGCATCTGTCCCGCAACCCCGTCACCTACATCTGAAGGGCCTGTCCGGTGAGTGATTTCGACGCGATCGACTCGCTGCTCGCCGCCGTCGGCCCGGAAGCGGAGCTCCCGGCCGCCGAGGTGCGCCGCACTCTGCGCGAACGGGCCCGGCTGTCCAGGGCGCAGGTGGCGCGGGCGCTGGGTGTGGGCCCGTCGACCGTCGCCGGGTGGGAGAGCGGCCGGGACCCGTCCGGCGAGACACGCACGAAGTACGCGTATCTGCTGGACGGACTGAGCGCCAAGCTCGGCACGGAGCCCAGCCCCTCTGCCACCGGCCCCGCGTCGGCCCCCGGGCCCGCCGCCGGATCCGGGGCCGGGACCGACAGCGAGGACGTGTCCGAGGGCGCAGCGACTCCGGCCGGAGAACGGCCCGCGGCGCACGGCGCGGCGGCTGCCGTCGTTCCCGCGCCGGAACCCGGCCCAGCACCCGACGAGGTGGAGCCCCTGGAGGGCGCCGAGCCGTGCGTGCTGTGCGGGCATCCGGCCACGCAGCGCGTGGCGGGCTTCGCCCAGCACCTGGACGCGGCCGACTGCCGTCCGGCCGTCACGACGGCCGGATCCCCGGACGTCGCCCCCGCCTCCGCCCGGGCACCCGAACCGCCCGTCCACCGGATGCCGGAACGCTCCACCGCCTCCGGTGCGGGAGCGTCGTCCACGACGGACCCGTCGAGGCGTTCCGGATCACCGGCCCGACGTGCCTTCCAGCAGCAGGCCGGCCCGGCCGCACTGATCCACGAGGCGGTCCGGGGCGCGCTCGCCGAGCACCGGGGCGACATGGACGCGGCCGTCGCCGCCCTGTCGAAACGGGCCATCCCGGACGCGATGCGCCTGCTGGACGAGACCCGCAAGGGTGCCCGCTACGACGTGATCGCCCATCCCTGGATCCCCGACATCCTCAAGAAGCAGACGTCCAGGGGGGCCGACCAGATCTGGGAGGCGCGCCCGAAGTGGACCCGGCACGAACTTCCGCCCGGCCGCCACGAAGTGACGGCGCTCGACATCAACGGCGCCTATCTCTCCGCCCTCAAGACACATCTGCCGTTGGGGCAGCTGGAGCATTCCACCGGCTTCGCACACGACCGCCGCCGCGCCGGTGTCCACCTGATCACCCCGCCGGCGTGGGAACACTCGGCTGTGCTGCCCAACCCGATCGGCAACCGTGACGAACCCGGCCCGCTTTGGGTGACCGAACCGACCCTGCGCCTCCTGCTGCGGCTGTCCGGCCCGAAGCACGGACTGTGCGAACCACCGGAGATCCACGAGTCGTTCACCTCCGGAGCCACCGAGAACCTGCTGGAGAAGTTCCGGGTCGCGCTCAAGGAGGCCAGGGACACGGCGATCGCCGCCGACGACGAGGTGACGCTGGAGTACGTGAAGGCGATGTACTCCAAGTTCGTCTCCACCATGGGGGAGTCGAACTACAACCGGGAGCTGTACCGGCCGGACTGGATGCACATCATCCGCTCGCAGGCGTTCGCCAACCTCTGGATGAAGGCCCTCAAGGCCCATGAGGACGGACTCGCCGTCGTACGGGCGATGGGCACCGACGAACTGCACGTCATCGGCGACTGGCGGCGCGTCTTTCCCGAGGGCCGGGGTGTCAGCGAGGTCAAGGTCAAGGACACCTACCCCGTCGGCGACGACGGGGTGGGGCCGGAGGACGCCGACGACTTCGAGGACGGCATCGGATAGGGGAGGGGGGCGGAGGACGCGGGCGGCGGGGTGCTCCCCGTCGGCGGCTCACCCCTTGACGACGCCCAGCGGCACCAGGTGGGCCACCGGCCGGGCCAGCCCGGCGCCCTCGGTGGCCTCCACGACCGCGTCCACGTCCTTGTACGCCTCCGGTGTCTCCTCGGCGAGACCGCGCCACGACGAGGGGCGCACGGCGATGCCGCGGGCCTCCAGTTCGTCGCGCAGCCGCTCGCCGCGGACCATGCGCAGTGCCTGGTGACGGCTCCAGACCCGGCCCGCGCCGTGGCAGGCGGAGCGGAACGCGTCGTTGCCGGGCAGGCCGACCATCACGTACGAGCCGGTACCCATCGTCCCGGGGATCAGCACAGGCTGGCCCGCCCGCGCGAGGTCCTCGGGCAGTTCCGGGTCGCCGGGCGGCAGCGCCCGTGTCGCCCCCTTGCGGTGGACGCACAGGGAGCGCCGCACACCGTCCACCTCGTGGGTCTCGATCTTGGCGGTGTTGTGCGAGATGTCGTAGACCAGGTCCAGCCCCGCCCCGGTGGCCGTGGCGAAGGCGCGACGGGCGGCCTGGGACAGCAACTGACGGTTGGCCCGGCCGTAGTTGGCGGCCGCCGCCATCGCCCCCAGGTAGGCGCGGCCGCGCGGCGAGTCGACCGGGGTGCAGGCCAGCTGCCGGTCCGGGACCCGGATGCCGTGCCGGTGCAGTTCCTGGTCCATCACCCGGACGTGGTCGGTGCACACCTGGTGCCCCAGGCCCCGCGAGCCGCAGTGGATCATGACGCAGACCTGACCCGTCCGCAGCCCGAAGGCTGCCGCCGTCACGGGGTCGTGGACCCGGTCCACCGCCTGGACCTCCAGGAAGTGGTTGCCCGACCCGAGACTGCCCACCTGGTGCAGTCCGCGTTCGACGGCCCGCGAACTCACCTCTCCCGGCGCGGCGCCCTCCAGGACGCCGTGGTCCTCGCAGCGGGCGAGGTCGCGCGGCACTCCGTGACCGTGTTCGACCGCGTACCGCGCCCCGCCGACCAGCAGTTCGTCCATCTCCGCGGTCCCGGACAGCTCCCACAGGCCGCCGCGTCCCATGCCGCGCGGGACGGTGCGGTCGAGAGCGTCCATCAGCCGCCGCATCCGGTCGTGGTCGAGCGCCTCGCGGTCGATCCCCGCGGCCAGCAGCCGGACGCCGCAGGAGATGTCGAACCCGACGCCGCCCGGTGAGACGACCCCGCCGCGGGCGATGTCCGTGGCGGCCACCCCGCCGATCGGGAAGCCGTAGCCCCAGTGCACATCGGGCATGGCGAAGGAGGCGCGCACGATGCCGGGCAGCGTCGCCACGTTCGCCACCTGCTCCAGCGCCTTGTCCCCGGACGCCTGCGGCAGCAGCGCACGGGAGGCGAACACCACCCCGGGCACACGCATCGGCTCCCGCTGTTCGATCCGGAACCGGTACGGGCTCCACTCCGCCAGTGCGATCTCCATGGCCCTCACCTCCGGTCGGTGGCCGGCCCGCGTTCAGACGTCGAGGGTCACCCCGCAGGCCCAGCCGTCGGGGTCGTGCCGCAGCCGCAGGTCGTGCAGCGAGACGGCCTTCGGTACGGCGCCGACCTCCCGGGCGGTCCCGGCGTCGGCCATGCGGAAACGGACCAGCGGTCCCGGTCCGCCGCCCGCCGCCCGGGACGCTCCGGTGCCCGTGTCCGTGCCCACGTCCGCGTCCACCTCCACGTCGAGCGGGATCTCCCCGTGGGCGTCCAGCCGGTAGACGACCTCCTCCAGGACCGTCACCAGCAGGTCCTCGCCGGAGCCGGCCGCGACCGGGCAGGTGCGCTCCCCGACCGGCGCCGCGCCGGACGTGTCGGCGAAGCTCTCCACCATCGCGCGCACGGCCTCGGCCACACAGCCCCCGGCCGTGGGGGCCCACGCCTCCACCCGCAGGTCCGCGGTGTGCGGCACGGTGCGGTGGCCGCGCGCGCCGGGGCGGCGCGGTGCCACGGGTTCCCGACCGTCCACGGCCGGCGCCTCCCCGTCGTCTCCGCGTACGCGGCCCGGGCCCGGCTCAACGGGCGGGGCCGCCGCTACCTCCAGCGTCGTCCCGCACCCCGCCCCGGGGCAACCCGCGGACGGCGCGGGGCCCGTCCCGTACCCGTCGGGCAGAGGGATTCGAGAATGTTCCCGAGGTCCGAATACCTGTGGCAAATGGCGGCGAACGGCCGCCGGAACAAGGCGGGTCGGGGGACTGGTAGGAAAGTTTACTGTTCGCTAGCATTCCGGCCGGTGGCCTGGCGCGGTGCCCGCCCCACGGGCATGACGCGCTCAGCGAGAGCTCTGACCCGGCCACCTCGATGCCGCTCCCCGTCCGCACGCGGGCCGGGCGCGCGGTCATGCACCGATGCCCAGCTCTCGCCCCCCAGGCCAGGAGTGCAGGTATGCACCTGAAAGGCTCAGCTCCGCTCCCCACAGCCACCCGGCACCGTACGGTGCCCACGGTCCTCGCCGCCGTACTCCTCCTCGTCGGCGGCCTGTTGCTCGCCTGGCCCGACCGGGCCGACGCCACCGCCGACCCACTCATCTCCGGTGGCAGGCCCGCCACCGCCTCCTCCACCGAGGACTCCGGTCTCGGCCCGCAGAACGCCTTCGACGGCGACCCGGCCACCCGCTGGGCCAGCGTCGAGGGCAAGGACCCGCAGTGGATCCGCGTCGACCTCGGCGCCACCGCCGACGTCACACGCGTGAAGCTCGACTGGGAGGCCGCGTACGCCAAGGCGTACCGGATCGAGATCTCCGCCGACGGCAGCGCATGGACCCGGCTCGCCGAGGAGACGGCGGGCGACGGCGGCACCGACGACCGGCCCGGCCTGTCCGGCAAGGGCCGCTACCTGCGCGTGTACGGCACCGCGCGCGGCACCTCGTACGGCTATTCGCTCCACGAGGTCGAGGTGTACGGCACGTTCGCCGGGACGCCCCCGCAGACCGGTGCCTTCACCGTGGTCGCCGCCGGTGACATCGCCGCCCAGTGCACCGCCTCCGACAGCGGCTGCGCCCACCCCAGGACCGCCGCGCTGGCCCAGCAGATCAACCCGAAGTTCTACCTGACGATGGGCGACAACCAGTACGACGACGCCCGGATCTCCGACTACCGCGCCTACTACGACAAGACCTGGGGCGCCTTCAAGAACAAGACGCACCCGGTGCCCGGCAACCACGAGACGTACGACCCGGCCGGATCGCTCGCCGGCTACAAGGCGTACTTCGGCGCGATCGGCTACCCCCAGGGCAAGACCTACTACAGCTTCGACGAGGGCAACTGGCACTTCATCGCCCTCGACTCCAACTCCCTCGACAAGAGCGCCCAGATCGACTGGCTCAAGGCCGATCTGGCCGCCAACACCAAGGCGTGCGTCGCCGCCTACTGGCACCACCCGCTGTACTCCTCGGGCGGGCACGGCAACGACCCGGTCAGCCGACCGGTCTGGAAGCTCCTCTACGGGGCCAAGGCCGACCTCGTGCTCAACGGACACGACCACCACTACGAGCGGTTCGCCCCGCAGAACCCCGACGGGAAGGCCACCGCCGACGGAATCACCGAGGTCGTCGGCGGCATGGGCGGCGCCGAGCCCTACCCCATCGAGGAGGTCCAGCCCAACAGCCAGAAGCGGATCAGCGGTCAGTACGGCGTCCTGAAACTGGACTTCACCGACACCGGCTACAGCTTCAGCTACGTCGGCACCGACGGCAAGGCCAAGGACACCAGCCCGAAGTACACCTGCCACTGATGTACCTGGCGACCACAGGCCGCCGGGACACACCGGCACCGCCCCGCACCGCCGGGGCGGTCCGGCGCGTCCCCGGCACCGTCCTGGCACTCGGCACGGTCAGCCTCGTCACCGACGTCTCCTCCGAGATGGTCACCGCGGTGCTGCCGCTCTACCTGGTCCTCGGACTCGGTCTCTCACCCCTCCAATTCGGCTTCCTCGACGGACTGTTCAACGGCGTGACCTCCGTCGTCCGGCTGCTCGGCGGCCACGCGGCCGACCGCGGCCACCGGCACAAGAGGGTCGCGGGCATCGGCTACGCCCTCTCCGCCCTCTCCCGGCTCGGACTGCTGCTCGCGGGCGGCGCCACCGCGGGGATCGCCGCCGCCCTCGCCACCGACCGCGTCGGCAAGGGCATCCGCACCGCGCCCCGGGACGCGCTGATCACGCTCAGCAGCAGGCCCGAGACGCTCGGCAGATCCTTCGGTGTGCACCGGGCCATGGACACCACCGGCGCCCTGCTCGGACCGCTCGCCGCGTTCGCCCTGCTCCGGGCGACCACCGGGGCCTACGACGCGGTGTTCGTCGTCAGCTTCTGCGTCGGGCTGCTCGGCGTACTGCTCCTCGTGCTGTATGTGCCCCGACAGCCGGTTCTCGGCCCGCCGACGCCCCGGGCCCCGCGTACCCGCAAGGTGTTCGCGGCGCTCCGCGACCGGGGCTTCCGACGGATCCTCGCAGCCGCCGGACTGCTCGGCGCCGCCACCATCGGGGACGCCTTCGTCTACCTCCTGCTCCAGCGCCGGCTCGACCTCCCCGTCGGCTGGTTCCCGCTGCTGCCGCTCGGCGCGGCGGCGTGCTACCTGCTGCTCGCGGTCCCGGCCGGGCGGATCGCGGACCGGGTGGGCCGACGGCTGCCGTTCCTGTACGGGCACCTCGCGCTGCTCGGCGTGTACGCCGCGCTCCTTCTCCCGGCCGGTGGCCCCGCCCTGCTCCTCGTCGCGCCCGTGCTCGTGCTGCTCGGGGTCTTCTACGCCGGGACCGACGGCGTGCTGATGGCCCTGGCCTCACCCGTGCTGCCCGCCGACGGCAGGGCGGGCGGGCTGGCCCTGCTCCAGACCGGCCAGGCACTCGCCCGGATGCTCGCCGCCGCGGGCTTCGGCGCCGCCTGGACCGTGTGGGGACCGCGCCCCGCCCTGTGGGCGGCGGCCGTCGCCCTGCTCGCCGCGCTCGTCGGCGGCTGGGCGCTGCTGCCCCGTGACCCGTCCGACCCCGCGGCCGCCGAGGAGCCCGGAGCCCCGACCACCGAGAGGCCGACCGCATGAGCGCCGGATTCCCCGAACCCACGACACCCCTGGGCCCACGGGCCCGGATCGCCGTCCTGGTGGCCGCGGTGCTGCTCCTCGCGGGCGGATCCGTCGGCTACGCCCTGCACGCGCAGCACCGTACCCCGGCCCAACAGGCCGAAGCCGAAGCCTCGTTCACCGTCACCGGGCCCGCGCTGTACTTCCGGGACACCGCCACCGGACGTGTCGCCCGCCGCCCGCTCGCCGCCCCGCCCGGCACGCGCACCCCCGGCGGTCCCGCCTGCGACCGGTTCTACGCCTCCGGCGACCACGCGGTCTGCCTGCGCGCCCGCCCCGGCGTACTGCCCAGGACGCACGCCGTCGTGCTCGACCGCCGACTGCGCGAACAGCGCCGGATCACCGTGCCGGGCATCCCCACCCGCGCCCGCGTCTCCGCCTCCGGGCGGATGGTGTCCTGGACGGTGTTCGCCACCGGGGACTCGTACGCCACCACCGCCTTCTCCACCCGGACCGCGATCCTCGACCTGCGCACCGGCTACCTCGTCAAGTCCATCGAGGGCATCCCCCTGACCCTCGACGGAGCCCGCTACCACGCCCCCGACGTCAACTACTGGGGGGTGACCTTCGCCCGCGACGACAACCGCTTCTACGCGACCGTCTCGACCAAGGGCCGCACCTACCTGGTCGAGGGGGACATGGCGAAGTGGTCGGCGAAGGCGCTGCGGCAGAACGTCGAGTGCCCTTCCCTGTCGCCCGACAACACCCGGCTCGCCTTCAAGAAGAAGGTCTCCGACGACCCGGCCGATCCCTGGCGGCTGTACGTCCTCGACCTGCGGACCATGCGCGAGACACCGCTCGCCGAGACGCGCAACGTCGACGACCAGGCGGCCTGGCTGGACGACGGCACCGTCGCCTACGCCCTGCCCGGCTCCGGGGGCCGGGGGAGCGACATCTGGACCGTCCCCGCGGACGGCACCGGCACACCCCGCATGGCCGTGTCCGGAGGATCGTCACCGGCGGCGGTGGGCCAAGAGCCCGCCGGGTGACCACTGACCGGGCGGCCGTGCCGTGCCGCGTCCGCCTTCCGGTCGAAGGCCGGCCGACGGGCTCCGAGGCGGCTCCCCGGCACCGGGCCCCCGGGGCCGGGCCGCCCGGTCGCGGGGCCCGCCGTGCCGTGATCCCCTGGATGCGATCACCGTTCCCCGCCGCTCCAGGGAGGCCATGGATGCGCACGAGTGACCTGACCCCGGCCGTGCTCAAGGACCTGCGCCGCCCGCGCCCCTTCCCGGCGATCTCGCTGCTCATGCCGACCCACCGGGCCAGGCCCGAGAACGAACAGGACCCGATCCGCCTGCGCAATCTCCTCAGCGAGGCGGTGCGACGCCTCAAGGAGGACCCCGAGGTCGACCGCGAGAGCCGGATCCGGCTGGAGCGACAGCTCGGCGAGGACACCGTCCTGCGGCTGATCGACGCCCAGCGCGCCGAGGACGGCCTGCTGGTGCTGCTCGCACCGGACGAGGACCCGCAGGCGTGGCAGTTCGTCTCGCCGCACGAGATCCCCGAACGCGTCGAGATCACGACCACGTACCTCACCCGCAACCTGGTGGCGGCCCACCTGTACGCCCGCCCGTACTGGGTGCTGGTCCTCGACCAGGAGGAGAGCAGGCTGTACCTGGCCCACGCCGGGAGCCTGACCGAGGTCACCGCCCACGGCTTCCCGGCGAAGCCGCAGGTCCCGGACCTTGCGGACGCGCTCCCCGGCCCGGCGTACGGCACGGACCGCACGGGCTACCGCGCGGCTCGTGTCGGTCAGTACGTCTCCGACATCGAGGAGCGCCTCGCCCGGGCCATGACGGACCGGAACCTGCCCCTCGTCCTGGTCGGCAGCCCCGAGCTGACCACCGCCTTCGGAAAGATCTCGCGCCACGCCGGGGCGACGGTGGGCGGGCTGGAACTGACGGGCGCCGAGAAGCACGCCGTACCCCAGCTGGAGAAGCGTCTGGAACCCGTCTTCCGCAAGATCCGCGAGGACCGCGCACAACAGGCCCGCGCGGACCTGGACGCGGCGCGCGGCCGCAAGGCGTACGTCGCGGGCCTCGCGGAGGTGTGGAACACGGTCATGGACCACAGGGCCGCCCTCGTCCTCGTGGAGGAGGGCCTGCGCGCCGCGGGGCGGGCGGACGAGAACCACCAGCTGCACGTCGTCGACGTACCGGAGGGCGAACCGGCCCCCGAGGGCGTTGAGACGGACATCGTCGACAGCCTCGTCGAGGCGGCGCTGGACGCCGACACGGAAGTGCGTTTCGTCCCCGACGGCACCCTCCCCGACGGCGTCGGCATCGCGGGCACGCTCCGCTACTGAAGGGCCACCGGTCAGGCCCCCGGCGAAGCGCCGGGCACCCCCGCCTCGCGCGCTCGCGCACGCCCGGCCCGGGCCAGGTCCTCCAGGGGGAGCACCCCCTCTCCCCGGAACAGGCCGCAGGCCGCGGAGAGACGCCGCTCGCGTGCCGGGCCCGGGGCCGTCACCTCGTCCAGAGCCCTCAGCAGAGCCCACGGGTCCGGGGCATGGTCGGCGAGGCCGTGCGCCGCCATGCTCCGCACGCCCTCCGCGCCGTGCCCCGGAATGGGCCGGTGGCCGACCACCGGCAGCCCGGCGGCCAGCGCCTCCAGCGCCGTCTGGCCCGCCGCGTTGTCGACCAGGGCCCGGGCGACCGCCATCACCCCCCGCACGTCGTCCACCCAGCCCAGGGCGACCGCGTGCTCGACCCGGGCCACACTGTGGCGCAGACGCGTGTTGTCCCCGCACAGCACGACCGGCCGGTACCCCGCCGAGGCCAGCAGCCCGGCGGTGTCCACCACCCGCGCGCCCGCCCCCCACGCCCCCGTCGAGACCAGCACCGGCGGACGGTCCGGCGGGCCGAGACGGCGCCGCCACTCCTCGGCCGTCGACGCCGGGGCGTGGAAGCGGGGCGCCACCAGCGGGCCGGAGACGACGGCCGGACGCCGCACCGCCCGCCGCACCCGGTGCGCGAGAGCGGGCGTCAGACAGAGGTGGAGGTCGTTGCCCGGATGGAGCCACTGGCGGTGCACGGCGAAATCCGTGATGACCACGGCGCTCGGCACGTGCAGCGCGCCGCGGGCGCGCAGACCGCCGGTGAGCTGGGCGGCGAGATGGAAGACGGGTACCACCACGTCCGCGCGGCGCCGCGCGACGAGCTCCAGCAGCCGTCGCTCCGCGAGCACCGCCAACGGGGCACTGCCCGGGCGGGGGAGACCGGCCCCCGGGTGGCGGAAGAACGCCGCGTACAGCCCCGCGTAGACGAACGGCGCGCGGCGGATGACCGTCCGGTAGAAGGCGCGCAGCCCGGCTCCGGCCCCCGGGGGCAGTAGATCGAGGACGTCGACCGTCGTCGTCCGCCCTCCGCCGGCCTCCAGCCGGCGGGTCAGCTCGGCGGCCACGGTGTCGTGCCCGGAGCCCATGCCGGCGCTCAGGACGAGGAACCGCCCGGATGCCGCGCTCATCGGTCGACGGCCCGCGACCACCGGCCGGGGCGCCTCGCCACGAGGATCCGCGGTACGGGCGACCGTCCGCGGCGGGCCGTCGCCGGGGAGCGTCGTACGGGCCGCGGTGCGGGCGCACCCGGCTCACCCGGTCGGCGGGTGTCCCGGCGCGGCCCCGAACGGCCGTCCGTGTGGGCAGTGGGCACCTGATCACCCCTGACGTCGGCGGCGCGCGGCGGATCCGGCGCCATGGGCACTGGGCGTGGTGGTCCCATTCTGCGGGCGCGGGTGGTGCCGTGCGGTTCAGTGAGGTGTGGGTCGCGACGGTTTTGTCCGAGCGCGCCCGGGCTACTCCTAACCAGACCCGGTGGCGCGAGGTCCTCGCCCCGAGATCTCCGAGCGACCCCGATCACCGGGCGGCGGAGACGACGCGCCGCACCGTGCCGACCCAGGGGAGAGACCATGTCATCTGGTCCGGGCACCGCCCACCGCGGCGTGCCGGGCGCCGACGCGTCGGACGGCCGCGCCGTCCGCGACGGCGTGGCCCTGGTGACGGGTGCCTCCTCGGGCATCGGGGCCGCGGTCTCGTACCGGATCGCGGCCGAAGGGGGCTGGCGGCTGCTGGTGGCCGGCCGCGACCGCGAGCGCCTGGAGCGCGTCGCGGCGCGGACGCGCTCGACGGCGCTGTGCGCGGACCTGACGGCGCCCGGCGGCACGGAGCGGCTCGTCCGCCAGGCCCTCGATCTCGCGGGCCGGGTGGACCTGCTCGTCGCCGCCGCGGGGGTCGGCTGGGCCGGCCCCTTCGACTCCATGCCGGAGGCCGCGGCCGACCGGGTCCTCACCGTCGACCTGGTGTCCGTCGTCCGGCTGGTGCGGCTCCTGCTGCCGCACATGCTCGCGGCGGGGCGCGGGCACATCATGCTGATCGGATCGGTGGCCGGATCCACCGGCGTCCGCGGCGAGGTCGTCTACTCGGCGGCGAAGGCGGCGATCGGCACCTTCGCCGACGCCCTGGGCCACGAACTCAGAGGAACCGGCGTGCGGATCACCCATCTGGTCCCCGGCGTCGTGGACACCCCGTTCTTCGAACGCCGAGGCACGCCGTACGCCCGTTCGTGGCCCCGCCCCATGTCACCGGAGAGGGTCGCCGACGCCGTCTGGGACGCCTACGTCTCGGGCCGTGCCGAGGTGTACGTCCCCGGCTGGCTGCGTCTGCCCGGATGCGTGCGTGCCGTGGCCCCCGGGCTCTACCACCGTCTCGCCGCCCGATTCGGGTGAATCCGCCGGTACCTGTGGACGTCCTCGCCGTGACACTGGCGCTGCTGGCGGCTCTCGCCAACGGCGCCGCCTCCGTGCTGCAGCGGCGGGCCGCCGTGGACCAGGCGGCGTGCGAACCGGCGGACGACGCGCGGGGCGCGCGCCGGACGGTGCGTCACGCGGTGCGCCGGGCGGTCCGGCTGGTGCGGCGGCCGTTCTGGCTGGCGGGCGCGTCGGCACTCGGACTGTCCGCCCTGCTCCAGGCGGCGGCGCTGGCGGTCGGCAGCATGGTGGTGGTGCAGCCGCTGATGGCGAGCGAGCTCCTCTTCACGCTCCTGATCGGGACCGTCGTGTTCCGCCAGCGCCCGGGCGGCAGGACCTGGTTGTCCTTCCTGATGCTCGGCGGCGGTCTGACGCTCTTCCTGACCGCCGCCGGGCCGTCGCCGGGCGAGGCGACCGGAGAGGCCGGCACCTGGCTGTTCGTCGGAGCCTGCGCCGCGACGGCGGTGGCCACGCTGCTGCTGGTCGCCCGCGGTGTCCGCGGCGCCGCCCGCGTCGCCTCGCTCGGCTGCGCCACGGCCATCTGCTTCGCCTGCACCGCCGGGCTGGTCAAGGAGACCGCCGGCCGGATCCAGGACGGGACGGCGGCGGTCCTCACGACCGGCTACCCGTACGCGCTGTGCGTCGTCGGCCTGCTGAGCCTGGCGCTGCTGCAGAGCACCCTGCACGCCGGGACGCTGGCCGTCTCGCAACCGGCGCTCACGCTCGGGGACGCGCTGGTGAGCGTGGTCCTGGGCGCGGTGCTGTTCGGCGAGCGGATCGCGCTGGAGGCCCACGTGCTGCAGGCCGTCACCGGCGCGTGTCTGGTGGCCGCCGGGACCGTGGGCCTGTCGCGGTCCCCGGCGGTGGCGCAGCACTGGGACACGACGGCGAAGCCACCGCGCGAGCACCCCACCGACCGCGACCGATAGCCCGCACCGACGGAGGGACGAGGACCCCATGGACCACCGGCACCCGCGCGTCCCCGCCGCGGCGCGCGTCCCCCTCGCGGTATCGGCGCTGGTGCTGACCGCACACCTCGCCCCCGCCGGCACCTGGCTCGCGGGCCCGCGCCGGACCTGCTTCCCCGCCCTGGCCGGTCTCGGCCGCCCCCACCACATCGCCCTGACCTTCGACGACGGGCCGGACCCCGGCTCCACCCCGTTCTTCCTCGACGCACTGGACCGGCTCTCCGCGCGTGCCACGTTCTTCGTGCTGGGGGAGAGGCTGCTGGGCCACCCGGGGCTCGGCCGCGACATCGTCCGCAGCGGACACGAACTGGCCGTCCACGGCTGGACGCACAGCCGGCCCTGGCTTCCCGCCGCGGGCCGGGACGCGCGCGAGATCTCCCGCGCCGCGGCGGCGGTGCACCGGGTCTCCGGCGTGCGGCCGCTGTGGTACCGGCCGCCGTACGGCATCCTGACCGGCGGGCGCTGGGCCGCGGCCGCGCGCTGCGGACTGCGCCCGGTGCTGTGGTCCGCCTGGGGCCGGGACTGGGCCGAGGACGCGACGGCCGAGGGAGTCCTGACCACCGTGCACCGCGATCTGCGGGGCGGCGGCACGGTGCTCCTGCACGACGCCGACCTGTCGGCGTCCGGCCGCTGGCGGCCCGCGCTCGCGGCGCTGCCCGGGCTGATCGACAAGATCCGCGCCGCGGGCCTGACCGTCGGCCCGCTCGTCGAGCACGGCCTCGCGCCTGCCCGTCCCCGCGACGGCGCCTGACGGGCCGTACGGTCCCCGCCACCGGACCGGGCGGGTCGCGGGGGCTGCCGGATCCGGGGGTGTTCGCACCGGACGCCCACCCGGGTGGGCGGGACGGGGGCGCCACCAGGCACACTGCAGGGGTAGCAGTCTGACCACCAAGAGGGATCACGCATGATCACGCTGAAGAAGGAAGACGGCCCGGCCGATCTGGACGGGGTGACCCATCTGTCCATCGGGGTGTCCTGGGACCCGACCGTCGGGAGCAGTGGCGGGCTGTTGGGCAAGCTCCGGCAGAAGGTGGGCACCGACCTCGACCTGATCGCCGTCGCCATGCAGGGGGCGGAACCGGTGCGGCTGGCCGGACTGGACTCCCTGGACCCCATGGGCAACGGCTCGTTGGTCCACAGCGGGGACAACCAGACCGGGCGCGGGGACGGCGACGACGAGACGGTGACCGTCGAATTCGCCCGGATACCGTCCAACATCACGTCCATCGTGTTCATCGCCGCGGCGTACAAGAAGCGCAGCGCCTTCCAGAACGCGCGCAACATCAGCTTCAAGGTGTACGACGCGACGGGCGGCAGCAGCCAGCAGGTCGCCGACATCTGGCCGAGCCTGCTCACCAACGACAACGGCTGCGCCGTGGCCAAGGCGATCCGGGTCGGCACGAGCTGGAAGCTCGAAGTGATCAACGAGACCGGGAAGATCAAGCAGGGGGACGAGCGGGACCTGATGCGTTTCGCCGTCAGCAAGTAGCCCGGATGCCCCGCCCCGGCCGGGACGTCCCGTTCCGGCCGGGGGCGGGCCGGGGCGCCGGCCGTGGCCGGAGGGGTGCCGTCCCGGGGGCCGCCATGAGGGACCTGTGCCGTTCGAACTCCGGCGGACGGGCGAGGGCGACATCACCTTGTGCGCCGAGGACGCCCAGGGGCGTTCGGCCGGACCTGCTCGATGACGACGCCTCACCGATCCACGTCTTCGACGCCGGCAGCTGGGCACTCGCGACGGCCCGGCACCACGCGTACATCGGGTGGGGGCCTACCGCCCCGCGTGAGCGAGACGGGGCAGGCCGTGGAGGGCGGCGATCGGGCGTTCACGAACGGCGTCCGCCCCGTTGCACACCGCCGCGCGCCGCACGCCGTCGTGACCGTCACCGGCGTCCTTCGCCCGCGCCGCGTCGCCTCACCCGTGCGCGCCGCCCTCGGCCAGCCGGATCCCGGTGACCAGATGCGGCCGGATATGGACCGCGCACTCCATCGTCCGGTCCGACCAGGGCCGGATCAGCCGCTGATAGCGGATCAGGGCGTCGGGATCGGTCACCGGCCGGCAGTAGCCCGTCGCGACGACGCTCCACCCGAGATGGGTGCGCGGATCGATGGCGTCGGCCTGATAGGCGACCACGACCCCGCGGTCGCCGTGGTCCCGGGTCTGGGCGAACAGATCCGAGTCCTGATGGGTCCGGATGACGATCCGGCCGCGGTCCAGCACATGGTTCACCGGGCGGATCGCGGGCAGCGCCTGCTGGGTGAAGACGATCCGTCCGAAGGACACCTCGCCGAGCAGCCGGAGGGCCTGAGTGCTCGTCAGCTCGACGGTCCGGCGCGGCCAGGTGGACTCGGGGCCGTGGGACACGTTTCCCTCCGGCCGGCCGTGCGCGACCGGGTCCGTGATCACGGGCAGGGGTGACCGGGGCGGCGGCCGGTGACCTGTGTGGCTCATGACTGACGACCTGCGTGGCTCATGGGGCGGCCTCGTCTCCTGATGTGCTCGTCTGCCGTACGAGTACATCGTGTGGCGCTCCGCCCCACCAGGGCCGAACGGCCCAGGGCCGAACGGCCCTAGCGGGGTCGATCCCCCGATGGGTTCACTTCGGTGGTTCGCATGCCCGGCCCGGTCCGACGGCGGCAACCGGGGCCGGGCCGCGGTATGCGGAGTGTTCGGTCGGGTCGGTGGTGCACAGGTGCACAGGAGGGGTACGCGGTGATCGCGGTCGTCGGACACAGGGATCTCGACAGCGGAACGCTGGAACTGGTGGAGGCGGAACTGAGAGCACGGCTGGACTGCCTGGCGGAGGGCGCGGCCGCGCTCGTCCGCGCGGGGGCGGGCCTGCCCCTGGTGTTCGGGCGCGCGGTCCGGGCGGCCGGGCGCAAACTGACGGTGCTGCTGCCGGCCCAGGGGGCGGTACCCGCCGTGCTGCCGGAGCGGGACCGGCGGGCCGCCGGTGAACTGCTGGTCCTGGCCGAGCACGTGCGCCTGCTGGCCTTCGACCCGGCCGACCGCGACGCGTGCGTCGGCGCGGACGAGCGGCTGGTGGCGACCTGCCGTTCCGTGCTCGCCGTGTGGGACGGCTCACCCTCCGACGGCCGGGACGCCACCGCACATCTGGTCGCGTTCGCCCGGGCGCGGGGCATCCCCGTGGACATCGTGTGGCCGGACGGCTGCGTGCGACGGAGGCCGGCGTGAACACATCGGTGCAGCGGACACGGACGGCGGGCCCTTCCGCCAGGTCCGTCCGCGACCACGGGCCCCGTCCGGCCGACGGCGGAGCGGACGACCACGGCGCACGGGCGGACGACGACCCGCCCGGGACGGACGCGGCCCCGGAACGGGTGGGCGCCCGGCCCGGGTTCGGGTGGCTGCTGGTCGTCACTGCGGCGCTCGGGCTGCTGGGCTCCTTCGTGATCACCATCGACAAGTTCGAACTGCTCGCCGACCCCGGCTTCGTCCCGGCCTGTTCACTGAGCCCCGTCGTCTCCTGCACGGACGTGATGCGCAGTGAACAGGCATCGGTGTTCGGCTTCCCCAATCCGCTTCTCGGACTGATCGGCTTCGGGGTGGTGATGGGCGTGGGCGCGGGTCTCCTCGCGGGCGCCCGCTACCGGCGCTGGTACTGGCTGGGCCTGAACCTGGGCACCTTCCTCGGTGCCGTGTTCTGCATGTGGCTGATGACCCAGGCGCTGTACGACATCGGCGCGCTCTGCCTGTGGTGCATGCTCGTGTGGGTGGCGACCGTCTTCATGTTCTGGCACACCACCGTGCACAACCTGCGCCACGGCGTGCTGCCCGCCCCGCGGGCCGTCGTCGCGGCGGTACTGGAGTTCCCGCTGGTGGTGCCCGTGACCTGGTGCCTGGTCATCGTCATGCTGATAGCAACCCGGTTCTGGTCGTACTGGGCGTCATTTCTGTGAACGACGCTTCGAGCGCGCCCGCGACGGCATCGCGTCCCGGTCCGACGACCGGGACGCTGCCGGTGCTGTCGTGATGGACGCACGCGGCCGGAATCCCCGCGGCGGCGAGCCGGGCCGAGACCGCCCCCGTCGCGTCCGGAGCGGAGACCTCGGGGGCCAGCGCCAGGAACACGTGCTGGCGGACGAGGTTCCCGGAACTGCGTCCCGGCACGCCGCACAGGGCCCGCAGCTCCTGGTCCGTGAGGGGACCGGTGGGAGGAAGCACGGTCAGCCAGGAGCGCCCGCGCCGGAACGATTCCAGATACGCGGCGTCGTACATGCCCTCGTCCGCCCCGCCGTCCAGCAGCAGCCGCACCCGGTACGCCCGGGACCGTTCCGCGTCGACCTGCTGGAGCAGCGCCTTCATCGCGGCCCAGCCCGTGCCCGAGGCGATCAGCAGGACGTCGGCGGACGGCGTGTGACCGGGCAGCGCCAGCCTGCCGCGAGGCGCGCCGAGGCGTACGGTGTCGCCCTCGCGCGCGTGGTGCACCAGAGCGTCACTGACGCCGCCGGCGCCACGGGCCCGTACATGGAACTCCAGCTCGCCGTCCGGATGCGGCGCGCGGGCCAGGTAGTACGGACGCCACGCCTGCTCCAGCAGCGGCGACTCCAGGGACGCGTACTGCCCGGCCGTGAAGGTGTACGGCTGGTGCGGGCGCACCCGCAGGACCGCGAGGTCCGGCGCACGCAGCTCGTGCGCGGTCACCGTCGCGTTCCAGCTCGACGGCTCGGCGATCGCCTCGTCGGCGCCCCTGACCATCGCGGAGACGGCCAGCCGCAGCATCCGCAGCCAGGCATCCTCCAGCAGTTCGGTCCACCGGGAACCCGCGCGCATGCGCAGTGCCTCCAGCAGCGCCGTCTCGAACGCCTCGAAGTGCGCGGGACGCACACCGAGCTTGCGGTGGTCGCGGCCCAGCTGCACGAGCCTGCCGATCATGTCGTCCGTGCGGTGCAGATTGCCGATCAGGTAGCGGAAGATCTCGACGAGATGCGCCTGCTGGAACGCCATCGACTCGGGGAACAGCGACCGCAGGTACGGGTGCCGCTCGAACATGGCCCGGTACAGGTCGTCGATCAGCCCCTCCAACGGGCCGACCAGCGGCAGGCAGTCGAGGATCAGCTGCTGGTCCGCCGTTCCGTCGTACGCCTGCGGCCGCTCGGCGCGCCGCGCTCCGTCGTCCGTACCGGTCGGGGAGAGGATGCGCCGCCTCAGCCGCATCGCGTCGTGCCGCGCGAGCAGTGCGTGGTAGTCCTCGCTCGGGGTGTTCATGGACCGGTTACTCCTTGGGGCGGTGCGATGAGGGTGGGTGCCGAAACCGGGCGGAATGACGTCGGCGGCGCCCGGATGATCTCGGCGGCGTCAGTATGGCACCGCCATCGACCCGCCGACCGGCCCTGGTCACAGGGCCTTTCGGCCCTGTTCAGATGCTGTTCACCATGCTTCGGAACCCCGGCGCGGGGGTCACCGGAGGAACGCACATACTGGTGGGCGTCCGCCTTTTCCCCGAGCCGATCGAGCATGGTGTGAACGACTTCGCGAAGTCCCCGCTGAACCCGGATCCGTCGCGGTCCGCCGACCCCGTGCGCGTCTTCATCCTCGACGACCACGAGGTCGTACGGCGCGGCGTGCGCGATCTGCTGGAGGCCGAGGACGGCATCGAGGTGGTCGGCGAGGCGTCGAGCGCCCGCGAGGCGCTGGCCCGGGTACCCGCCAGCAGGCCCCAGGTGGCCGTGCTCGACGTACGTCTCGGCGACGACCCGCGGGGCGACCAGGCCGGCATCGAGGTGTGCCGGGAACTGCGCGCCCTGATGCCCGGCCTGGCCTGTCTGATGCTGACGTCCTTCGACGACGACGAGGCGCTGTTCGACGCCATCATGGCGGGCGCGGCGGGCTATGTGCTGAAGCAGATCAACGGCGCCGACCTGATCGCCGCCGTCCGCACGGTCGCGTCCGGCACGTCGATGCTCGACCCGCGTACGACCGCGCGCGTGATGGCCCGGCTCAGGGGCCCCGAGCGCGGCCCCGCCGAGGAGCCGGAGTTCTCCGAACTGGACCAGCTCACGGCCAGGGAGCGCCAGATCCTGGACCTCATCGGCGAGGGTCTCACCAACCGTGAGATCGCCGAGCGCCTCTTCCTGGCCGAGAAGACCGTCAAGAACCGCATCTCCTCGATCCTCGCCAAGCTGGGCGTGGGCCGCCGGATCCAGGCCGCGATGCTCGTCGGCCGGCTCAAGGACCGTCAGGGCGCCGAACAGGGCCGGCGCCTCTGAGGTTCCCTGCCGCCGCTGCCACCGGGAGCCGGCCGACGCCGGGCCCGACGCAGACCCCGGGGCCGGCGCCGGGCCCGGCGTGCGCCGCCCGCTTCCGGGGCGTCAGCCGTGGAGCGGGGCACGCCACACGACGCGGGTGCCGCCCTCCGCGGGGCGCTCCACGCCCAGCGTGCCGCCGCACAGCTCCGCCCGGGTCCGCATGTTGGCCAGCCCGCCACGCCTGACCGGCTGCCCGTCGCCCCCGGCCGCCCCCGCGCCGGGAACGGTCGTGTGGGCGTCCGGGACACCGATGCCGTCGTCGGTGACGGTCAGGGTCACCGCGTCGTCCGCCGACAGCACGATGTCGATACGGCTCGCGCCCGCGTGACGGGACGCGTTGGACACCGCCTCGGCGGCGACCGCCACCACGTGTTCGGCCAGTTCGTCCGGGACGGTGGTGTCGACCGGTCCGTCGATCCGCACGGACGGCCGGAAACCGAGCGCGCGCGCCGCGGTGCGGGCCGTCTCCGCCATCCGGTGCCGCAGCCCGCTGTGTCCCGAACCGCCCGCCGTGCGCAGATCGAAGATGGTGGACCGGATGATCCGGATCGTGGTGTCCAGGTCGTCCACCGCCCGGCTGACCCGCTCCGCCGCGTCCGGCCGGTCCGCGATGGCCCGGGTGGTGCTCTGCAGTGTCATCCCCGTCGCGAACAGCCGCTGGATCGCCAGGTCGTGCAGATCGCGGGCGATCCGGTCCCGGTCGTGCATCACGGCGAGCTCCTCGGACTCGGCCCGCCCACGGGCCAGTTCCAGCGCGATCGCCGCCTGGTCGGCGAAGCCGGACACGAGCGCCACCTCGGTGTCGTCGAACGGTGGGCGGCCCACCGGCCGCCCCAGGCGCAGCGCGCCCATCGCCCCGCTGCCCAGCCGCAACGGCACCGCCACCACCGGGCCCAGCCCGTCCTCGGCGCCGTCGCCGAACGGATGGGCCCGCGGATCCGTCCGCACGTCGGCACAGTACGCGGGCGTCCCGGTCCGCGCCGCGAGCCCGGCCAGCGATCCCGAAGCCGGCACGGACAGCCCCGTCACACGTTCGCTGTCCCGCCCGTGGGCGACGGCGACCGTGAGCCGCTCCTCGGTCCCCGTCGCCGGGCCGGGCCCGGCGACCGCCGTCCCCGGCCGTGCCCCGGGCAGCAGGACCGCCGCCCGGTCCGCACCCGCCACCTCCATCGCCCGTTCGGCGATCAGATGCAGCACCTCGTCCGCGTCCGCGCCCGACAGCAGGGCACGGGTGATTTCGCCCAGCGCCTCCAGGCGCCGTTCCCGGCGACGGCTCTCGTCGTACATCCTGGCGTTGTCGATGGCGACCCCGGCGGCGATCGACAGCGTGGTCAGCACCGCCTCGTCGTCGTCGTCGAAACCCGCCCCGCCCCGCTTCTCGGTGAGATACAGGTTGCCGAACACCTCGTCGCGCACCCGTATGGGCACCCCGAGGAACGTATGCATCGGCGGGTGGTGCGGCGGAAAGCCGTAGCTGCGCGGATGACTGCCCAGGTCGGTCAGCCGCAACGGCTCCGGATGATGGATCAGCTCGCCGAGGATGCCACGCCCGCAGGGCGACTGCCCGATCCGGGCGGCGACCTCCTCCGACAGCCCCACCGGCAGGAACTCCAGCAGCTTCTGCCCGTCCCCGATGATGCCGAGCGCCCCGTACTCCGCGTCGGTCAGCGTCACCGCCGCCTCGACGATGCCGCGCAGCACCTCGGGCAGCTCCAGACCACGCCCCAGCCCCATCACGGCGTCCAGCAGACCGCGCATCCGGTCCGGCCGGCTCGGCTGCGGCCACGCCGCGTGGCGCGGGCAGGAGGCCCCGGACGGTCCGGCGCCCGGCGCGGCGGGGGAGGGTATTCCGGAAGCGGAACCGGGCGCGTGAGGTGCTGTCTCTGCCATCGGGTCGCCGTTCTCTGGTGCCGTGTGCCGTACGTCGTCCGCCGTACGCCGGGATCTGATCACCGGATCACCGCAGGGCTGGAACCGGTCCACGACCTGTCAGCCTACGGCAGCCCGGAGAACGGGGAACCGGCGGTGCACTCCCTCGCGCGGGAGGACGCCGGGGCCGACCGGCCCCGCACGAGGACCGCCGCAGGGCCGACCGGCCCTGCGGAAGGTGCCCGTCGGCCCCTGGGGAGCGCCCCCGCCCGCGAGCAGCATGGTGCGGCGCCGGGAAGGTCCGGTCCGTCCGTCCCCCGTGAGCAGCCGGACCTTCCCGGCCGTCCCGGACCCCGCACCCGGGGCCGGGAACGTTCGGAGAACCGCAACAGCTGGAGGAACAAGTCCGGTGGACGCAATGGAAACGCAGGGCAGCGAGGCCGCTCCCGCACAGGGCCCCCGGCCCCCCGGGCCCCGGCCCGCGCCCACGCCGGGCCCCGATCGTCCCGTCACCGGGACCGCTTCCGGGACCGTCCCCGGCCGCCGTCCCTCGCGCGGCCGCCTCGTCGTCTCGTGGCTCACCACCACCGACCACAAGCAGATCGGCACGCTCTACCTCGTCACCGCCTTCGCCTTCTTCCTGATCGGCGGCGTGATGGCACTGGTGATGCGGGCCGAACTCGCCCGCCCCGGCACGCAGATCATGTCCAACGAGCAGTTCAACCAGGCGTTCACCATGCACGGCTCGGTGATGCTGCTGCTGTTCGCCATGCCGCTGTTCACGGGCTTCGCGAACTGGCTGATGCCGCTCCACATCGGCGCCCCCGACGTGGCCTTCCCGCGGCTGAACATGCTCGCGTTCTGGCTGTTCCTCTTCGGATCGCTGATCGCCGCGGCGGGCTTCCTCACCCCGCAGGGAGCCGCCGACTTCGGCTGGTTCGCCTACGCCCCGCTGTCCGACGCCACGCACTCCCCGGGCATCGGCGCCGACATGTGGATCATGGGCGTGGCCCTCTCCGGCTTCGGCTCCATCCTCGGCGCGGTGAACTTCATCACCACCATCATCTGCATGCGCGCCCCGGGCATGACCATGTTCCGGATGTCGATCTTCACCTGGAACGTGCTGCTGACCGCCCTCCTGATCCTGCTGGTCTTCCCGGTCCTCGCCGCGGCCCTCCTCGCACTGGAGATGGACCGCAAGTTCGGCTCGCACATCTTCGACGCGGCCAACGGCGGCGCCCTGCTGTGGCAGCACCTGTTCTGGTTCTTCGGGCACCCGGAGGTCTACGTCCTGGCCCTGCCGTTCTTCGGCATCGTCTCCGAGGTCGTCCCGGTCTTCTCCCGCAAGCCCATGTTCGGCTACATCGGCCTGATCAGCGCCACCATCGCCATCGCGGGCCTGTCCGTCACCGTCTGGGCCCACCACATGTACGCCACCGGCGGCGTGCTGCTGCCGTTCTTCTCCTTCATGACCTTCCTGATCGCCGTGCCCACCGGGGTGAAGTTCTTCAACTGGATCGGCACCATGTGGAAGGGGTCGCTCTCCTTCGAGACACCGATGCTGTGGGCCACCGGCTTCCTCGTCACGTTCGTCTTCGGTGGGCTGACCGGGGTCATCCTGGCCTCGCCCCCGCTCGACTTCCACACCACCGACTCGTACTTCGTCGTCGCCCACTTCCACTACACCCTCTTCGGCACCGTGGTCTACGCGATGTTCGCCGGATTCCACTTCTGGTGGCCGAAGTTCACCGGCAAGATGCTCGACGAACGCCTGGGGAAGATGACCTTCTGGGTGCTGACGGTCGGCTTCAACCTCACGTTCCTCGTGCAGCACTGGCTCGGTACGGAGGGTATGCCCCGCCGGTACGCCGACTACCTGGCCGCCGACGGGTTCACCGCCCTCAACACCCTTTCCACCATCGGGTCGTTCCTGCTCGGGCTGTCCTTCCTGCCCTTCTTCTACAACATCTGGAAGACCGCCCAGTACGGCGAGAAGGTCACCGTCGACGACCCCTGGGGCTACGGCCGCTCCCTGGAGTGGGCCACGTCCTGCCCGCCGCCCCGGCACAACTTCACCTCCCTGCCCCGCATCCGCAGCGAGTCCCCGGCCTTCGACCTGCACCACCCGGAGATCGCCGCACTCGATCACGCCGGATCCCACTGATCCGCCGACGACCGGATTCGTGCCCCGTTCCCCAGAAGGAGAGATGACCGATGTCCCATGGAGTCCTGGCGCTCGGCGTCGCCGTGATCTGCGTATCGGGGCACGTCTGGTACCTGCCCGCGTGCATCGACCTGCGCGCGGCGCAGGACCGCCCGGAATCACGGCGGCCCGCCGCGGCCGCCGTGCTGACCGGGTGGGCGACCGCAGGCCTGACGATGCTCCTGCTGCTCGCACCGTTCACCCCCTGGGCCGCCGTGGTGGTCGGGTCCGCCGGACTCTCCGCGACGCTGACCCTGGTCGTCCGCTCGTGGCTGCTCCGGCGCCAGGAGCAGTGCGAGGAGGCGGCACGCTGGGCCGCGCTCCTGCCGGTGAGCACCGCCGCCCCCGCCAGGCGCCCCGATTCCGCCCGGCGCGCCGGCCCCGCCCGGCACTCCGAGGACGACCGCTGAGACCGTCGCGGACGACCGCCCGGCCCGCCGTGACGGAGCGGGCCGGGCGCCGGACCCCACGGGGACGATCGGGGTAGTGTCGGGTGAGGACCATCGGATCGGAGCCTGCATGAGGGTCGAACTGCCGCCGGAACCGGTGCACTTCGTCAACCGCGAGGACGAGAGGGAGCGTGCTCTCCGTGCCGTCGAGGAATGGCGGGGCCGCTCACGGCCCCTGGTCCTGTCGCTGACCGGACCGGGCGGACTGGGCAAGACCGAACTGGCCTTCCTCCTCGCCCGTAACCTGCGCGACCGCTTCCCGGACGGCGTGCTCACCGTCGACCTGGACGACTACCGGACGGGCGGCGAGCTGGACCCCGGCGAGGTGCTGGCGCAGCTGCTCGACTCCCTCGACGTGCCGCCCGATCTGCTGGAACGCCAGTTCAGGGCGCGGTGCCGCCAGTACTGGAAGAAGACCGCCGACAGTCGGCTGATCGTCGTCGTGGACAACGCCCGCTACGCCTCGGAGGTCGTTCCCCTGCTGCCGGCGTCGGGCGGCAGCCTGGTCGTCGTCGCGAGCCACGGTCCGCTGTACGACCTGGAGGACGGCGCCGCCGTCGACATGGCGCTGCCGGCGCTGACGGACCCCGCGGCGACGGAACTCCTGGAACTGATCGTCAGGGATCAGCGCCTGGCCGCCGATCCGGAGGCGGCCCGCACCATGGTGCGGCTGTGTCACGGTCTGCCCGCGGCCCTGCACGTCGCGGGGCGCTGGGTCCGCGCCCACCGGGTGCGGCCGCTCGACCGCCTGGTCGCCGACCTCCGCTCGGAGCTGGACGAGAAGGGGGTGTCGCCCGGCGTGGAACGAGTCTGGGACACGGCCTACCGCGGCCTGTCCGGCCCGGCGGCCGCGCTCTACCGGCTGCTGCCCGCCCACCCCGGCCCCACCTTCACGACGGAATCCGCCACCGCCCTGCTGGGACGGGGCCCCGGGACCGGACAGGACGTGCTGGAGGAGCTGCACCGGGCCGGCTTACTGGAACTGGCCCCGAGCGGCGGGGAGAAGCGAGCCGGATGCGTCTGCCCGGCCCACTGCACGCACACGCCCGGCGGCGCTCCCGCGAAGACGACGTGCGGGGCGAGTCGGCCGAGGCACGGACACGAGTGGTGCGCTGGTACGTACGACAGGCCCAGCTCGCGGACCGGTACACGGCCGGCCCGCGTCTGGTCGTCGCGGACCTCTTCGATCCCGTGCCCGGCGCACCGGACGTGCCGCTGGAGGACCCCGCACAGACCGTCGATCCCGCCGTCCGGTCCGGGCGCTCCGAGCGTGCCGCCCGCTGGCTGCACGCCGAACGCCACGCGCTGTACGCGTGCGTGCGCCTGGCCCATGGACAGGGGCTGGACGCCGAGGCCGTGGCCCTGTGCGAGCCCGTGTGGACGTACGCGCTGGACCACCCCCACCAGTCCGATGTGACCGAGGTCTTCCGGCTGGGCGCCGCTTCGGCCGTCCGCTCGGGCAATGCGGCGTGGGTGGTGCGGATGCGTTGCCAGCTGGCCCGACCGCTGTGGGAATCGGAGAGGCTGGACGAGTCCGGGAGGGAGATCGCGGGGGCGCTGGCGGCCGTCGATCTGCTCGGCCCGTCGGTCCGGGACCGCAAGCTCCACGCCTCGGCGATCGAGTTCCGCGGCATGCTCAACTCGGCGCGCGGGGACTGGAACGCGGCGATCGGCGATTTCGCCCGCTCCCGCGAGCTGCACAGGATGATCCCCAACCCCTACGGGGTCCTGCTGCAGACCTACCGGATGGGGCAGGCGAGCGCGGAACTCGGCGACCTGGAGGAGGCGGAGCGCCTGCTGACCGAGGCGCACGACGCGGCCGTGGCGGACCACCGCGAGCGGATGACCGCGCGCACCGGCTTCGTGCTCGGCGGCGTCCTGCGGCGGCTCGGCCGCACGGACGAGGCCCGTCGGCTGTACGGCGAGGCGCTGGCGAGGGCACGCGAACGGGGCTCGGAATTCGAGCAGGTTCGGGTCCTCGACGCGTTCGCGGAACTGACCCGCGACGAGGGACGGGACACGGAGGCCGAGGAGCATCGCGCCGCCGCGGACGCCATCCGGAACCGCAACGGCCTGGGCCGCGGGGAGAACTAGTGCCGCATCAGGCAACGTTCGCCCCGTCGCGACGCCCGGCACGCCCTCTCGCCGCACCGGCCGAAATCCCAAGTACATCCAGTACGAGGGCTTCCGGCCGGCACACCGAGAGCACGTACCGGACGCGCTCCTTGACGGGCAAACGTTGCCTGCCGCGGCACTAGTGCCGCTCCCGGCAACGTTTGCCCCGTCGCACGTCCGGTGCGCACTACGACGCTCCGTCCGGGCAAACCTTGCCGGTCACGGCGCTCGTGCCGGGAGCGGCACTAGGCCGAACTGCCGCCTGCCGTACGACGACAGGGCCTGGGCGTACTGCCCTCAGAGCAGCCGCCCGGTCTCCTCGTCGGTGGCCGGGCGGACCAGGACGGGGAACGCCCGGTCACCGATGCGACAGGTCAGCCGCACCTCGTCCTCGGGCCCGCCGGGCCGGCCGGACAACCAGGCGTGGACGGCGGACAGGGCGGCGGCCGGGTCGGCGCGCACGACGCGGCCGTCCTCCGACCGTGGCCCGACCAGCACGGCACGGGCGCGTGCCTCACCGCGGAGCGCGAGCACGCACAGCTCGGCGGAGAGCACGGCTGCGGCCGTGCGGCAGCCCGGGTACTCGGAGAGGGCCTGTCGGGTCCACCCGGACGCCGTCCACGCCGCGTCCGGCGGAACGGCGACGGGCGGGAGCACGCGGCGGTAGAGCAGACCGGCCGCGCGGGCGAGCTGCTCCCGGGCGGCACCGTGCTCGACCGCCAGGTGATGTCCGGGCATACCGAGCCCGGCGGGGCGCCGGTCGATGCGGATCGCGGTGCCGGAGACCTCGGCGTGGACATCGAACGCGGCGGGCACACGGGCGGCGCCCGCGGGGGAGGGCAGCAGCCGGGGCGGGGCGCCGAACCGGGGCGGGGCGAGGTCGAGAAGGCCGTAGACCTCGGTCCGCAACAGGTCCAGTGCCTCGCCGCAGCGGTCGAAGGCCGCCCGTGCCGCGGCGCGTCCGGGCCCCGGCCGGTACGCGGCCAGGGCCTCGCGCACGTCGCGGGCCTCCCCCAGTTCCGGTATCCCGCCCAGGAGGGTGTCCATCGGGCTGCCGGGGATCAGTTCGCCGCCCCCGCGGTGGACGCGTACGACCGGTCGGTCGCCGGCCGCCGCGTAGTACAGCGCCGCCGAGCCGTGATCGGTGATCAGCGCGTCCGCGGCGATCAGGGCGGATGCCCAGTCCTCGTACGGACCCGTCAGTACCATGCCGGCGTCCAGCGCGGGCGCCAGACGCTCGGTCAGTTCGTACTCGCCCAGTCGGCTCCGTTCGTTGGGATGCACGATCAGCGCCAACTGGTATTCGTCGTACGGGAGATGGGCCGCGATCTCGGCGGGGAGACCGGGACGCCGGTGGAGCAGGGAATCCGGACCCCAGGTCGAGGCGAGCACGAGCAGGGTGCGCGGCCCGGTTCCGAGGGCTGCCCGGTACCGGTCGCGGAGGGACAGCGAGGCATGGACGCGTTCCAGGGTGGGGTCGCCGATGACCCTGGCGCGCTCGGCGGCCTCGGGGTCGACGGCGGCCAGCCGGGCGACCTGGTCGGGGTGGGCCAGGGCGTGCAGGGTGATCGGGGTGCCGTCCTCGTCCGGCGCCAGGTACCGCGGGTCCAGTCCGGAGGCGGAGTCGGCGCGGCCCTCGCCCGGAATGGACTTGTTGAACCCCGCCCCGTGCGGGAGCAGCACGTGCGTACCGCGGAGCCGGTCCAGCTCGCCCTTCGGGCTCGCCGCGAGCACCAGGTCGTACGTGCGTCGGCACGCCTCCTCCCAGGGCAGGACACGGCCCTTGACGGCGTCGATCACGGACAGGGTGTCGACGTCGAAGTCGGATCCGGGAACCAGTGTGAAGAAGCGGGTGAAACGTTCATCGCCCGAGAAGGCGAGGAGGGTGTCCAGGAGGCGGTACAGCGCCACCGCCGATCGGGCGGCCAGCAACACGGACCTCTCGCCCGTCGCCCGTCGCCCGTCGCCCGTCGCCCGTCGCCCGTCGCCCGTCGCCCGTCGCCCGTCGCCCGTCGCCCGTCGCCCGTCGCCCGTCGCCCGTCGGTCCAAGCCTCCATTCTATAGGGGAGTGATCGCTTGGATCCGGCGTTTCCGCAGGTGGGTAGAGGTGGTTCGCGTCGTCGAGCGACATGGTTCGATCGTACCGTGCGACGGATTCCGGCCGGACGGCAGTGATCCGTACCGCATCTTCGGCAAGTGCGCTGCGCGGATCCGGGGCGATCGGGAGGATGGCGGAATGAGTGAGCTCGGAATCGCACTGATCGCCGCGGGGGCGGCGATCGCGGGCAGCGTCGCCACGGGATGGTTCACCCGGAACGCGGGGATCCGGCAGGCCGAAGCGGCACGCCGGGCCGGTGAACGGCAGGCCGACGCGCTCCTGGAGACGGTCCGGATGACGCTTCAGGAGCAGGCTGCCGTGCGCGTGCTCGATCTGCGGCGCCAGACCTATGTGCGCTTCCTCGAAGCGGCGGAGGCCCGGATCCTGACCGAGCGGACCGGCCGGGGGCGCGAGGACGACGACGGACTGCTGGAGCGCGTCCTGGGCACGGTCCTCCTGGAAGGACCGGCCGAGGTCGCCGCCGCGGCCCAGGACCTGGTCGACCGGCTGCGCCGGCACGAGAGACCCGACGACCTCGTGGAGGCGAAGCTCGCCTTCCTCTCCGCCGCGAGAACCGCCTTGAGCCCGCCCCCACCGGCCCGATAGCCGGTGCCCGTGGCACCTGTCGGCCGGACAGCCGGGGACCGGTGTGGCCGGACGGCCGCCGGGGGCGGCGACCGTCGGTTCCGCTACTCGAAGCGGGTCGCGTCACCGGCCCCCCGGCGCACGACCTCGACCCCGTCGCCGGAGAAGTCGACGACGGTCGTCGGTTCGGTGCCGCAGTCGCCCGAGTCGACCACGATGTCCACCACGTGGTCGAGCCGTTCCTTGATCTCCCAGCCCTGCGTCAGCGGTTCGTCCTCGTCGGGCAGGAGCAGCGTGCTGGAGAGCAGCGGCTCCCCGAGCTCGGCGAGCAGTGCCTGGGTGACGACGTGGTCGGGGATCCGGACGCCGACCGTCTTCTTCTTGGGGTGCAACAGCTGACGCGGCACCTCCTTCGTCGCGGGGAGGATGAATGTGTAGCTGCCGGGCGTCGCCGCCTTGATCGCGCGGAAGACGTCGTTGTCGATGTGCACGAACTGTCCCAGCTGCGCGAAGTCCCGGCACATGAGGGTGAAGTGGTGCCGGTCGTCGAGATGCCGGATCGACCGGATCCGGTCGAGCCCGTCACGGCTGCCCGGTCGGCATCCGAGCGCGTAGCAGGAGTCCGTCGGATACGCGACGAGCGCTCCCGACCGGATGCTCTCGGCCACGGACCGGATGGTGCGCTGCTGGGGGTTTTCGGGGTGTACGTCGAAGTACTTCGCCATCCGCCGAGTCTAAGGGCGGTCCCGCCCGGCATGCGGGCTGGTGCGTCCGGGGTGCCGTCGGGAACCCGACGGCACCCCCAAGGCTCACTCCTTGACCGCGCCCGCATTGGCGCCGTTCACGAAGTGGCGCTGGAAGCAGAAGAACAGCACCGCCACCGGGAGGGTGGAGAGCAGCGCCGCCGCCAGCTTCAGCGGGTACTGCGTCCCGCCCCCGAGCCCGCCCGAGACGAACCGGGCCAGGCCCGTGGTGAGCGTCTCGTACCGACCGGACTGGGTGCTGACGAGGAAGTGCGTGAACTCGTTCCACGAACCCTGGAACGACAGGATCGTCAGCGTGATCAGCGCGGGCCTGGCCATCGGCAGGACGACGGACCAGAAGGTCCGCAGCACCCCCGCCCCGTCCACCCGCGCGGCCTCCTCGACCTCGCGCGGGACCGACTCGAAGAACTGTTTCATGATGAAGATGCCTGCCGCGTCCACCAGCAGCGGCACGATCATGCCGGTGTACGTGTCGAAGAGACCGAACGTGTTCAGCACCAGGAACTTCGGGATGAGCAGGGCAACACCGGGCACCGCCATCACCGCGAGCACCAGGGCGAACAGCACCGAACGGCCGCGGAAGCGCAGTCGCGCCAGCGCGTAGCCGGCCATGGAGTCGAACAGCACCCTGCCCGCGGTCACCAGCACCGCCACCAGCGCCGAATTGCCCAGCCAGCGCAGGAACGGGACGCCGTCGCCGGTCCCGCCCAGCCCGAACAGCCGCTGATAGGCGGCCGTGGTCGGGGTGACGGGCAACAGGGACAGCGGATGCGCGGCGGCGTCCGGATCCGTCTTGAAGCCGGTCACCAGCTGGAGGGCGAACGGCAGCAGATAGAGCAGTCCCATGCACAGCACCGCCGCGTACCCGAGGAGCCGCCACGGAAGCGGGAAGCGGCCCAGCACGGGCCGCCCGCGCTCCTGCCCGGCCCGCCGGCGCGACGGACGCGGGGCCGTGTCGCGAACGGCCGTACCGATGGCGGTCATCGGTTCCTCCCGGTGCGGGTGCCGCGCTCGCGCAGCGCCCAGCGCTGCACCGCGGTCAGGACGAGGATCAGGGCGAGCAGGATGAACGCGATCGCCGAGCCCTGCCCGAAGTCCGCGTTGTCGAACGCGGCCGAGTACGACAGGAAGGCGGGCGTCAGCGTCGTGTTGCCGGGCGCGCCCTGACCCATCACGTACACCTGGTCGAAAACCTGCCAGGTGGCGATCAGACCGAGCGTCAGCACCAGGAACAGGGCGGGGCGCAGCGCGGGCAGCGTCACGTGGCGCAGCATCTGGCGGCGGTTCACCCCCTCCAGCGCGGCCGACTCCTCCAGCTCGCGCGGGATGTCCTGGAGCGCCGCGAGGAAGATCAGCATGAACGTGCCGGAGGTGGTCCACACCGCGAGCAGGATCAGGGTGCACATGGCCACCGACGGACCCGAAAGCCACTCGAACCACGACAGCCCCAGCAGGGAGTGGTCCGCCAGTACCCCGGCGGGCCGTTCGGGGTCGACGATCCCCAGACCGCCCAGGGCCAGCGAGAGCACCCCGCGCGGGTCGGCGAACCAGTTCGGCCCCTGGACCCCGATCCAGGACAGCAGGGAGTTGACGGCCCCACTGCCCTGGAACAGGAAGAGGAAGACCGTGGAGACGGCGATCGAGCTGGTGACCGACGGGAAGAAGAACGTCGTACGGAGCGCGCCGCGCGCCCTCAGCAGTCTCTGGTTCACGATCAGCGCCAGTCCCAGCGCCAGCAGGGTCTGGAGCGGCACGGTCAGCAGGACGTAGTAGGCGTTGTTGCGCAGGGAGGTCGCGAACAGCGTGCGGTCCAGACCGTCCTGGACGAGCAGCGACCGGTAGTTCTCCAGACCGACGAAGTCGGCGTCGCCGGAGAACGGATTGGACTGCCCGTCCCAGTGCAGCAGGCTGACCCACAGGGCCATCAGGATCGGCAGCAGCAGGAACAGACCGATGACGAGCACCATGGGGCTGACGAACAGCCAGCCCCACGCCGCCTCGCCGCGGCGGCCCGCGCGCCGGGCGAGGGACTTCCCGGCCGGGCGGGCGCCGCCGTCCGCCCGGCCGCCTCCGGTGGCGCGGGCCCTTCCGGGCCCGTCGGCCGTGCCGCCGGACGCGACGGGTCCGGCGGCCGTGGGGGGACCACTGCTCTCGCAGGTCGTGCGGATGGGCATGTGGCTCAGTTGCCCTTCGCGATCGCCTGCTCGCCGTTGCGCTGGAGATCGGCGAGGATCTTCTTCGGGTCGGCGGTGCGCAGCGACTGCAGATCGGTGTTGAACTGGTTCAGCACCTTGTCGAATCCGGCGATGGTCACCGGACCCTGGGCGTGGGCGCTGCCGTCCACCCATGCCTTGGCAGCCGGCTGCTTCTCGGCGTAGGTCTTCAGCGCGCTCGTGCGCGAGGGCATGACACCGAACGCCGCGGCGAAGTCCAGCTGTTGCTCGGCGGAAGACAGGTGCTTCACGAGCTCGACGCCCGCCGCGCGGTGTGCGCTGTCGGCGGCGACGCCCCAGCAGTTGCTGAACGCGAGCGTGCCCTGGCCGGCCGGTCCCGCGGGCAGCGGCACGACGGCGTACTTCACGTCGGGGTAGTCGTGGCTCATGCCGCCCTCGAGCCAGTTGCCCTCGATGGTCATGGCTGCCTTGCCCTTGCCGAGCGCCTCACCGCCCCAGCCGGTGTCGACCTGCTTGGCGAACTTCATCGAGCCCGACTTCAGGAGGGACTGCACGAACTCCAGACCCTTGATGTTCTCCGCGCTGTCGGCGGTCATCTTCTTCTGGGCCGGGTCGGTGAGCGAGCCGCCCGCCTGCTTCATGAAGACACCGAGCCGCTGGTACTCGTCGCTGGTCACCAGGCCGGTGACGCCGTCACGGGTGAGCCGGTCCGCGACCTTGCGCAGGTCCTCCCAGGTCTTCGGGTAGTCCTTCTCGGTCAGACCGGCCTTCTTCCACAGGTCGGTGTTGACGGCGAGGGCGAGTGTGGAGGCGTCCTTCGGGAGACAGACCAGCTTTCCGTCGTACGAGAACGACGTGCGCAGTTGCTCGGAGAAGTCGTCGGCGTCGGCTATCCGGTCGCCGTACGGGTGGAGCGAGCCGCCCTTGGCGTAGTTGGCGAACTGGTCGGAGTTGACGTAGAAGACGTCCGGCGGCCGGTGTCCGGCGAAGGACTGGGCGAGCTGCTGGTTCATGTCCTTGGCGACCTCGACCGTGACCGTGTTGCCGGACTTCTTCGCGTACGCGGCCGCGGCGTTCTTCACCGCCTGTGTCTCGGCGTCCCCCGAGGTGGCGATCAGCACCGTCAGCTTCTGCTTGCCTGCCGTGTCCTGCTCCGGTTCCTTGTCGCCGCCGAAACCGGACGAGCAGCCGGTGGCGGCGAGCAGGGCGGCGCAGGTGGTGAGCGCGGCGACGGCCGTGCGGGTTCTCATGGTTCCTCCAGAAGGGGTACGACGTGCGGCTCAGCCGATCCGAAGCGGTCGCGCCGTTCGGTCGGCGGCCCGGCTCCGGGCCGGGGACGAGGGGTGAGGTGCGGGGAAGAGGACGCGCGTGGGGGAAGCGCGTGGGGATGCGGGCGCGCGTGGGGGAAGCGCGTGGGGGAGAGAGGAAGTCCTGGGACCGGTCGTCCGGGGCGGACCCGGGGTCAGTCGTCCGAGGCGGCGCTGCTGCCGCGCACGACGAGGGAGGGTTCGAGCAGGACGCGCTCGGGCGGGGCACCGGCGTCCGACATCCGGGCCAGCAGCAGACGGACGCATTCGCGGCCGACCGCCTCCAACGGCTGGGCCACGGTGGACAGTCCGGGAGAGAGCAGCGCCGCAGCGGGGGAGTCGTCGAAGCCGACGACCGCGACGTCCTCACCGGGCACGGCCCCGCGTTCGCGCAGGGCGTGGTAACAGCCCAGCGCGAGCACGTCGCTGGCGGCCACCACGGCCGTGGCACCCGCGTCGAGCAGGGGACCGACGGCGGTCCGCGCCGAGTCGATGTCGTCGACGCTCTGCGCCCGCCTGCCCCGCACCGGAAGGCCGTGCCGGCGCATGGCGCGCTGCCATCCCAGCGCACGGTCGTCACCGACCCCGGAGCCGCGCGGCCAGCCGAGGAAGGCGATCGAGCGGTGCCCCAGGTCCACCAGGTGCTCGACCGCGGCGTCCGTGCCCGAGGCGCCGTCGACATCCACCCAGTCCCCGATCTGCCGACCGGACCACATCCGGCCGAAGCCCACGAACGGGACACCGCCCTTGTCCAGCCACGCCTGGCGCCGGTCGCCGCGCTCGGTGCCGCTCAGCACGAAACCGTCCACGCTGTGCAGGTCGATCAGCTCCTCGTACTCGTCCGGACCGGCACTGCCGGGGGGCGCGGCGAAGAGCAGGATCCGGTATCCGGCCTCGTCGGCGGTCTGCGACAGGGCGTGCAGGAACCGGTCCATGACCGGTGCCGACGTGCCCGGCGCGGTGGGGCGGATGCCGTAGCCGATGAGCTTGCTGGAGCGGGTGCGCAGCGTCTGGGCCGCCCGGTGCGGGCGGTAGCCCAGCTCGTCGATGGCGAGCAGGACCCGCTCCAGGGTCTTCGGGCGCAGCAGTTCCGGCGCGTTGAGCGCGTTGGACACCGTCTGCGGGGAGACCCCCGCCCGCCGCGCGACCGTGGCCAGGGTGACCGGGGCGGCCTTGGCGGCGGGGGAGTCGGGGGAGCGTGCCATGAGTCTCTCCGTGGCGATTGTACGACGATCCGAGGTCATTGGAGCGTTCCAAAGGCATTGTCAACGCGCTGAAGTCGTCGTTAAGGTTTTTGGAACGCTCCAATGCAATGAGAGGTTCCGCTCTGTTGGACACCACTGTCAAGACCCAAGACCCTGAGATTCCCGACACGCGTTCCGGCGCCGAGGGCGGCCCGGCCCCCCAGGGCCTCCAGCCGTTCCTGCACGACGCCTGTGTGACGCTGTACGCCCCGAGCTTCGCGATCTCGCACGCGGACGGGCAGATCGACGGCCCCGCGGACGGCTTCTACCACGGTGACAGCAGGGCACTCTCCCGGCTGACGGTCGCGGTGGACGGCACGGAGCCGGCACCGGTGCGAGGAACCCTGGAGGGCGCGGACCGCGCGGCCTTCCGCAGCGTGCTGCGCGGCCTCGGCGAGTCGACGGCGGACCCCGCGGTCACCCTGCGCCGACGGCGTCGCGTCACCCCCGGCAACCTGGAGGAGACCTTCGAAGCGGACAACGCCGGGGGCCGTCACGTCCGTTTCCGGCTGGTCGTCACCGCAGGGACCGACCTCGCTGCGATGGAGCGGGTCAAGTCCGGCCACGTCCTGCCACCGGTCCCGGCCGGCACCGTCGAGGACGGACTCGCCTGGTCCCGGGGCACCTTCTCCGTACGCCTCACCAGCCGTACGCGGCCGACCAGCGTCGACCCGACCGCCGGACGGCTGGAGTACGAGATCGAACTCGCGCCGGGCGCCACGTGGACCGCCGTGCTGCACTGCGAGGCCGCGCACGAGGACGGCGACCAGTTCCCCGCGCCCGCCGAGGGCACCCTGCCCTGGCGCACCCCCGTGCTGAGCAGCGCCGACCGGGGCTTCGACCACTGGCTGAGCCGGTCCGCCGCCGACCTCGACCGGCTGCGGCTCACCGATCCGCAGCGGCCCGCTGACCAGTTCCTGGCCGCCGGGGCCCCGTGGTTCCTCACCCTCTTCGGCCGCGACTCCCTGTGGGCCGCCCGCATGCTGCTGCCCCTGGGCACCGGCCTGGCCGCCGGCACCCTGCGCACGCTCGCCCGACGCCAGGGCACGAAGTCCGACCCGGCGACCGAGGAACAGCCCGGCAAGATCCTGCACGAAGTACGCCGCGCCACCCAGGACTTCGACCAGGGCTTCTCCCTGCCGCCCTGCTACTACGGCACGGTGGACGCAACCCCGCTCTGGATCACCCTGCTGCACGACGCCTGGCGCTGGGGTCTCGCGCCCGAGCAGGTCGAACAGCTCCTGCCGCACGCCGAGTCCGCCCTCGCGTGGATGCGCGACCACGGCGACGCGGACGGTGACGGCTTCCTCAAGTACGTCGACCACACCGGCCGGGGCCTGGCCAACCAGGGCTGGAAGGACTCCGGCGACTCCATCCGGTACGGCGACGGACGGATCGCCACCGCCCCGATCGCGCTCTGCGAGGTCCAGGCGTATGCGTACGAGGCGGCCCGGGGCGGCGCGCACCTGCTGCGCGCGTTCGGCCGTCCCGGCGCCGACGCGTGGGAGGAGTGGGCGCAGCGGCTGCGCGAGCGGTTCCGCGCCCGCTTCTGGGTGGAGGACGAGCGCGGACCGTACCCGGCCGTGGCGCTCGACGGGGAGGGCAGGCCGGTGGACTCGGCCACCTCGGGCTTCGGCCACCTGCTGGGCACGGGCCTGCTCGACCACGAGGAGAGCGCCCTGCTGGCCGCCCGGCTCGGCGCGCCCGACCTCGACTCGGGCCATGGCCTGCGGACCCTGAGCAGCGACTCCGTGGCGTACAACCCGTACGGCTACCACATCGGTTCCATCTGGCCGCACGACACCGCGATCGCGGTGCACGGCCTGGTCAGGGCCGGATTCCCGGCAACGGCCGCGTCCCTGTCCGCGGGTCTGCTGACCGCTTCCGGCGCCTTCGACGCCCGGTTGCCCGAGTTGTTCGCGGGCCATGGTGCGGCGACGGACGTGCTGCCCTCGCCCTATCCGGCGTCCTGCCGCCCGCAGGCATGGGCGGCGGCCTCGTCCGTGCTGGTCCTCCAGTCGGTGCTGGGACTCGTTGCCGACGTGCCGGGCGGCACGCTCACGGTCGCGCCCGCCTTCGCCGAGGCGTACCGGCCGTTGCGGGTGGAGGGGCTCGAAGTCGCGGGCGGGCGGCTCGGCATCCGCGTCGACGCCGACGGCACGGCGCACGTCGACGCGCCCGAGGGCCTGGAGGTGAGGCGGGGACACCCGAGCCCGCGTTGACGTCAGGTCGCGGCGTCCCGTTGCGGCGCGGCGCCGGGCGTGCCCGGGTCGGCGGGGCGGGGGAGTGCGCGTCGGCGCGGGCGGTTCAGCGCGTCGTGCGCGTGGACCCGCCCGCCCGGCGCAGCGCCTGACGGGCCGACCAGAGGACGGAGATGAGCGGCACCGCCACCACGGCACCCAGCACCCCCGCCGTGATGGCGCCGCCGATCACCGCGACCGCGACCACGACGGGGTGCAGACGGACCGCCCAGCTCATCACGATCGGATGCAGCAGATGGCCCTCGATCTGCCCGATGACCACGATCAGCGCGATGACGACGACCGCCACGACCGGACCCTTCGCCGCCAGGGCCACCACGGCGGCGATCGCGAGCGCGATCGGCGAGCCGATCAGCGGGACGAACGCGGCGAAGAACTCCAGCAGCGCCAGCGGAACCGCCAGCGGCACCCCGAGCGCGAACAGGGCCAGCCCGACGAGCACGGCGTTGGTCGCCGCCACCAGGACGATGCCGTGGGTGTAGCCGGTGAATGTCCGCCAGGCCGCCCGGCCCGCGATCTCCACCCGGTCCCGGGCCGTCTCCGGGAGTTGTGCGCAGAACCAGTCCCAGTGCCGGTCCCCCGAGTGGATGAAGAAGACCGAGCAGAACAAGGCGAGCGCGAACACCGTCACCACCTCGACCAGTCGCCCCACCCCGCTGAGGGCCGTACTGATGACGACGGAGCGATGGCGGGAGAGGTACGCGCCGATCCGGGACTGGAGATCGTCGAGCACATGCGGGTCCAGCCGGAACGGTGCCGCTTCCAGCCAGCGCTTGATCCGCCCGAGTCCGTCGCCGAACTCCCGCTCCAGCCCCGCGCTTTCCCCCGCCACCGCCTCGCCGACGAGACTGAGCACACCGAGGGCCAGGGCGATGCTGCCGAGCACGGCCAGGGCGACGGCCAGCGACCGGGGCAGCGGACGGGCGAGGAGGTCCGCGACGGGCCGCAGCATCGCGGTGCCGACCAGGCCGAGGAAGACGGCCACCGCCACCTCGTGGAACCGTCCCAGGACGGAGAAGACCGCGTACACGACGGCCCCCACGACGAGGATGCGCCAGGCGTACGCGGCGCACGCCCGCAGCGTGGGGTTCACCCGTGGCTCGCGCCGGCCGCCACGGGGCGGCGCGGGACGTGCGCGCGCGATCCGGGACGCGGGGCCGGGCGATCCGCGCCGCGCCCGGCGGGGGGCGGCACGAAGACGCGTCCGGCGTGCTCCGGGCTGGCCGCCGGAGGCCGTGCTGTCGGGCTGCGGATGCGATGACCTGGGCATTCCCCTGCTGGTACCAGCAGGGACGACGTCGTTCGGGGCTCCCGGGGCGACATGCGCGGGAAGTCACCCTACGGGCGGAGCCCTGGGCGCGCCCAGGGGCTCGCGCCGGGAGGGGGCGAGGGCGTCCGGGCCGGTGGCCGGGGGAGGGCGTCGGGCCACCGACGTTCCACGTCACCCCGACGTGGTGTCCGGCGCATACTGGAGTGAGATGCGTGATTGGAGGACTCCATGATCGTCCTTGGTGTCATTCTGCTGATCCTCGGCCTGGTGACGGGCATCTCGATTCTGTGGACCATCGGCATCGTGCTGGCCGTGATCGGACTCGTCCTCTGGGTCCTGGGCGCCGTGGGGCATGCCGTGGGCGGGCGGCGGCACTACTGGTAGGACCCGGTCCGCTCCCAGTAGCATCGCGCCCTGACCCCGCTGTCGTCGCCCGCCGTGGAGCGGACGACGGCGGCACGCTGCCAGGGAGACCGTGATGCTGAGGGTGTTTGACGACCTGTCCACGCCGCTGGTGGCCGACGCGTGCCTCCGTACCGGAGTCCCGCTGCGTGCCGCACCGGCGGGCATCGGTGCGGTGACGCCGGGGCACCGCATCGCGGGCCGGGCCCTGCCGGCGCGGCACCACGGCAGTGTGGACGTCTTCCTGGAGGCGTTCGGTGCGGCGGAACGGGGCGATGTGCTGGTCGTCGACAACGGCGGCCGGACGGACGAGGCGTGCGTCGGCGACCTGACGGTCCTTGAGGCCGAGGCGGCCGAGGTGGCGGCCCTGGTGGTGTGGGGACTGCACCGGGACACCCCGGAACTGGCGCGGATCGGCGTCCCCGTGTTCAGCTACGGCAGCCATCCCTGCGGCCCGGTCCGGCTGGACGAGCGGGAGCCGGGGGCCCTCACCACGGCCCGGTTCGGCCCGCACACGGTGAGCCGTGAGGACATCGTCCTGGGCGACGAGGACGGGGTGCTGTTCGTCCCGGCCGCGAGCGCCGATGAAGTGCTGTCGGCCGCCCGCGCGATCCGGCGCACCGAACGAGACCAGGCGGTCAGGATCAGGGCGGGCGAGACGCTGCGCCGGCAGACCTCCTTCGAGGACTACCTGGCCCGGCGGTCGGCCGACCCTTCGTACACCTTCCGTCAGCACCTTCGCCGGATCGGCGGCGCCGTCGAGGAGTGACCCCCGGACCGGTCGGGGGCCGGTCCGTCCGGGGTGCGGGGGACCGGCCCGCCCCGAGCCGGCGACCGCCCCGGCACGGCCCGGGACCCGGTTCCGGGCGCGGGCGCGGAGAGCCGCAGCGGGCCTCCCGCCGGGCGTCCGCAGCGGATTCACACGGCGCGTTCGACGAGGAACGGGAGCAGCGTGAGGATCTCGTCGAGCGCGCCCGGTGCCAGGGGAACGCTCTTCAGGCTGCGGCGCGCGCCCTCCAGGTGCCGGTGGGCCTCGGCCAGCGTCGCCTCCCGACCGCCGGCCTCCTCGACGAGACCGGCGGCCCGCCGTGCGGCCCGGGCGTCGAGCGGGTCCCCGGTGCCCAGGAGAACCGCCAGACGCCCGGCGGCCGGACGGTCCGACGCGAGGGCGGCGAGGACGGGGTACGTCTTCTTCAGCCGGCGCAGGTCGCTGTGGACGGGCTTGCCCGTGACCTCCGGATCACCCCAGATGCCGAGAAGGTCGTCCACGGCCTGGAACGCGACCCCGAGGTGCCGTCCGGCGTCGGCGAGGGCGTCGACGGTCGCGGACGGCGCACCCGCGAGGACACCGCCCACCCCCGCCGCGCAACCGAGCAGCGCACCGGTCTTGTGCTCGGCCATCCACCGGTACTCCCGCGGTCGCACCGCCCCCGGCCCGTTCCAGGGCCGGGACTCGAAGAGCAGGTCCTCGGCCTGGCCGCGTACCAGGTCGGCCAGCGTCGCGGCGAGATGCCGCACCGCTGCCGCGCCGTGCGGGCCGGGAGCCTCGGCCAGCGTCCGTACGGCCAGCGCGAACAGCGCGTCCCCCGCGAGGATCGCCGGTCCCGTCCCGTATGCCTTCCAGACAGTGGCGCGCCGTCTGCGGGTCTCGTCGCCGTCCATGATGTCGTCGTGGAGGAGCGAGAAGACATGGATCAGTTCGACGGCGACCGCACCGACCACGGCCTCCTCCGCGGGCGCGCCCGCGGCCTCGGCGGCGAGCAGGGCGAGGGCCTGACGGACCCCCTTGCCCTGCGAACCCGGCGGTGGGCCGCCGTCCACCGTGTCCCAGCCGAAGGAGTAGGCGGCCATCTCCGCGTGCCACGGGTGCAGTTGGCGCACGGCACGTGCGAGCGCCGGGCGGACCAGGTCGCGGCAGCGGCCGAGGATCTGCGGCGCGGTGGGCCCGCGCGTCACGGACGGAGAGGTCATCGTCGCCCGCTCTCCTCGTCCGCGTCACCGGCCGGTGCCACACCGAGTTCGGCGAACGCCTTGTCCACCATCTCGCGGGCGTTGAGCAGGCCGATCCGGTCCAGGGTGCGGCGCAGTTCGGTCAGGTCGGCGACGGTCTCGGCCGGGGCGCGGCCGAGCCGGGCGAGCGACTTGACCAGTCCCAGCCGGGCCAGGGCCTCGCCCCGGGGTTCGGTCATGGCACGGAACTCGTCGAGCGCCTGCGCATAGCCCCGGCGCGCCTCCTCGTAACGGCGGGCACGGAAGAGGACGTTGGCGCGCATCTTGTGGTTGTACGCCAGGGCGCTGGACAACTTCATCTCGCGGCACGTGAGTTCGGCTTCCGAGAGCAGGGCCAGGGCACGCTCCGGATCGTCCCGCAGGGAAATGATGTCGGCCATGCCGCGTAGGGCCCAGGCCCGGCCCCGCCGGTCGTCCGCGGCCCCGGCCAGTTCGGCCGCCTCCTCGAACATGGCCAGCGCGCTGTCCAGCGAACCGGTGTTGCGGTGGATCTGGGCGATGCCCTCCAGGGCCCAGACCGTGTGGCGTGCCTCGCCCCGGGCGCGCGCCTCGGCCAGCAACTGTTCGTGCAGGGCCGCGACGGTCCGGTAGTCGCCCTGTATCCGCCCCGTCTCCGCGAGACCGGCGAGGGAGTACCCGCGCGCGACGATGTCCCCACCGCGTTCGCCCATGTCGGCCGCGAGCTCCAACAGGCGGAAGGCGAGCCGGAGTTCACCACGCTGCCGGGCGAGCGTCCCGCCGCTCCACAGCGCCCATGCCATCGCCCCCTGGTCGCCCGCCGAACGGGCCGCCCGGTAACTGGCCTTCCACGCCCGGTCCGCCTCCTCGACGTCTCCGAGCCGGCGGTGCGCCTCGGCCACCGCGAGCCCGCAGCGCGCCACCTCCTGCTGCGACCCGGTGAGCTCGGCCTCCCTCAAGTGCCGTAGTCCTTCCGCGAGTACGTCCGTGAGTGAGGAGTTCACCGACATCTTGGTGAGGGCGCCCTGGTACTCGGGTGCCAGTGCCTTGCTGTGCATGGAAGCCTTTCGCGCTCGTCCGGGACGTGGGCAGTGACTCTATGCACATCATGTATACACTCGGTGCATAGTTGACTGGTGGTCGCACCCGGGCACTCGTGGGGGTTTCGGACAGGGTGTCTCTTGCGGCGAACCGCCTTGCTGTTGATCAAGACGGTGGGACGGTGCCCGAGGTTGCTCCGGGACCAACGGAAGTCGAACACCGGCCGATTCGCGCCGAGGGCCGGGAGTTGGGACATCGCTTCGGGCGGGCGGTTCGGTCCGGAGATCCGGGTTTCCGGGCCCCGATGGCCGGTTCGGGACGGATCCCGCTGTCCGGGCCCGGGACACGCGGCCGTGCCGCGACGGGGCCCGGCCCCGGCATCCGAGGTGGCGGCGCCGGCGGCGAACCGGCGGGCGCGGGCCCGGCCCGGCCGTACGTCAGCGGTCGAGCGGCCTGCCCCAGGAGGCGGGGGCGGCGGAGGCGAGGTCGGCCCCGCGCACCGGGCGACGCTCGTCGTGCCAGACGGCGGTCAGTGGCACGTCGAACGGGAACTCGATGTCCGTACCGTCCTCGAACGAGACGACCACGTGGGTGTCCGGACCCGACGGGTGGTTGTCCACCCACTGCACGTGTTCCACCGTGGGCGTCAGGACCCCGTCCGGATCGACCAGCCGGTAGCCCTCGTCCACCTCCTGGGACTGCACGGGCATCAGCGCCGGCTGCTCCCTCGCCGCTTGCTCGTTGCGGAAATACGTCGCCATCCGGCCAAAAGTACCGGACCCCGGGCACCGCGACGGGCCGCGGATGCGAGTGATTCGCACGACCGGGTGGTCCTCGGCGAACGGCTCGCGCGAAGGGCCCCGGCCTCGTGCGCACGGGGCAAGGGGTGGGGGCCGAACGGCCGCCGGACAGCACCGTCGACGCGCCGCCGCCCGCGGGCGGAACCGTCCTTCGGCCCTCGCGCGGGGGCCGAGGCCGTCGCCCTGGCACGAGGGCCGTCGTCCCGGCCGCCACCCGCGTACGGGGCCGTACGGACCCCGCGACCCCCTACGGCCCCCGGCCCCCCGTACGGCTCCGTCCGGTGGCGCTCGCGAGGCGCCACCGGCACGTTCTGGCTAAGCTCGTCGGGGGGCCGGACCACTGACCGACGGAGGCTCCCATGACGACGGCGATCGAACTGCGCGATGTGGCCCCCCGCCTCGCCACCGGCGCGTTCCTCCTGAACTCCGGCCTGGGCAAGTTGAAGGCGGACGAGGAGACCGTCCGTACCGTGCACGACATGGCCTGCGCCGCCTACCCGTTCCTGCGGAGGATCGACCCCGGGCGATTCACCCGGATGCTCGCCTGGTCGGAGGTCGCGATCGGCGGCGCACTGGTCTCCCCGGTCGTGCCGACGCGACTGGCCGGACTGGCGCTGACCGGGTTCTCCGGAGGGCTGCTCGGCCTCTACCTCCGGCTGCCCGGAATGCGGGAACCCGGCAGCCTGCGGCCCACGCAGAACGGCATTCCGCTGGCCAAGGACACCTGGATGCTGGGCATCGGGCTCGGACTCCTCGGCGCGGGCGCCCGCCGGACGGCCCCCCGCCGGACGGCCCCCCGCCGCTCCAGGTGCCGCCGGCGCCGGTGCCGGGGCTGACGGTCAGCGGGATCCGGGGCGGGCACCCGCGGAACGTGCCCGGGGCGGGGCGATGTCGGGAGCGGGGGTCGGGAGGGGGGCCGGGCCGAGCCGCCACACCCTCGCGGGCGGGACATTGGCCCACACCGTGCGGCCCGCGACCGTCCCGCGCAGCCGGTATCCGGCCAGCACGGTCTCGACCGCCCGGTGCCGGGCGGCTTCCGCGGCGCTCGCGACGAGTCTGCGGGCCGGGGCGGTGCCGAGGTAGGCGAAGTACGTCAACGCCCCCTGAGGGCGCAGCATTTCCAGGTAGCGGTCCATCACGGAGGCGACCGTGTCCGGGGCGAAGTTGGTGAACGGCAGGCCGGAGACGATCACATCGTAGGACCTGCCGGTGTCCAGCTGCTCGACGCGTGTCTCGTGCACGACGGACCGGACGCCGTGCTGGTCCCGGTCCGGGCCCTCGTCGCCGCGGCGGTCGGGGCGGTTCGCGTCCGGCCGCGCCACCCGGCGCGTGTCGCCGGACCGCCCCGCCCCGTGGACGACTTCGCGCAGCAGGGCCGCGAAACGCGGGTTCGTCTCCACCACGTCCAGTGAACTTCCGGGCGCGAGCAGCGGCAGCAGGAAGCGGGTGACGGGCCCGGTGCCGGCCCCCACCTCCAGCACGTCCAGGGGCTGTCCGGCCCGCTCGGCCACCGGTGCGCAGAGGGCGGCGGCGAGGCGGCGGCTGCTGGGCGCCAGCGCGCCGGTGGTGCGGAAGGCGCGTACGGCCTCGGCGGCGAACAGCCGGGTGTCGGTGAAGCGGGGCCATGAAGTCATGACCGCGACGCTAGAAGTGCCGGGGCGGCCCGCAATCGGCCGTTGCGCCGGGGCGCACCCGTACGAAAGTCCTCCATGAGGCGTACCGGACCCCCACCCGAGCAGGGGGTGGGATGCGACCCGAGGCCGATGGGGCCGGGGCCCCGGACTGCCTACGATCGGCCGGTGGAGCGCGAATACCCTCATCGAGGCCCGGCGTGGACGGAGTGGGCGCTGTGCGGCGTGGTGCTGCTGCTGGTGGCGCAGGGGCTGGCCATGGCCCGCCTCCACGCCCCGCCGTCGTACACGGCGCAGGCGGCGGCCGTTCTCGCCGCGCTGGTCCTGCCGCTGCGCTGGCGCCGTCCGCTGCCGGTGCTCGGTGTCGCGGGGGTGGCACTGGTCGCGCAGGGCGCGTACGAACCCATGACGGTGATGGTCTTTCACCTGGCGGCCCAGGGCCGGATGCGTGCCGCGGTGGCGGCCGGGGCGGTGGCGGGAGCGCTGCCGTGGCTCTGCGGTACACCGCTGAGCGGCGGGGTCACCCCGACCTACGGGGCCGGGCTGCTGTTCACGCTGGCGCTGACGGCGGGGCTGTGGTGGCACAGCCGCCGGAGGCTGATCGACTCGCTGAGCGAACAGGTCGAACTCCGCGTCCAGCAGGCCCGGGCGGCGGAGCGGGCCCGGATCGCGGCCGAGATGCACGACGTCCTGGCCCATCGGCTGAGCCTGCTCGCCCTGCACACGGGGGTGCTGGCCCTGCGGACGGATACCCTGCCGCCGCAGGTCGGCGAGCGGATCGCCCTCCTGCGTGCCACCTCGACCCAGGCACTCGCCGACCTGCGGGACGTGCTGGGCGTGCTGCGCGCGCAGGAGGGCGCGGGCGACGGCCCCGGCGGCGGGGCGGTCTGCGCGCCGGCGATCCGTGATCTGTCGGACCTGCTCGACGAGGTGCGCGCCGGCGGCCAGGAGGTGACGGCGGACGTGACCGGGGACCCGGACACCGCCCCCGCCACCCACCTGCTGGCGGTGCACCGTCTCGTCCAGGAGGGGCTCACCAACGCCCGTAAACACGCCCCGGGCGCGGCCGTCCGGCTGACGGTGCACTACGGCGCCCCCGCCACCGAGGTGGAGCTGGTCAACGCGGCCGGGGACGCCTTTGCGCCCCGCCCCGACGGGGCGGCGGGCCGGGGCTTCGGCCTGGTCGGACTGGCCGAACGGGTGGCCGGGCTGCACGGCCGGCTCGACCACGGTCCGGGGCCGGACGGCGGGTGGCGGCTCATCGCCCGGCTGCCGGTCCGGGGCACGGGCACGGAGCGGGACGGGGCGGGGAACACCGGGGGCCCGGCGCCGCGACGGGCCGCCCCGTTCCGGAGCGAGGCCGGGCGGTGACCGCGATGCCCATCAGGACGATGGTGGTGGACGACGACGCGCTGGTCCGGCTGGCACTCACCGATCTGCTGGCGACCGACCCCGGCATCGAGGTCGTCGCCCAGGCTGCCGACGGCCTCCAGGCGGTGGCGCAGGCCACCGCACACCGCGTGGACGTCGCCCTCATGGACGTACGCATGCCGAGGCTGGACGGCATCGAGACGATCGCGCGGCTGCGCCGACTGCCCCACGCGCCGCGCGTCATCACCCTGACCACCTTCGACCTGGACGCGTACGTGTACGAGTCGCTGGCGGCGGGGGCCGACGGCTTTCTGCTCAAGGACGTCGATCCGGCGGAGATCCTGCGGGCCGTGCACGTCGTGGCGGCGGGATCGGCCCTGCTGCACCCGGCGGCGGCCCGGCGGCTGATCGATCGCTTCCAGCACACCGCCCGCCCGGGGACCGGAGCGGAACGGGAACGAGTGGACCGGCTGACGCCGCGTGAGCGAGAGGTGCTGGTGCTGCTGGCCGAGGGGGCCACGAACGCGGAGATCGCAGGACGGTTGGGCATGAGCGAGAGCACCGTGAAAGCCCATGTCAGCCGCATCCTGACTACGCTGGGAGTGGGAAACCGCGTCCGTGCGGCGCTGGCCGCCCGGGACGCCGGGCTGACACAGGACGCTCCGTGTCGAACTTGGTGACGGTGAGTGATGGCCTGGGGTGCGGTGTCCCGGGAAACCTGGTTCCGTGGCGGAGGCGGCTCCCCCCACAGGTCCAAGGAGTGATCATGAGCGAGTCGGACGAATACCGTGGCCGGTTGAAGGAGTTGCGCGCCAAGGCGAAGGACCTCGAAGAGGCCGCCGAGCGCACCACCGATCCCGAGGAACGCCGACGCCTGAAGGACGAGGCCCGCCGGATCGAGGCGGAGAGCGAGCAAGTCAGCGGCATGGCGAGCGGGGACATCTACCCCATGGAGTGACGGCCTCTCCCCAGGGGCCGACGGCCCCGTCGAACCCCGTGGCACGACCGCTCCCACGCTCATGGCGTGACGGCCCGCGCCGCTGTCCGACGGCGGGGCGGGCGTACCACCGCGCGGCTCCCGAGCACCACCGCTCGGGGCCGCGCGGTTCCGTGCGACGGGCCGGGGAACCGGTGCGGGAGCCGGGCGCCGCCGGGAATCCGCGCGGGAGCCCGGCGTTGTACAAGGACGTGAACCCCGTGATCGCGGCCACCCGCTTCTCCGTGCTCGACCGCTCCCGCATGCGTGAGGGCCACGACGGCCCGGAGGCGCTCCGCGACTCCGTGGGCCTGGCCCAGGAGGCCGAGGCGCTCGGCTACCACCGGTTCTGGGTGTCCGAACACCACGGCGTGCCGGGTGTCGCCGGTTCGGCGCCGACGGTGCTGGCGGCGGCCGTCGCGTCGGCGACGTCCACCATCCGGGTCGGAACGGGCGGAGTGATGCTCCCCAACCACCGGCCGCTCGTGGTGGCCGAGCAGTTCGGGGTGCTGGAGTCGCTCTTCCCCGGCCGGATCGACATGGGTCTCGGGCGCTCGGTGGGCTTCACGGACGGCATCCGCAGGGCGCTGGGCCGGGACAGGAGGGCGGCGGAGGGCTTCGCCGGGCAGCTCGACGAACTCCTCGGCTGGCTGGACGGCACGCAGACCGTCCACCCGGGGGTGCACGCCCGTCCCGCCGAGGGCCTGCGCATCCCCGCGTTCGTACTGGCCACCGGCGAGGGGGCCGGTGTGGCCGCGGCGGCCGGACTGCCGCTGGTCGTCGGGGACCTCCGTGACCGGGAGAAGCTGCTCCGGGCCGTCGAGCGCTACCGCCGGGAGTTCCGTCCCTCGGCCCGGGCCGTCGAACCCTACGTCGTGGTGTCGGGCACGATCGCGCTCGCGGGCAGCGCGGAGGAGGCCCGGCGCCTGCTGATGCCGGAGGCGTGGTCCCTGGCGTACTCCCGCACCCACGGCGTGTTCCCGCCGCTCGCCCCTGCCGGGCGGGTCGAGGCCCTGGCCATGACGGAGAAGGAACGCGACCTCTACGAGAAGGGGCTGCGCGGTCATGTCCAGGGGACGGAGGACCAGGTGGCCGCCGCCCTCGAAGCGGTCATCGGGGAGACCGGAGCGGACGAGGTGCTGGTCACCACCAGTACCTACGACCGCGGGGCGTTGGTGGACTCGTTGCGCCGACTGTCCCGGGTCGCGGGGCTGACGGCCGGCCGGGCCGCGCGAGCCGGCGCATCACGGCCCTGATCGCCGGGCGGGAACGCCCGCGCCCCGCGCGAACACCGAGCACGTCACCGCGCGCCGGGCGGGGCGTCGGCGCCCCGCCCGGCCGCGTGTCGATCGCGGGGCCTGCGCGGAGCAGCGGCCATGGTGAGGGCATGAACAGCGCTGACCTTTTGACGGACGCGTTCGGCCGCGTCCAGGAGACCGTGCACGCGGCGGTCGAGGGCGCGTCGCGCGCCGATCTCCATGCCCGGCTCGACGACGGGGCGAACACGATCGCCTGGCTCGTCTGGCACCTCACCCGTGTCCAGGACGACCACATCTCCGACGCCTCCGGTACCGAGCAGATCTGGTTCACCCAGGACTGGGCCTCCCGCTTCGACCTGCCCTTCGAGCAGTCCGCCACCGGATACGGGCACAGTGCCTCGGAGGTGGCCGCCGTACGCGTGGCCTCGCCCGACCTGCTGCTCGGCTACCACGACGCCGTGCACGAACGAACCCTGGAGTTCGTGCGCGGACTCGACGGCAGGGCGCTGAACCGCGTCGTCGACGAGGCGTGGTCGCCACCGGTCACCCTCGGGGTCCGATTGATCAGCGTCATCTCGGACGACCTGCAGCACGCGGGACAGGCGGATTTCATCCGGGGCTCGCTGGCCCGGCGCTGACGCCGTCGCCGAAACGGCCCGCCGGGACGCCCGCGGCGTGTCCGGCCTCCTTGCGACTCCCCGGTACCGAGGCGGTGGAAACACCGTGCGTCACGGCGCCGGGGAGCGGGGGTTTCACACCTTGAGGCCGACGCCGCTCACCGCGTGGCCCTGCAGTTCGTCCATCCCGCCCCGGGCGGGATCCGGGCGCCAGGCCGACGTCCTCACCACGCCCGGCTCCACCAATCGCAGGCCGTGGAAGAAGTCGGCGATCCGCTCGGGGCTGCGCAGGTGGTACGAACTCGCCGAGTTCGCGTTGTACGAGGAGACGGCCTGGTTCAGCGAGTCGCTCGTGTTCGTGCCGTCGCTGAGGGCCAGATAGCTTCCCGAGGGGAGCGCCGACAGCAGCCGCTCGACCAGCGTCCACGGGTCGTCCTCGTCGGGCAGTTGCCCCATGATCCCCAGCATGGTCAGCCCGACCGGCTTGGTGAAGTCCAGTGTCCCGCCGGCCTCGGCGAGGATCGTGTCGACATCCCTGACATCTGCGTCGATGTACGCGCACGCGCCCTCGGGGGTGCTGGTGAGCAGGGCGCGCGCATGGGCCAGGACGAGCGGGTCGTTGTCGACGTACACGATCCTGGACTCGGGGGCCACCCGCTGGGCCACCTCGTGCGTGTTGTCGGCCGTCGGCAGGCCCGTGCCGATGTCGAGGAACTGGCGTATGCCGGCCTCCGCGGTCAGGAAGTGCACCGCGCGGGCGAGGAAGGCTCGTTGGAGGCGGGCGATGGCGGCGAAGTCCGGGAACGCCTGCAGGATCATGTCGCCCATCCGATGGTCGACGGCGTAGTTGTCCTTGCCGCCCAGAAGGTAGTTCCACACGCGGGCGGAATGGGGCCGGTCCGTCTGGATCCGGTCGGCCGGAGGCTGCGGTGAGGTACTCATGGCCAGATCTTCACATATGCCATACGGACGTTCCCCAGCTGGTGCGGGATCTTCGCGGAGACCGGTGAATCGCCCCGGGGCACGGGTGTTTTCACCGGAGGCAGCCCCTGACGGCCCATCAAATCCGTTTGTGGGGCCGCCACGCCCGATCACGCGGTTTTGCGCGAGGAGGGGCCGAGCGGCCCGTGTTCGGGGCTCAGCCGTCCATGCCCAGCCGCTTCGCGAGGGCGGGCGGAACCGGATAGATCCGTTCCGGCGGCAGCAGCCGCTGGGCCTGCGACGCCCGCCCGCTCTGCTTCGCCGCCGCGGCTTTGCGCGCCTGGGCGGTGATGTCGGTGAGGCCGACGACCCAGTCATCGGCGAGGGTACGGATCAGCCCGCGTCCGACGCCGACCTGGATGCTGTAGTGATTGAGCGCGGCACCCCGCAACGAGCGTTCCGGATCCCACTGCACGTGGACGGGGGCTTGTGCCACGGCTGCCGGATCGGCCGTCGTCAGTACCGCCGAGGACAGCGCCTCCTCCCATCCGGAACGGGTGATCCGTACCGCGAGGATCCGTTCCTGCCCCGATTTCCGGGCCCAGTTGCTGCGGTGCATGAGCCACAGGAACGAGGGCTTGATCCACGTCATCCGGTGGAACGAGAACGGCGGCACGAAGCGCCCGGCCCGCAGGCAGGGATCGGCGATCGCGGGTGAATACGCCTGGTAGACCACGATCGTGCGGGCGTCGTACTGGGCGCGTATCTCGTACCGGGGGGTCACCGGCGCATCCTGCCCGGACGTCGCGACCACTCGCAACGGGTTACGACCTCGTCCACGATTGTCAGCGGCGTCGCGGCGTCTGGGACCTCCGCCTCCGGCGTTGTCGTCAGTTGCCGACGCTCCTTCCCCGAGCTCTCAGCTGCTTTCGAGCAGGGGAGACCCCATCCGACTCCCTCCTCCGCCTTGGTTTCGAAGGCTCCAGACGCCGCTCCTTCCTCCACTGCCAATCGTGGACGAGGTCGTTATTCCCGGCCCGCGCGGGCCGGTTCGAGCCCCGGGGCCCGAGCCGCCCCCCTGGCCCCGCGTTCGTCTTCGTCGCGGCGCACCATCGATGAGGCGGTTTTTCGTGCGGTGCGACCACTCGCGGCCGACGCACCGCTGCCTACTGTTCCCTCACTCGGCGGCGGGGTGCCGCTTCTTCGGAGGTGACCATGGTCAGCGCCACAGGCACAGACACGAGAAGCAGAAGGACGCGCGAGACCCGGCCCGCGGCCGCGACGGTCACGGTGCTCGGCCTGCTCGCCACCGCGGCCGCGTGCGGTGGTCCGGCCTCCGGGGGCGGCGGTTCCTCGGTGGTGTTCGCGGTCGCCGCCGACCCCGGCACCCTCAGCCCCACCACGGCGCTGGCCACCACCGCACTGTCGATGAACACCTTCGCGTACGACAGGCTCGTGCACGTCGCCGCCGACGGCACGGTGGTCCCCGGCGTCGCCGAGAAGTGGTCCGCCACGGCCACCTCCGCACGGTTCACCATCCGTCCCGGCGTGAGCTGCGAGGACGGATCGCCGCTCACCGCGGACGACGTGGCCGCCGAGTACAACCACATCGCCGACCCGAAGAACCAGTCGCCGATGCTGGGCCTGTCCGTTCCCGTCACCGCCGCGGCGAAGGCCGACAGGGCGAAGCGGACCGTCACCGTCACCACGACGAAACCCGCCCCGTTCATCGTCGAGATGGCCCGGATGCTGCCGCTGCTGTGCCGCAAGAGCCTGGCCGCACCAGCCGCACTGGCCAGGGCGACCAACGCCAGCGGACCGTACCGGCTGACCGAGGCAGTCCCCGGCGATCACTACACGTACGTCAGACGGGACGGGTACACGTGGGGGCCCCGCGGGTCCACCGGGAAGGACCTCCCCGGCCAGGTCGTGTTCAAGGTGGTCCCCAACGAGTCCACCGCCGCCAACCTCCTGATGTCCGGTCAGATCCACGGGGCCGTGATCAACGGCGCCGACCAGGACCGGCTGGACGCCACGAAGGTGAGGAACCGGAGCTTCGAGGCGCTGTTCGGACAGTTGCTGTTCAACCAGGCCGCCGGCCGTCCGGGCGCCGACCCGGCCGTGCGCAGGGCCCTGGTCTCGGTACTGGACCTGAAGGAGCTCAGGAACGTCGCCACCGGAGGCAAGGGCGCGCCCGCCACCGCCATCGGCGAAACCGTGCCCACGCCCTGCACCGGCGACACCGTCACCGGGAACCTGCCCGCCCACGACCCCGAGCGGGCCGCCGCCAGGCTCACCGCGGCGGGCTGGACGAAGGACGGCGGCACCTGGACCAAGGCCGGAAAGCCGCTCACCGTCGGGCTCAGCTACCCGACCAACCAGGGGCCGCAGGTCGCCTCGGCCGTCGAACTCGCCGTCCAGCGGTGGACGTCCTTCGGGGTGAGGGCGACGGCGAAGCCCATCGGCTCCTCCAGCATCATCGGTACCCTGGCCGGCGGAGACTGGGACCTGGCCTGGGCCCCCATCGGAGTCACTCTCCCGGACCAGCTCACCCAGTTCTACGACGGGCCCCCGCCCCCGAAGGGCAACAACTTCGGCTCCCTCACCAACCCCGACTACCACCGGCTCGCCGCCCTGGCGGCGGCCAGGCCCGGCGCCGACGGCTGCGCCCTGTGGGAAGCGGCCGAAGCCGCCCTCGTCAAGAACGCCGACATCGTCCCGTTCGTCGCCCGGCCGGTCCGCTACTACGCCAAGGGCATCACCTTCGAGGTCGACGGCAGCGGGGTCGTTCCCAGCACCCTGCGACAGGGCGACGGCCGATGACCGCGCTCACCTCGAACCCGCTCGGCGCGACGGCCCGCGGCCCCTGGGCCGGATTCGTCCTGCGCCGCACCCGGCGACTCGTGGTGTCACTGGCCGCGCTGGTCACCGCGGCGTTCGCGGTGATCCACCTGATCCCCGGCGATCCGGTCCGGGCGGCCCTCGGCCCCACCGCCGACCCGGCGCTCATCGAGGCCCGCAGGCACTCGCTCGGCCTGGACGAGTCCCTGCCGAAACAGTTCGGCCACTTCGTCGGACATCTCTTCCAGGGCCGGCTCGGCGACTCGATCGGCGCCCAGATGCCCGTCTCCGAGATCGTCGCGGGCCGGCTCCCGGCGACGCTGCAGATCGCCGTGCCCGCCTTCGCGCTGATCCTGCTGATCGCCGTCCCGGTCGGGATGACGGCCGCGGTGCTGACCAAGGACGGCCGCCGACGACGGGGCGAGCTCGCTTTCACCGGCATCACCGGTCTTCTGGGCGCCGTACCCGAATTCCTGCTGGCCGTCGGCCTGATCGCCGCGTTCGCCGTGATGTGGCCGCTCTTCCGGTGGCCTCCCGCGCCGGCCTGGACTCCTACGTGCTGCCGATACTGGCGCTCGCCGTCGTCCCGGCGGCGACCCTGTCGCGCATCGTCCGGGTGGAGACCCTGCGGGTGCTCGGGGAGGACTACATGCGGACCGCCCGCCGACGCCCCCGCCCGCACCACCGGCCGAGAATCGGAGACGGCGCCATGAGCTCGCTCGAACTGCGCGGCATCACCGTGCGCTACGGCCGCTCCACCGCGGTGGAGGCCGTCGACCTGCTGGTGCCGGACGGATCGGTGACCGGACTCGTCGGCGGGTCCGGATCGGGCAAATCGACCCTCGGAAAGGCCGTCGTGGGCCTGGCACCGGTCCGGTCGGGCAGGGTCCTGGTCGACGGGAACGACGTCGTGCACCGCCGCGGGCGCGCCCCGGTGCAACTGGTGTTCCAGAACCCGTACGCCTCGCTCGACCCGCGCATGACCATCGGCGCCTCCGTCGCCGAGGCACTGCCCCGCACCGAACGGCCGCGCGGCACTCCGGCCCGCACCCGCCGTGCCGCACGCGACGCGGAGGTGGCCCGCTGCCTGGAACTCGTCGGCATCGACCCGGCGCGGGCCGCACTGACCCCGGACGCGCTCTCCGGCGGCCAGCGCCAGCGGGTGGCCCTGGCCAGGGCGCTCGCCGCCCGGCCCGGCGTGCTGATCGCGGACGAGATCACCTCGGCCCTCGACGTGTCCGTCCAGGGCGCGGTGCTCAACCTGCTGCGCGGCCTCCAGCGCGAACTGGGCTTCGCGATGTTCTTCATCTCCCACGACCTCGCGGTCGTGCGCCACCTGTCCGACCAGGTCGCCGTGATGGACGGCGGGCGCCTCGTCGAACGCGGCCCCGCCGAGCGGGTGCTGGAAGACCCCGAACACCCCACGACCCGCGACCTCATCTCCTGCGTACCGACCCTTGCCCTCGCCGAGGAGGCGCCATGACCCGGCCACTGACCATCGACGACCTGTACCGCTTCGAGATCCCCGGCGATCCCGCGCTGTCCCCCGACGGCAGCCGCGTCGTCTACACCCTGACCACCCAGGACGCCGCGAACGACCGCGTCGTCCGGTCCCTGTGGGAGGTGCGCACGGACGGCGGCCCGGCCCGGCGGCTCACCCACGGCCCCGCGGACACCGCGCCGCGCTGGTCCCCGGACGGGACGACACTGGCGTTCCTGCGCGAGGGACGGCTCCACCTGCTGCCCATTGACGGAGGAGAGGCCACGCCGCTCACCGCACCCGACCGGTGCCCGGCCGGAGCGGGCACCCCGGTATGGAGCCCCGACGGATCACGGATCGCTTTCTCGGCCCCCGCCACCCGGCGCGAGGACACCGCGCCCGTCGTCGTCGACGCCCTCGGCTGGAAGGCGGACGGTGCCGGCCTGATCGGATCGGTCCGGACCCGGCTGTTCGTGGTGGACGTGGTGTCGGGCGAGGTCGAACCGGTGACGGACGCCGACCGCAACGCCGGCACCCCCGCCTGGTCGCCCGACGGCACCCGACTCGCCTATCCGGCGCAGAGCGGGCCGGACTCCGCCGCGCTCGGCCCCTCGGCCGCCCATGTCGTGGAGATCGGCGCGGGCGGTGGCGAACCCCGCCGCATCGGCCCGGCCGGTGGCCTCGCCGGACCGGTGGAGTGGTACCCCGACGGGTCCGCGCTGCTCGTCGTCGGCCGTGACACGTTCGCCGTCGGCCACGCACGGCTGCTGCGGCAGCCCCTGGACGGGTCGGCCCCGGTGCCGGTCGACGGCGACCTCGACCGCAACGTCATGGGCGGCGGCCCCGGATACCCCGGAGCCCGGCCGCAGTTCCACCAGGACGCGATCCTGTTCTGCGCCCGCGACCGGGGCGCCACCCGCCTGTACCGGGCGGGCGCGGACGGGATCAGCGCCTCCCCGCTCCCGGCCGGAACCGGGATCGGCGGCTGCTCCCTCGCGCCGAAGGCCGGGCGGGCCGCCGTGGTGGCCACCGACGCGTCGAGCTTCGCCGAGATCGTCCTGCTCGACCTGGACGCCTGGGAGCACGGAGAACCCGGCGCCCGGCCCGTACGACTCACCGACCACATGGCGCGCGCACTGCCCGACATCGCCCTCCACCCGGTCACCGAACGCGAGTTCACCATCGCGGACGGCGCCGTGGTGCACGGCATGATCACCCGTGCCGTGACGACGCCCGCCGGCGGCCCGCTGCTGGTGGACGTGCACGGCGGCCCGCACAACGCCTGGGCGCCGCACTCCGACCCGGTCCACCTCTACCACCAGGAACTGGCCTCGCGGGGCTGGACGATCCTGACGCTGAACGTGCGCGGCAGCGACGGCTACGGCGAGGACTTCTACACCGCCGCGGTCGGCGCCTGGGGCGAGACGGACGAACAGGACGTCCTGCAACCTGTCGCCGCCCTCGTCGACGAGGGCCTCGTCGACCCGGATCGGATCGCGCTCACCGGCTACAGCTACGGCGGATACCTCACCTGCTGGCTCTCCGCCCGCAGCGACCTGTTCGCCGCCGTCGTGCCGGGCGGCGTCCTGGTCGACCTGAGGAGCATGGCCGGCACCTCGGAGGAAGGACACCTGATCGCCGGCCACGAGATCGGCGACCCGCAACGGATGACGGAGCTCTCGCCGCTCAGCCACGCCGACGCGGTGCGCGCCCCCACCCTGATCCTGCACGGCGCGGCCGACGACACCTGCCCGGCAGGCCAGGCCGAGCAATGGTTCCACGCGCTGCGCACCCGGGACGTCCCGGTCCGGATGGTCCTGTACCCCGGCGGGTCGCATCTGTTCCTCCTGGACGGCCGGCCCTCTCACCGGGAGGACTACTCCCGTCGGCTGGTCGAATGGGTCACCACGCACGCCGACCGCTGACCGCGCACGACAACGCCGCCACCCCCGACCGCCCCACCCGACCGGAATCGGAGCCGAACATGACCGACACCACGGACACCGCCGACACCACCACCGACCTGTCCGCCCACTGGACCGTCCGCCTCGCCGAACTGGCCGCGCGGCACTCCGTCCCCGGCGCGAGCCTGGGCATCCTGCACCGCGGCGAACTGGTCGCCGAGGCCGCCGTCGGCCTGGCCAACACCGAGGCCGGGATCGGGGCGACCACCGACACGCTGTTCCAGATCGGCTCGATCTCCAAGGTGTGGACCACCACCGTGGCCATGTCCCTGGTCGACGAGGGACTGCTCGAACTGGACGCCCCGCTCGTCTCCGTCCTCCCCGAGCTGCGGCTCGCCGACGAGGAGCTGACCCAGGGGGTGACGGTGCGTCATCTCATGACCCACACCAGTGGAATCGACGGCGACCTCTTCACCGACACCGGCCGGGGCGACGACTGCCTGGAGAAGTTCGCCGCCCTGCTGGCCGAGACCGCTCCCAATCACCCCCTCGGCGCCACCATGTCGTATTGCAACGCCGGTTTCACCCTGCTCGGCCGGGTGCTGGAAGTCGTCACCGGTGTGCAGTGGGACCGGCTCATGCGTGAACGCCTGTACAGTCCGCTCGGCCTGACGCACACCGTGACCCTGCCGGAGGACGTGCTGCGCTTCCGCGCCGCCATCGGACACCTGGGCGACCCTCCCGCCCAGGCCCCGCGGTGGGGACTGATGCGCTCGGCGGGACCGGCCGGGCTGATCTGCTCGACGCCGCGCGAGGTGCTGAAGTTCGCCCGGCTGCACAGGGACAACGGCGTCACCGAGGACGGCACCAGGATCCTCTCGGCCGAGAGCGTCGCCGCCATGCAGACCCCGCAGGTCGAGCTCCCCGACCCGTACGTCCTGGCCCACTCCTGGGGTCTCGGCTGGTTCCTCGACACCTGGGACGGCCACCGGGTCCACGGACACGACGGCGGGACCATCGGGCAGAGCGCCTTCCTCCGGGTGCTCCCCGAGGCCGACCTGGCGATCTGCCTGCTCACCAACGGCGGTGACACCGGAAGCCTCTACCGCGACGTGTTCGCCGAGATCGCGCGCGACCTCGCCGGTGTCACGATGCGCCCCGGGATCGAGCCGGCCGCGGGACCGGTGGCGGTGGACCCCGCCGACTACGTGGGCGTGTACGAGCGGCTCTCCAGCAGGCTGGAGATCGTGGAACGGGACGGCGGCCTGGTCATGTGCGACCGGATCACCGGACCGCTGGCCGAACTCGTCGACGAGACGGAGCGCGAGTACGAGCTGCGCCCGGTCGAGCCGGGCCTCTTCGTGGTGCGGCGGCCCGGGCTCAAGACGTGGTTCCCGGTCGTGTTCTACGCCCTCGCCGACGGCACCCGCTACATCCACCACGGCGCCCGCGCCACGCCCAAGGTGGGCTGACATGACCGCGATCGCCACCGCACTGGAGGCGCTGGAGTCCGGGCTGCCGGACCTGCTGGCCGACATCGGCGCACTGGTCCGCACCGAGTCGCCCAGCGCGGACGTGTCCGCCGTCACCGACTGCGCCCGGGCCGTCGCCGCTCTCGGCACCCGGCTCACCGCGACCCCGCCCGAGTGGCTGGACGGCTCGGGGCGGCCCGCCCTGCGCTGGCGCTTCGGCTCCGGCGACCGGGTGCTGCTGCTCGGCCACTTCGACACGGTCTGGCCGGTGGGCTCCCTGGCCCGGCACCCCTTCGAGGTGGCGGGCGGGCGGCTGACCGGCCCCGGCTGCTTCGACATGAAGGCGGGCGTGGCGCAGCTGTTCCACGCCCTGTCCGTCCTCGACGACCTGGACGGAGTGTCGGTGCTGCTCACCGGCGACGAGGAGATCGGCGCCCCCACCTCCCGCGCCCTGATCGAGGCCGAGGCGCGCCGTACCCGGGCCGTGCTCGTCCTGGAGGCGAGCGAGCAGGGCGCGCTGAAGACGGCGCGCAAGGGCGTGTCCAGCTACGAACTGGGCATCGCCGGACGCGCCGCGCACGCCGGTCTGGAACCCCACCGGGGCGTCAACACCACCATCGAACTCGCCCACCAGGTCCTCGCGTTGTCCGCGCTCGCCGACCCGGCGACCGGCACCACCGTGACACCGACCGTCGCCACCTCGGGCACCACCCGCAACACCGTGCCCGACGCGGCCCGGCTGCTGGTCGACGTACGCGTCGCGACGGCCGCCGAGCAGGACCGGGTCGACCGAGCCGTCCACGCCCTCGCACCGGCGCTCGCGGGCGCCGCGCTCACCTTGTCCGGCGGTCCCGACCGGCCCCCGCTGCAACCGAGCTCGTCGGCGGAGCTGTTCGAACGCGCCGGGGCGCACTACGCGGAGCTGGGGCTCGGCCCGCTGCGCGGGGTCGCTGTCGGAGGCGCCTCGGACGGCAACATCACCGCCGGTGCGGGCGCGCCCACGCTGGACGGCCTGGGCGCCGTGGGCGGCGGGGCGCATGCCGACGACGAACACGTCCTCGTCGCCGAACTCCCCCGCCGCGCCGCCCTGGTGTCCTCACTGGTGGCCTCGCTCCTGCGCGAGCCGCCGGGCGCCCCGGACCGGGTGGGACCGTGAGCGGGACCCGGGCGGCCGAGGCGGCCGCCGCAGCCGGCCTGGCCGCACGGCGGGCCGGCGTGACCCTCTCCGAACTGCACGGGCTCGACGAGATGCGGGAGGCCTGCCGGGTACTCGACCGGGTCTGGCGGCCGGTGCCCGGAAAACCGCTGATCACCCCGGAACTGCTCCGGGTCTTCGCCCACTCCGGCAGCTATGTCGTCGGCGTCCACCGCGACGGCCGCATGATCGGGTTCTGCCTCGGCTTCCTGGCCACCGCCGGACTGCACTCGCACATCGCCGGGGTGGACGGCGCCGCCCGGGGCCGCAACATCGGCTTCGCCGTCAAACTCCACCAACGGGCCTGGGCCCTGGCCCGCGGCATCACCACGATCACCTGGACCTTCGATCCGTTGATCAGCCGCAACGCCTATTTCAACCTGTCCAAACTGGGTGCCGCGCCCAGCGAGTACCTCGCCGACTTCTACGGGGCGATGCAGGACGAGGTGAACGCCGGGACCGAGACGGACCGACTGATGGTCCACTGGGAACTGGCCGGCGACCGCGCCGTGGCCGCCGCCGCCGGCGCCTCCCACCGCGTCACCGCCGACGACACGGGCGAGCACGTGGTCGTCGGCCTGGACGCCGAACCCGACGGCCGTCCCGCCGTCGGGCGCCTGGACGGCGGCACCGTCCTGGCCCGGATCCCCACCGAGGCCGAGGAGCTGCGCCGCACCGCCCCGTCGCTGGCCCGCGAGTGGCGGTACGCGCTGCGCGAGGTGCTCGGCGGCCTGATGGCCCAGGGACACTCCGTCACCGGATTCACCCGGGACGGCTGGTACGTGATCGACAGACGTCAGGAGAAGCAGGGATGAAGCTCGTCGGTGTGGAACTGCGCCGGATCGCGATGCCGCTGGTTGCACCGTTCCGGACCTCGTTCGCCACCATGGACACCCGGGAGATCCTGCTGGTCAGGATCGAGACCGAGCACCACGAGGGTTACGGCGAATGCGTCACGATGGCAGATCCGCTCTACTCCTCGGAATACACGGCGGGCGCGGCGGACGTGCTGCGCGGTCATCTCGTGCCGGCGCTCGCCGCCCTGCCGGACCTCGACCCCTGGGCCGTCGCCCCGGCACTGGCCCCGTTCAAGGGCCACCGGATGGCCAAGTCCGCGCTGGAGACCGCGGTGCTGGACGCCTGGCTGCGGGCCCACGGCCTGTCCATGGGCCAGTGGCTGGGCGCGACCGCGGACCGGGTGCCCGCCGGGGTGTCGGTCGGGATCATGGACTCGATCCCCGCCCTGCTCGACGCCGTCGACGGCTACCTGGCCGAGGGCTATCTCCGGATCAAGCTGAAGATCGAACCCGGCTGGGACGTGGAGCCCGTGCGCGCGGTCCGGGAACGCTTCGGCGACGACGTGCTCCTCCAGGTGGATGCCAACACCGCGTACACGCTCGCCGACGCCGGGCAACTGGCCCGGCTCGACCCGTACGGACTGCTGCTCATCGAACAGCCCCTGGACGAGGAGGACGTACGCGGCCACGCCACCCTCGCCGCCCGGGTGCGCACCCCCATCTGTCTGGACGAGTCCATCGTGTCCGCCCGCTCGGCGGCCGACGCCATCGCCATGGGCGCCTGTTCGGTCGTCAACATCAAGCCGGGTCGGGTCGGCGGCTACCTGGAGGCCCGGCGGATCCACGACGTGTGCGCCGCGCACGGTGTCCCGGTGTGGTGCGGCGGCATGCTGGAGACCGGCCTGGGGCGGGCCGCCAACGTCGCCCTCGCCGCTCTGCCCGGCTTCACCCTGCCCGGCGACACCTCCGCCTCCGACCGGTACTACCGCACCGACATCACCGAACCGTTCGTACTGAGGGACGGCCGTCTCGACGTGCCCCGCGCACCCGGGCTCGGCCTCTCCCCGATCCCCGAGCGGCTGGCCGAGGTGACCGAATCGACGGAATGGATCAGCCGATGACCGCCCCGCGACCCGGCCCCCGCCGGGCGCCCCGCTGCCCCGGACTCCGCCGGGGCGCCGTGACCGGCGGCGACCGCGCGCCCGAGGCGGCGTCCCGCCCGCGCGGCCCGCGGGCGGGCCCGGTGACCGGGCGGGCGGGGGAGCCGCCCTCGGCCGTGTCCCGCTCGTCTACCGTGTGACGATGACGGAGCAGCCGCGGGCCGTGCTCGGCCGGATCCTCGACGATCTGGGATCGACGCTGATCGATGTGGTGGCGGGGGAGGCCGACCCCTCCACCGCCGTCACCGGCGTGCTCATCCAGGACCCGCTGGACGAACCGGCCGGGCTGCCCGGAGCGGTGGTGCTCGGTGTCGGGGTGTACGGCGCCGGGGCCGTCGCGGCCCTCGTCGAACGGGCCGCCGGGCTCGGTGCGGTGGCCGTGGTGGTGCGTTCCCCGGTCCCGGTCGCCGGACCCGTGGCGGAGGCCGCCGACCGCACCGGCGTGACCGTGCTCGGCCTGACCCCCGGCGCGTCCTGGGCCCAGGTCGCCGCCCTGCTGCGGTCGTTGCTCGCCACCGACGAACTGGGCACCGTGGACGGCCCCGACGCCGCCGGCGGCGCCGAACCGCTCGCGGGCGACCTGTTCGCCCTGGCCAACGCGACCGCCGCCCTGCTGGACGGGCCCGTCACCGTGGAGGACCGGGGCGGACGGGTGCTGGCCTTCTCCAGCCGCCAGGACGAGGGCGACGACGCCAGGATCACGACCGTCCTCGACCGCCAGGTGCCCGCCGAGAACCTGCGCGCCCTGGAACGACACGGCGCCTTCCGGGCCCTCTACCGCAAGGAGGAACCCGTCTACGTGACCGGTGTCTCCGCCAAGCCCCGGGTCGCGACCGCCGTCCGGGCGGGCGGCGAGATCCTCGGTTCGATCTGGGTCGTGGTCGACGGCCCCTTGGGCGAGGACCGCACCCGGGCCCTCCAGGAGGCGGCGAAGGTGGCCGCGCTGCACCTGCTGCGCCGCCGTGCGGGTGAGGACGCCGAACGGCGGCTGCGCGCGGACCTGCTGGCCACCGTTCTGGAGGGCGGGCTGCACGCCCCGCAGGCCGCCGCGCGGCTGGGGCTGTCCGCCCAGCCCGCCTGCGTGCTGGCGCTCTGGGTGACCGGCGAGCCGTCCGCCCCCGACCGGGTGGCCGCGGGCCACCGCGTCGCCGAGGCCCTCGCCCTGCACCTGGCCGCGATCCACCCCCGCACGGCCACGGCGTCGTTGGGAGGCGTCAGCTACGCCGTCCTGCCCACGCGTTCGGACGAAGACGCACTGCGGGCGGCCGAGGCGTTCCTCGGCCGCGTGGGCGACCGGGTGCCCGCGGTCATCGGCGTCGGGCGGCTCGCCGTCCGCCCGGTGGACCTGCGCCGCTCCCGCGCCGACGCGGACCGGGCGCTGCGTGTCCTCGGCTCCGGTCGCTCGCGGCGCCGGTCCGCCCGCCTCACGGACGTCCATGCCGCCTCGCTCCTGGAGGAGTTGAAGGAACGGCTCGCCGCCGAGGACGACATCCCCGACGGCCCGGTCGTCCGGCTGCGTGCCTACGACACCCGGCACCACACCGCCCTCACGGACACCCTGGACGCGTGGCTGAACACCTTCGGCGACGTGCCCGCCGCCGCGGCGGCCGTCCACGTGCACCCCAACACCTTCCGCTACCGGCTCAAGCGGCTGGCCGAGGTGGCGGGCATCGATCTCGACGATCCGGAGGCCAGGTTCGAGGCGATGCTGCACCTGAGGCTGGATCCGCCGCACCCCTGACGCGGATCGCGCGGCCGGTGCCGCCGGAACCGCGCCCCGCCGCGGTGACACGCGGATCCGTCAGGACGGTGCGGGCGAGGCCGGAATGACAGAGTGCTCGCAGCAGCCGGACACGCCGGACACGGTGCCCGACGTCGGTGCGTCCCCGCGCCCGTGCGTCCGGCGGCCTCGGTATCCGCATGTCGACGATGGGACAGATGTCATGCCTCTCCAGGGCGAGTACGAGCCGAGCCCCGAGAAGTGGGTCCGCGATCAGGTCGAGCTGTTCGAGAGCTCCGGCGGGACGGACGGCACCACCATGCGCGGCCTGCCGGTGGTCATCCTGACCACCCGCGGAGCCAGGAGCGGGAAGATCCGCAAGACCCCGCTCATGCGGGTCGAGCACGAGGGGATGTACGCCGTGGTCGCCTCGCAGGGCGGCGCCCCCCGGCATCCCGTCTGGTACCACAACGTCGTGGCCGATCCCCGGGTGGAGCTCCAGGACGGCCCGGTCCGGCAGGACATGAACGCCCGTGAGGCCACCGGTGAGGAGAAGTCGTTGTGGTGGCGGCGCGCGGTGGACGCGTTCCCCGACTACGCCGACTACCAGCGAAGGACCGAACGGCAGATCCCGGTCATCGTCCTGGAACCGGCGACCGAGCAGCACTGACGACCGTCACGGGGAGGCGCGGCGAACGCTCCCGCGCCTCCCCGCGCGCGCCGCCCGCGCGGTCATCCCGCGGGCGCGCCGACGGCCCGGGCGGGAGCCGTGCCCCTGCGGGTCGCCGCCCGCACGAGCAGGGCCAGCGCGCTGATCGCGGCGCCGAGCGCGCACACCGCACCCCATCCGGCCATCCCGTAGACGGCCGTCGAGGCGACGGCGCCGGTGGCGCTGCCCACGGAGTAGAAGACCATGTAACCGCCGATCAGACGGCTGCCCGCGTCGGGGCGGGCCGCGTAGATCACGCTCTGGTTGGTGACGTGGACGGCCTGGACGGCGAGATCGAGGAGCACCGCCCCGATCACCAGGGCCCACAGCGAGTGCCGGACGAGGGCGAGGGGCAGCCACGACGCGGTGAGCAGCGCCAGCGCGACGCCGGTCGTCCACCCGGCGAGACCGCGGTCGTGCAGCCGCCCGGCCGGCGCCGCCGCGAGCGCGCCCGCCGCCCCGGCGAGCCCGAACGCGCCGATCGCGGTGTGCGACAACGACAGCGGCGGCTCGCTCAACGGGAGCGCGACGCAGCTCCACAGCGTGCTGAAGGCGGCGAAGACCAGCAGGGCGAGCAGGGCCCGGACCCGGAGCAGGCGTTCCTCCACGAACAGCAGCAGCGTGGAACGCAGCAGCCGCGCGTACCGCATCGGGGCGGGAGGGGTCGGCCGGCGCGGGCGCGGTGTACGCGTACGGCGGTGCGGTGCGCCCGGAGCGCGGCCGGTGCGTGCCCGCCGGGGAGCGCGGGCGGCGCGCGGGCGCGTCCCGCGTCCGGTCAGGCGGTCAGCTTTCCGGGCAGCCAGCCGAGCTGCACGGCCTTCTGGAACGGCCCGCCGCCCTCGTGGTCGTTGAACTCGTACACCTCGATGGCCTTGTCCGGGTGGGCGTAGGCGTTGTAGGCGGCGAAGACGGTCGACGGCGGGCAGGTCATGTCCTCCAGGGCCGTCGAGAACAGCGCGGGCGCTCGTCCGCGCGCGGCGAAGTGCACCCCGTCGAAGTAGGAGAGGGTGGTCCTCGCACGCTCGGTCCGGCCCCGGTGCGTCTTGAGGTAGTTGCCCACCTCGCGGTACGGATTGCGGTCGGTGACGGTCAGCGCGCGGGGGAAGTCGCACAGGAACGGGACGTCCGGCGCGACCGCTGCCAGATCGGGTATCAGCCCGGCGACGGCGAGTGCGATGCCGCCGCCCTGGCTCTCGCCGACGGCCGCGGTGCGCGCCGCGTCGGAGAGCGGATGCGATCGGGCCGCCTCCACCGCCCGCACCGCGTCGGTGAACACGCGCCGGTAGTAGTAGGAGTGCGGGTCCTCGATGCCCCGGGTCATGAAGCCGGGAAACGCGGGCGCGCTGCCCACCGGGTCGGGGGTGTCGCCGGCCATCCAGCCACTGCCCTGGCCCCGGGTGTCCATCACGAAGTGGGCGAACCCGGCCGACGCCCAGAGCAGATGGGTGTGCGGCAGGCCCCGCCCGCCGCCGTAGCCGATGAACTCCACGACCACGGGGAGCGGCCGCGTGGTACCGGCGGGGAGGACGAACCAGCCCTTCACCGGGTGACCGCCGAAGCCCGCGAACGTCACGTCGTACACGTCGACCGTGCTCAGCCCCGTGTCCGCGCACCGCTCGAACCGGGCGCCGAGCTCGTACGAGCGCGCTTCGTCGAGCGTCTTCGACCAGAACGCGTCGAAGTCCGCCGGTTCCACCGACCGGCTGCGGTGGTCGCGCAGTTCCTCGACGGGCAGATCGAACAGGGACATGAGGAACCGCCTTCGTCACGGGGGTGAGTGATCACCCATGGGTTGTCGGTCACACCGTACGGGCACGGCGGAGCGCCGGCGACGGGCGCCCTCCCGCGTGCGGGAAGCCGCTGCGGACCCCTGACGGTTGCCACTCCGGCGAGGTCGCCGGGGCTCTCGCCGCGCACCGCGTCGCCGAGGGCGTCGAACCCCGGCAGGTCCAGGCCGAGGACGAGCGGTACGAGACCTTCGCCCGGATCCTGGACCGCGACGGCGTGCAGCGGCACTGGCCCGACGTCCGGGGCTACTGACGTGCCGCGGCCGACGACGGACCGCGCGGCGAAAACGCTTTGCCCGCAGGACGGGCGCCTGCGACGCTCCGTGCCATGTCCGACAACCACGCAAGCGCTTCCCGCCAGGTCGAGTCCCTCTTCTCGCACGGCCGTCTGACCACGATCCCGCGCAGGACGGCCCGCCGCGAACAACTGCTGACGCACCTGGCGGAGAGGTTCTTCGAACGCGACCGGAGCTACACCGAACGGGAGGTCGACGCCGCGCTGTCGACGGTGCACGAGGACTGTGCGGCGCTGCGCCGGTATCTGGTGGTGGCCGGACTGCTGGTGCGGCCCAGGGACGGCAGCAGCTACCGGCGCGGCAGGTAGGACGCGCGCCGAGTCCGCCTCCGCCCGACCGCCCTCCGGGACCGGGGACGGGGCCCGCGTCCACGGGGTGCGGCCGGCCGTGCCGCGGCGGTGTGCTGAACTGTCCGCGGCACATCGGACTCAGGAGCACCTTGTGAGCAGTTACCGGCACCCCGGCGTGGTCTTCACCGACCGTCGTTTCACGGTCCCGCTCGACCACGCGGACCCGGACGGCGAACAGATCGAGATCTTCGGCCGGGAGGCCGTGGCGAGCGGCCGCGTCGGGGAGGAACTGCCCTGGCTGCTCTATCTGGAGGGCGGTCCCGGCTTCGGCGCCCGGCGCTTCGTCGGCACGGAGGCGTGGCTGGGCAGGGCCCTGCGGGAGTTCCGCGTACTGCTCCTCGACCAGCGCGGCACCGGCCTGTCCACCCCGGCCAACCGGCAGACCCTGCCGTTGCGCGGCGGCCCGCGCGAGCAGGCCGACCATCTCGCGCACTTCCGGGCCGACGCCATCGTGCACGACTGCGAGCTGATCCGGGCCCGGCTGACCGGCGGTGAGCCGTGGACGGTCCTCGGCCAGTCCTTCGGCGGCTTCTGCGCCGTCCGCTATCTGTCGGCGGCCCCCGAGGGCCTGAAGGCCGTCCTCATCACCGGCGGACTGCCCTCCCTCGACGCCCATGCCGACGACGTCTACCGGGCCGCCTATCCGCGGGTCGAGCGCAAGGTCGCCGCCCACTACGCCCGCTACCCGCAGGACGTCGAGCGTGCCCGGCGGATCACCGCCCACCTCGCGGAACACCGCCCCGAGAGCGCCGGGCACCGGCTGACGCCCGAAGGATTCCAGTCGCTCGGCATTATGCTGGGAAGCGGCAACGGCAGCCACCAGCTGCACTACCTCCTGGAGAACGCCTTCGTCCGCACCCCGCACGGACCCGAACTCTCCGACACCTTCCAGGAGGCCGTGCGCGCGGCCACCTCGTTCGCCGGGCATCCGCTGTACGCGCTGATGCACGAGGCGATCTACGGGCAGGACGAACGCCCCACCGCCTGGTCCGCCGAGCGGGTGCGCGCCGAATTCCCGCAGTTCGACGCGGTCGCCGCGCTGGAGGGCGACGGTCCGGTCCTGTTCACCGGGGAGACCATCCACCCCTGGCACTTCGAGGTCGACCCGGCGCTGCGCCCGCTGCGCGAGACCGCCCATCTGCTGGCCGACCGCACCGACTGGGCACCGCTCTACGACCCCGAGCGCCTGGCCGTCAACGAGGTGCCGGTCGCCGCCGCCGTCTACCACGACGACATGTACGTCGACACCGGGCACGCGCTGCGGACCGCGGAGGCGATCCGCGGGCTGCGCACCTGGGTCACGAACGAGTACGAGCACGACGGCCTGCGCGCCGGGGGCCCGCGGGTCCTCGACCGGCTGCTGGCCCTCGTCCGGGACGGGGTCTGACCCGTCGGCACGAGCGCCGGGGGCGGTCACGCACTCGCGCGGCCGGCCCCCGTGCGCCGGGTGCGGCGCGGGTCAGCCCTGGAGGGCCCGGAGCGTCGCGTCCAGGTCCGTGGCCGGGCGCGGGGCGCGGTTGTGCGGCAGCTTCGACAGGGCCGCCGCCATGCCGCAGGTGTTGGTCACGGCCGAGAAGACCAGCCCGGCGCCGACACCGGCGGAGATCCAGCGCGCGGCCGGGAAGCGCAGGCCCGTCAGCAGCCCCGCCACCACGAGCGAACCCGCGGCGAGCCGGACCTGACGTTCCATCGGCCAGGTCGTCCGGGCACCGGCGGGGCGGTCGAGCGCACGGCCCTCGTTCTCCCAGCCCGACGTCCCGCCCGACAGGGTCGTGGCGTCGACATCGGCCGCCGCGAGGATGTCGCAGGCCCGGGTCGAGCGGACGCCGGAGGCGCACACCATGAGCAGCGGACCGCGGGCGGCGGCGGACTTGAGCGCGGGCACCGCCTCGGGGAGGCGGTCCAGCGGGATGTTCAGCGCGCCGGGGACGTGCCCGGAGGCGTACTCGCCGGGGGCCCGCACGTCGACGACGGTGAACTCCGCGAGCCGGGCCGCGGCCTGGGCGGGGGAGAGGGAGGCGGTGCTGGTCACGAACAGTTTTCCTTTCGTCCACCGGGGACAAGGAGGGACTCGGCCCATCCGTCCCCATTCCGGTTAGAATACCCCTTGGGGTATCAGAGGAGGGTGTGTGCAACTCGACATCGCGGCCGATGAACTGAAGTCGGTCCTCAATCGCCTTCGTCGCGCTCAGGGGCAGCTGGCGGCGATCATCCGGATGATCGAGGAGGGCCGGGACTGCGAGGACGTCATCACGCAGATGGCGGCCGTGTCCCGGGCGCTCGACCGCGCCGGTTTCGCGATCATCGCCACCGGGCTCCAGCAGTGCCTGGCCGACGGCGGGAACGAGCCGGCGGACCGGGACCAGATGCGGGCGCGGCTGGAGAAGCTCTTCCTCTCGCTGGCCTGAACCGGCCGCCGGGAGAGCGTCCCGGCGGCAGGGCCGTTCCCAGGAGCCAAGCGACTGCTTAGTATGCGCTGCGGCGGTGGTATCGCCGACCGTGTTCGACAGCGTTGTGGAGGCCCCTCATGCAGGCATGGCGAGTGCACCGGAACGGCGAGCCGGGCGAGGTGATGCGGTTCGAAGAGACCGGACGCCCCGTGCCCGGGGAAGGCCAGGTGCTGCTCAGGGTGCGCGCGGCGAACGTCAACTTCCCCGACGCGCTGCTCTGCCGGGGGCAGTACCAGGTACGACCCCCGCTGCCGTTCACACCCGGCGTGGAGATCTGCGGCGAGACGCCGGACGGGCGCCGGGTGCTCGCCACGGCCGCCCTGCCGGACGGAGGGTTCGCGGAGTATGCCGTCGCCGACGCGTCGGCGCTCCTGCCGGCCCCGGCGTCCCTCGACGACGCCGAGGCCGCCGCGCTGCACATCGGCTACCAGACCGGCTGGTTCGGACTGCACCGCCGCGCCCGCCTCCAGGAGGGCGAGACCCTCCTGGTCCACGCGGCGGCCGGTGGCGTCGGCAGCGCGGCCGTCCAACTCGGCAAGGCCGCCGGAGCCACTGTCATCGGTGTCGTCTCGGGGCCCGGGAAGGCGCGGACCGCCGCCGCGCTCGGCTGCGACCTGGTCGTCGACCGCCGCACCGAGGACATCGTCACGGCGGTCAAGGAGCTCACCGGCGGACGCGGCGCCGATGTCGTCTACGACCCGGTCGGCGGCGACGCGTACGCCAAGTCCGTCAAGTGCGTCGCCTTCGAGGGCCGGATCGTGATCGTCGGCTTCGCGAGCGACGTCGTCCCCGCCCCGGCCCTGAACCACGCGCTCGTCAAGAACTACTCCGTCCTCGGACTCCACTGGGGCCTCTACGCTGCCAAGGATCCGGCAGCGGTCCTCGCCTGCCACGACGAACTCTCCCGGCTCGTCGCGAAGGGCGTCGTCGAGCCGCTCGTCAGCGAACGCGTGGCGCTGTCCGGCGCGGCGGACGCCGTCCAGCGCGTCGCCGACGGCGCCACCGCCGGCCGGATCGCGGTCCTCACGGCGGGAGCGGCCCGCTGACGGCCCCGGCATCCGCCGGACGCATCCGTGCGGCCGTCGCGGAACCGGTGGAGCTTTCCGTGCCGTGACCGGGCGGAGGAGCGGACCGCCGGGCGACGGGAGTTGGCGGCGCGGGCACGGATCCGCGCCGCCGTGTCCCGTCACCCGGGTACCGGGCACCCCTTTACCTGCTGTTTAATTGCGATTGATTCGCAATAACAGTCGATCATCAACAAGGGGTGCGGAGTATGACGGGCCGATCGATACGGGGAGCGGTCGTTGTGACACTGGCGACCGCGCTGTCGCTGTCCGCGGCGGCCTGCTCGAAACCGAGCGGCCCGGACGGCGGCGGCTCCGGCTCGGGGGCGGGCGACTCGGCGGTGGTCGGCATCGCGTACGAGCCCGACAGCCTCAGCCCGCTCCTGGGCTACGGCAAGGACGGCAACTCCAAGATATTCGACGGGCTGCTCACGCTCGACGCGGAGATGAAGCTGCACCCCGCGCTGGCCACCGCCCTGCCCGAGGTGAGCGCCGACGGGCTCACGTACACCTACCGGCTCCGCAAGGGCGTGAAGTTCAGCGACGGCAAGCCGTTCGGCGCCAAGGACGTGGTCTTCACCTACCGCACCATCCTGGACCCGAGGACGAACAACGCCTCCCGCACCGAGCTCGACGCACTGAAGAGCGTCGAGGCGAGCGGCGAGGACACCGTCGTCTTCCACCTCAAGTACCCCTACGCGCCCTTCGCCCAGCGCACCGTCCTGCCCATCGCCCCCGAACACGTCGCGGCCGGGCAGGACGTCAACACCGGCGCCTTCACCACCCACCCCGTCGGCACCGGCCCCTACCTCCTCACCAAGTGGTCCAAGGGCGAGAAGCTGAGTTTCCGGGCCAACCCCGACTACTGGGGCGGCGCGCCGAAGGTGAAGAAGTTCACCATGGTGATCATCAAGGACGACGACGTGCGCGCCACCCGGCTGCGCTCCGGCGAGCTCGACGGCGCCATCCTGCCGCCCAACCTGGCCAAGGGCTTCGCCAAGGACAGCGGCACGAAGACGTACGCCGCCACCACCTACGACTACCGCAACGTGACCCTGCCCACGCACAACAAGGTCACGGGCGACACCGCGATCCGGCGCGCACTGGACGTCGCCGTGGACCGGCAGGCCATGGTCCACTCCATCCTCAACGGCGAGGGCAGGCCCGCCTACGGTCCCGTCCCCACCGACAGCGAGTGGTTCACCAAGGGCACCGAACGCGCCCACGACCCGGCCGCCGCGAAGAAGATCCTCGACGACGCCGGCTGGAAGCCCGGCAAGGACGGCATCCGCGTCAAGGACGGCGTGCGCGCCGCGTTCCCGCTCTGGTACCTCACCGGCGACAAGCTCCGCCAGGACCACGCCCTGGCCTACGCCTCCGACGCCAAGAAGGTCGGCATCGACATCACCACCGAGTCCGGCACCTGGGAGGTCATCGAGCCCCGGATGAAGCAGGACGCGGTCCTCGCCGGCGGCGGATCGCCCGCCGACCCCGACTTCGACCAGTACTCCCTGCTGAAGTCCTCCCTGGCGGGCGACGGCTTCAACAACATGGCCCGGTACGAGAACAGGACCATCGACCAGGCCCTCGAAGAAGGCCGCAGGAAGGGCGACAAGGCCGCCCGCAAGGCCGCCTACGACACCGTCCAGCGCGAACTGGTGAAGGACCCCGGCTACACCTTCCTCACCCACATCGACCACCTCTACGTCGTGAAGGACCGGTTCGGCGCGCTCACCACCCAGGTCGAGCCGCACGACCACGGCCTGGCCACCGGCCCGTGGTGGAACGTCGAGGACTGGACGCCCAAGAAGTGAGCCACCGCCTCCCCTGGGGGCCGATGGGCAGGATGGCGGGACGGCGGGCACTGCTCGCCGTGCCCGTCCTCCTCGCCGTGACGTTCGGCGTCTTCGCCGTCGCCGCCGCCTCGCCCTTCGACCCGGTCAAGGCGTACGCGGGCACCGCCGGACTCACCGCCTCGCAGGAGAACCTCGACCAGCTGCGCGCCAATCTCGGCGTCGACCAGCCACTGGTGACCCGCTGGTGGAACTGGCTGACCGCCGCGCTCCACGGCGACCTCGGCGAATCCAGTGTGATGCGCCAGCCCGTCGCCGACGTCATCGGCGAGCGCCTCGGCTGGTCCGTGCTGCTCGCCGGGACCGCCTTCCTCGTCGCCATCGTGCTCGGCACGGGCCTGGGCGTCCTGGCCGCCCGCAGGCCCGGCGGCCTGCTCGACCGGTGCGTGTCCGCCGCCGCGTACACCCTCGAAGCCGCCCCGGCGTTCTGGCTGGGACTGCTCGCCATCTGGTTCTTCGCCCTGAAACTCGGCGTGCTCCCGGCCGGCGGCCTCACCGACGCGGCCAGCGACACGGTCACCTTCGGCCAGGTCGCCGGTCATCTGGTGCTTCCCGCGTCCGTGCTCGGGATCTCGCAGCTGCCGTGGTTCTTCCTCTACGTGCGCCAGGGCGTCGCCGACGCGCTCGACGAGGACCCGGTGCGCGGCGCCCGCGCCCGCGGACTGCGCGAACGCACCGTGCTCCTCGGCCACGCGCTGCGCTCAGGGATGCTGCCGATGCTCACCCTCATCGGCTCCCGCGTCCCCGAACTGATCACCGGCGCGCTGCTCGTCGAGACGGTCTTCAGCTGGCCGGGCATCGCCGCGGCCACCGTGCAGGCCGCCACCTCCGTCGACTTCCCGCTGCTGGCCGCGCTCACGGTGCTCGCCACCGCGGCGGTCGTGCTGGGCAACCTGCTGTCCGATGTGCTGTACGCGCTCGCCGACCCGAGAGTGGGCTTCGATGGCTGAGACCGTTCTCGGATCCACCCGCCGCACCAGCCGCCGCGTCCGGCTGCTGTGCTCCGCCGGGATCATCGCCGCCGTCCTCCTCGCGGTCCTCCTCGTCCCCCCGCTGGTCCAGCTCGACCAGCAGGCCGTCGACCTCTCGGCCCGGCTCCGGCCGCCGTCCTGGGGGCACCCGTTCGGCACCGACGACGTCGGCCGCGACCTGCTGCTGCGCTGCGTCTACGGGCTGCGCGTCTCGCTGCTCGTCGGCGTCGTCGCCGGCCTCACCGCCACCGTCGTCGGCACCGCCGTCGGCGCGCTCGCCGCCGCGTCCGGAGGCTGGGTCGACCGGGTCGTCATGCGGCTCGTGGACACCTTCTCGTCCGTACCGCACCTGCTGCTGGGCATCTTCATCGTGGCCATGTTCCGGCCCGGCGTCGGGCCGGTCATCGTCTCCATAGCCCTCACCCACTGGCTGTCCACCGCGCGCATCGTCCGCTCCGAGGTGCTGTCGCTGCGCTCCCGGCCGTTCATCGACGCGGCGATCTCCGGGGGCGCCTCCCGGAGCCGGGTCGTCGTGCGGCACCTGCTGCCCGCGGTGCTGCCGCAGGCGGGCCTCGCCGCGGTGCTGATGGTGCCGCACGCCATGTGGCACGAGTCCGCCCTCTCGTTCCTGGGGCTGGGGCTGCCCGCCCACCAGGCGAGCCTGGGCAACCTCGTGCAGACGGCGCGCGGTTCGCTGCTCGCCGGGGACTGGTGGCCGACGCTCTTCCCCGGCCTCTTCCTGATCGTCCCGACCCTCGCCCTGGCGGGCCTCGCCGGTGCCTGGCGGGAACGGATCAACCCGCGCCGCCGATCGGAGCTGATGCTGTGACGACCACCCCGCGACCGCCGTCCCCGGACACCGGAACCCCGGCCCCCGCGGCCCCGGTCCTCTCCGTCCGCGGGCTCTCCGTCCGCTTCCGGATGCGCGGCGGACGGCACATCGCGGCCGTCACCGACGCGCACTTCGACCTCGCGGCGGGGGAGTGCCTGGCCCTCGTCGGCGAGAGCGGCTGCGGCAAGTCCGTCCTCGCCTCCGCGCTGCTGGGACTGCTCCCCGGCAACGCGGAGACCGGGGGCTCGGCGGTCCTCCAGGACGGCACCGACCTCCTCGCCGCCGACGAGAAGACCCTCGCCCGTACGGTGCGGGGCCGCCGCGTCGGACTCGTCCCGCAGAGCCCCGCGGCCCACCTCACCCCCGTGCGCACCGTCCGGACCCAGCTGGAGGAGACCCTCCGCGAGCTGACCGGCACCCGCAGGCCGGAGCTGCGCGCCGCCGCCGAACGGGCCGCCGAACGCGCCGCGTTCCCGCCCGGCCACCTGGACCGCTACCCGCACGAGCTCTCCGGCGGCCTCGCCCAGCGCGCCGCCACCGCGCTCGCCCTGGTCGGCGACGCGCCCCTGCTCCTGGCCGACGAACCCACCACCGGGCTCGACCGCGACCTGGTCGAGCGGACCGTGGACGAACTGCGCCGCCACACCGACGGCGGCCGGGCGCTGCTGATCATCACCCACGACCTGGCGGCGGCCGAACGGATCGCCGACCGCGTCGCCGTCATGTACGCGGGCCGCATCGTCGAGATCGCCGGCGCCGGAGGGTTCTTCGGGAAGCCCGGGCCACGCCACCCGTACGCCCGCGGGCTCCTCGACGCACTGCCGGAGCGCGCCTTCCTCCCCATCCCCGGAATGCCGCCGGAGCTCGGGGCGCTCCCCGACGGCTGCGCGTTCGCGGCCCGCTGCCCGCGCGTCGACGACCGATGCTCCGTACCACCCCCGTTCGACGGCCGTCTCGCCTGCCACCACGGCGCGCCGGCGCACGCGCAGGAGTCCGCCCGTGCTTGAACTCACCCGTATCACCGCCGGGTACGACCGTCGTGCCCCCGTGGTCCGAGACGCCTCGCTGGCCATCGAGCCGGGCGAGTCCGTCGGGCTCCTCGGTCCCAGCGGCTGCGGCAAGTCCACCCTGGCCAAGGTGGCCGCCCTGCTGCACCGACCGGACGCGGGCACGCTCACCCTCGACGGCCGGCCGGTACGCGGCTGGCGGCACCGGGCCCCGAGTGAACAGCGCACCGCCGTCGGCGTCGTCTTCCAGCAGCCCCGGCTCTCCGCCGATCCCCGGCTCAGCCTGCGCGAACTCATCGCCCAGCCGCTGCGGGCCACCGGCCGGCGCGCCGAGGTGGCGGACCGGGTGGCGGAACTCGCACCGGCCGTCGGACTCACCGCCGAACTGCTGGGCCGCCGCCCCCACGAGGTGAGCGACGGACAGCTGCAGCGCGCCTGCCTCGCCCGGGCACTGGTGCTGCGCCCGCGCTGGCTCATCTGCGACGAGATGACGGCGATGCTCGACGCGTCGACGACCGCCGCACTGGTCGCGGTCGTCGAGGCGTACCGGCGCGAGTCGGGCGCCGGACTGCTGGCCGTGGGCCATGACCGGGTCCTGCTGGAACGCTGGTGCGACCGCACGGTCGGCTGGCCGGAGATCTGCGGGCCCGGCCCGGCGACCCCCGCGCCCCGGGAGGGCGCACGCCGGGCGGGATGAGCGAGGACCGCGTCCGCGGGACCGCCGCCGTGACGAGGCCGCCGGCTCCCCGCCGGCCTCGCGCGCAGCGCGGCCGGGCCGGGGAGGAACCCGAGGCCGGCCGCCTCGACACCGATGACCTGCGGGCCTGGAGCACTCCCCGCGCACGCCCGACGCGGGCACCCGCGGCGACGGGACCGGCCCCGGCGGCCGTTCCGGCGCGCCGGGGCGGTACGTGACAGCCGGACAACACCCGGATGGCGGACACGCCAGTCCACCGGACGGCCTCCCCGCTACGCCACACTGGCGGCCGAATGCCGCATTCCGGCGCGGCGGAGGAGGTTGGCCATGGCCATTTCGATCTCACTGGTGCTGCTTCTGCTGATCCTCGCGGTGATCTTCCTCCGCAACGGGGGGCTGAAGGTCTCGCACGCGGTGGTCTGCGCCCTGCTCGGGTTCTTCCTCGCGGGCACGAGCATGGCGCCGACCATCCAGGACGGCCTGACGGCCACGGCCGACGTCGTCAGCAGCCTGGGCCCCTGAGCCGATGCTCCTTCGGCGACCCCGTCGCGTCGGCCGTGCCGGCCGGTCGTGCGGCGCGCCGGGCGCTCACCCGGCGGCGCGCACCCGCGGGGAGCGCAGCCATCCGACGAGCAGACGGTTGACCTCCGCGGCACGCTCCTGCTGGAGCCAGTGGCCGCAGCCCGGCAGGATGCGGGAGGAGACCAGGCCGGGGAGCGTGGTGGGGAAGTCGGCGATCGCCTCGGCCGACCAGCCGGTCGACGGATCGAGTTCACCGCCGATGAAGAGGGAAGGCTGGGTGAGCGGCGCCCCGTCCAGGCCGGCGAGGTCCTCCCAGTCCCGGTCGACGTTGCGGTACCGGTTCAGCGCACCCGTCAGCCCGGTCCGCTCGAACTCCGCCGCGTAGAAGTCCAGATCGGCCTCGCTCAGCCAGGAGGGGAGCACCCCGGCAGGGAACCGGTCACGCATCCGTGCCCCCGGCGGCACGAGGAAGGGACTGTCCGCCCCCTCCGGCGGCATCGTGTCGGCGGAGAGCGCGGCGTAGAACCCGGCCAGCCATCCGCGCACATCGGGCTCGATCTCCGCCTCGGCCCGTCCCGGTGCTTGGAAGTAGCCGACGTAGAACTCGTCGGCGCCGCCGAAGCGGGCGAACACCTCGGTCGGCCGGGGGCCGCTCCTCGGGGCGTACGGGACGCCGAGCAGCCCCACGGAGGTGAACACGTCGGGCCTCAGCAGCGCGCTGCCGGACGCGATGACCGCCCCCCAGTCGTGCCCCACGATCGTCGCGGTCCGCTCACCGAGCGCCCGTACCACCCCGACGTTGTCGGAGACGTGGGCGGGCATCCGGTACGCCTCCACCTCCCCGGGGCCGGACGAACGGCCGTACCCGCGCACATCGATCGCGACCGCGCGGAAACCCGCCGCGGCGAGTGCCGGAAGCTGATGGCGCCACGAGTACCAGGACTCGGGAAAGCCGTGCACCAGCAGAACCAGGGGGCCGCTGCCCTGTTCCACCAGATGGATGCGGCCTCCGGGCACCTCCACCAAGCGGTGGACGGCGGCCGACGGAGCGGGGAAGGACGGATGGGTGGACGGCACGGTTCTCTCCTCGCAGGCGTGGGCGGCGGCGGTCCGGCCGTGGGCGCCGGGCACCCGGCCGGGCGCCCGGCGGTGCCGGTACCGCCGATGCCACGATCATTCGGCCGTGCCCGCCGCAGCCACAAGGATCCTTGCCGTTGCGGCAAACGCCGGTACCAGGCGCCCTGCCTCGGCGCGCCGCGCGCTCACGGACCGACGAGCCGGGAACGGATCAGGAACCGCACCCCCTCCGGAGCCTCCAGCGAGAATCCGCTGCCCCGTCCCTCCACCACGTCGACGATCAGCCGGGTGTGCGCCCACACCTCGAACTGACTCCGCGAGATCCAGAAGGGGATGCTCTCCGGCACCCCGTCGACGCGGAGGGAGGCCAGCAGTACGTCGGAGCCACCCGTACGGAACTCGCCGTCCCGGTAGCACATGGGCGCGCTGCCGTCGCAGCAGCCGCCCGACTGATGGAACATCAACGGGCCGTGGGCCGCGCGCAGCCGTCGCAGCAGCTCGGCCGCCGCGGGGGTCAGCTCCACGGCCGCCACCCCGGCGGCGCTCACCGCGGCGTCCCGGCGCCGGGAGACGCCGGTGCGCGCCGGGACGGCGGCAGGTTCCTCGCCGTGTCCCACCGGTTCGTACCGATCCAGTTCATGGCATGTCGGTCCATGTGCGTGTCCCTCCACCTCTGTGCGGGAAACGGGGCGCGGGCGTGACGGCCGTGCGTCTCCCGGCCCGTCCCCGCCCGCGCGGCACGGTCCCGGGCCGACCCCGGTGTCACCGTACTGCAGGACCGGGCCGGGGCCGAGGCCGATGCGACGGTCCCGGCCCCGGCCCGGGAAGACCGTCCGCGCGACCGTACGGGCCACCCGCGCGGACCGGTGCCGCACACGGCGTGGCGCGCGGCGTCGGCAGAATCGAACCGGCCATTTCGAGTTGCCCGCCGCGCCCCGCCCGCACCGGACCGCCCGGGGGACGGCCGTCGGCGCGGGGGACCGGACCGGCCGGAAACAGGGCGCCGACGGCGCGTCAAGCACGGTTCTCGCCAACAGCGGTGGGCCCCCTGCGGAACGGCATGGTGACAGCGGGGCGGGCCCGCTTAGTGTCTGAGGTCGCACAGCGAAGGCATCCCGGCCGGACCACCGGAAGGGCCGACGACCCATCGCACGGGGGGAAGCAGTGACGCCTGTCCGACCCGTCCTCGCGCGGGCCATCCATCGCACTCCCTTACTCCTCCTGGACGTCGCCCACCGGGGCCGGGTTCGGCGTCTGGGACTGAAGCTGGAGGAACACGGCCCCACCGGATCGGTGAAGGACCGCAGCGCCGTCGCCCTCCTGCGGGCGCTGCACGACGAACGGCCGCTCGCCCCCGGCACGGTGGTGGTGGAATCCACCTCCGGCAACCTCGGCCTCGCCCTGGCCCGGCTGCTGCCGGCCATCGACTGCGTGTTCCTGGCCGTGGTCGACCTGAAGACCCCGCACACCACCCTCCGCACGCTCACCGAGCGCGGCGCCCGCACGATCGTCGTCGACGAACCGGACGGCCAGGGCGGATACCTGCTGACCCGGCTGCGCACGGTCCGCGAACTGTGCGCGCGCAACCCCGCCTACCGCTGGCCCAACCAGTACGAGAACCCCGCCGCGCCCGACATCCACCGCCGCACCACCGGCCCCGAGATCACCGAGCAGGCCGGCCCCCGCCTCGGCGCGGTCTACATACCGGTCTCCACCGGCGGCACCCTCGCCGGGATCGGCGCCCACCTGCGGCAACGCCGCCCGGACATCGCCGTCGTCGCCGTGGACGTCACCGGCTCCACGGCCGTCTCGGGCGGCACCGGGCGCCGCCTGATCCCCGGCATAGGAGCCAGCCGGCCCTCCGTGCTGCTGAAGGGTCCGGGCAGCTACGACCGCGCCGTTCGCGTGGACGACATCGAGGCGATCGCCGTCTGCCGCATCCTCGCCGAGGACACGGGCCTCGTGCTCGGCGGATCCAGCGGTTGCGCCGTGCGCGCGCTGCTCAGCGACCAGGACGACGGCCACGCGGACGGCCGGATCGCGGTCTGCCTCGCCGCCGACGGCGGCGAGAAGTACCACGACACCCTCTACTCCGACGACTGGGCGGGCGAGCGGGGCATCGTGAAGGAGATCGCCGCGGCCATGGAACGGCTGCGCCGCGAGGGCCTCTTCTTCGACAGGAAGCACCAGGAGCACTGACCATGGGCACGAGCACCACCACCACTCCCGCCCCGCAGGCGCAGGACTCCGGCTACCGGCAGTTCCTGCCGCTGGTCCAGGGCGCCACGCTGATCGAGTGGACCGGTACGGGACTGTTCCTCGCGGTCTCCACCATCTACTTCGTCAAGGTCGCCCATCTCAGCACCTCCTCCGTCGGCGCCGGGCTGACGATCGGCGGCGCCGTCGCCGTCGCCGCCGCCGTCCCCATCGCGCGGCTGGCCGGGCGATGGGGACCGAAGCCGGTGCTGATCGGGGTGATGCTGCTGCGTGCCCTGGCCACGATCGGCTACCTGTGGGTGGACGGCTGGTGGAGCTTCCTCGTCGTGGTCGCCCTCGTCGCCGTCACAGAGCAGTCCTCGCCCCCGCTCGTGCAGTCGTACGTCGGCGCCCGGGCCCCCGAGAGCCTGCGCGCCAAGGTGATGGCCGTGCAGCGCACCGTCGTCAACCTCGGCATCAGCCTGGGCGGACTGATCGCCGGGGCCGCGCTCGGCTCCGGCGCGCCGGGCGCGTTCCGGCCGTTGCTGATCGGCGGCGCGGTCGCCTACGTCGTGGTCGCCGGGGTGTACGCCACCGCACGGGCGGAGGAGACCGCGGCCACCGCCGACAGCGCCCGGGTCGCCCCGCTCCTCAAGGACCGCGCGCTGCTCGGGTTCACCGCCTACAACGCGCTGGTGTCGCTGTGGATGCCGGTCCTCAACGTGGCGTTCCCGCTGTGGCTCGTCACCGAGACCGATGTACCGGAGCGCTATGTCGGCATCCTGTACGCCGTCAACACCGTGCTGTGCATCGCCCTCCAGTACCCGCTCAACCGCTGCTACGGCACGACCCGCCGGGCGTGGTACTCGTACGCGGCCGCGGCCCTGCTGCTCGCCCTCGGCGCCCTGGCCTTCGCCGCCGCGCCCGGCTTCGGCCGCAACCCGGCCCTGCTGGTGCTCGGCGGCGCGGTCGTCCTGCTGACCTTCGCCGAACTGCTCCAGGTCGGTGCCTCGTGGACGCTGTCCTTCGAGCTGGCACCGCAGGGGGCGCGCAGCGCCTACCTGGTGCTGTTCAACACCAGCCGGACCGTCGCCAACCGGGTCGCCGGTCCGGTGCTCATGACCGGCGTCGTCCTCGCCCTCGGCACGGCCGGGTGGATCGCGCTCGCCTGCGTGCTGCTGCTCGGCGCACTCGTCCCCTTCGCGGTGTTGCGCGGGCCGCGCGCCACCGCCGGCTGAACCACCCCCGCACGCCCTTCCCCGTCAGTATCGGACCTCACGCCAAGGAGCCCCGCCCGCCATGGACTTCGAGCACTATCCCGACAGCCGTTTCCGCTATCTGACCCGTGCGGACGTCATCGAGGCCGCCCGCGGCGTCGACATCGTGACGGCGGTGGCCGAGGCGCTCACCCTGCACTCCGCCGGGCAGTCGGTCCTGCCCGAGGAGGCGTACCTCGGCTGGACCACCCCGGAGGGCGACCAGGCCCGGCTGCTGGCCATGCCCGGCGCGCTCGTCCAGGACGGCCGGCCACCGGTCATCGGCATGAAGACCATCAACGCCTCGATCGGCAACCCCGGCCGCGGCATACCGCGCTCCCAGGGCTTCACACTGCTCCTGGACCCGGAGACCGCCCGCCCCCGCGCACTCATGGAGGCCGCGTACATCAGCGCGATGCGCACAGCGGCGGTCACCGCCCTGGCCGTCCGCCATCTGGCGGTGCCGGAGCCGCGCTCACTGGCGCTGATCGGCTGCGGCGCGCTCGCCCAGGCACACGCGGCGCTGCTGCTGGAGACCGTGCCCACCCTGCACCGGATCGCCCTGTACGACCTGGCGCCCGAGCGTGCGAAGGCCGTCGCCGCGTACATCGCCTCGCTCCCCGGGGCCGCGGGCATCGAGACCGTGCTCGCCGAGGACCCGCGCGAGGCCGTGCGGGACGCCGAACTCGTCGTGCCCGTCACCACGGTGACCGAGGGCTACATCGAGCCCGACTGGCTGAGGCCGGGCGCCCTGGTGTGCCACGTGTCGCTCGACGACCTCACCGAGGCGGCCGTGCTCGCCGCCGGCACCGTGATCGTCGACGACTGGAGCCTGGTCCGCGACGACCCGCGCCGGCTGCTGGGACGCATGCACCGGGCCGGCACCCTGCTCGGCCCCGACGGCACCCCGCGCGAGGGCGTCACCGCGCGCCCCGGCGCCCGCCGTGTCGACGGCACCCTCGGCGACGTGCTGACCGGCCGCCACCCGGGCCGCCGCGACCCGGAGGAGACCGTGATCAGCAACCCGTTCGGCATGTCGATCCTCGACGTGGCCGTCGCCGACAGCGTCCTCGCCCGTGCCGAAGCCGTCGGCGTGGGCGCCCGGCTCACACTCTGAAGGGGATCCGCATGACGATCGACCGGAACGTCCAGGAGATCAACCGCACCATGTGGTCGTACGGCGAGTACCGGCACGTCGCCGACCTGCTGCGGCCCGGGGCCGGCGAACTCGTGGACCGGCTCGCCCCCGCACCGGGCACCCGCCACCTCGACGTCGCCACCGGCAACGGGAACGTCGCCCTGCTGACCGCCCTGCGCGGCTGCGCCGTCACCGGCCTCGACCTCACCGACGAGTTCTTCCCCGATGCCCGCGAAAGGTTCGCGCAGGCCGGTGTCGAGGTGCAGCTGCACCGTGGCGACGCCCAGGAACTCCCCTTTCCCGACGCCTCGTTCGACCTGGTCACCTCCACCTACGGGATCCAGTTCGCGCCCGACCACGCCGCCTCGTCGGGCGAGATGGCCCGGGTGCTGCGGCCCGGCGGCCGGATCGGCATGTGCAACTGGACGGCCCGCAGCTGGACCGCCCACTTCCAGGAGATTCTCTCCGCCTACTTCCCCTCGCCCAACGGGCACCAAGGACAGCCCATGCTGTGGGGCTCCCCGGACTACCTCGCCGAACTGCTCGGCCCCGAGTTCACCGTCACCGCCGAACGCCGGGAACTCTTCTACCCGTTCGCCACCGCCGAGGACCTGGTCGCCTTCTTCGAGAACTGCTTCGGCCCCTGCATCGCGGCCAGGAACACCATCTCGCCGCCCTCGCGCTGGAAGGAACTGCGGGCGGAGATGGCCGAGATGACCGAGGGCTTCCACACCACCGACGCACGCGGCACGGGCGTGCCCGTCGAATACCTGCTCGTCGTCGCCGAGAAGAAGGGGGCCAGGTGACCGGCATACCCGGGCACTACCCGGCGCTCCCGCTGGCCGAAGGGGCCCGGGACGCCGCGGCCGCCGCCGCGCTCACCCGGAGCGAACCCTACGAACTCGGCGAAGGAGTCCACGCGTACGTCGAGCGGCACGCGCGGGCGCACCCGGACCGCACGGCCGTCGAGGACGGCGACACCACGATCGGCTACGCCGCACTCGCGGACCGCGCCCGCCGCATGGCCGGGCACCTGGCCGCCACCGGGGTCTCGGCGGGCCGGATCGTCGCGGTCGGCGGCCGACGCGGCGGCGACGTCGTCACCGCCCTCCTGGCGCTGGAACTGCTGGGAGCCGTCTACCTGCCCCTCGACGCGAGCTGGCCCGCCGGCCGCGTCGAGTCCCTCCTCACCGACAGCGGCGCCGTCCTCCTGCTCACCACCGGCGGACCCGAGGACCACGGCGAACTGGTCAAGGGGGCACGCGCCGCGGGCGTCCCCACCACGACCCCCCGACTGGCGGACACCCCCTGCACCCGGACCGCCCCGCCCGCCCCCGACGAGGTGCGCTACGTCCTCTACACCTCCGGCTCGACCGGCCGCCCCAAGGCCGCCGTCGTCGAGCACCGGGGCATGCTCAACCACCTCTGGGCCAAGGCCGACGACCTCGCCCTCACCGCCGACGACCGGCTCGCCCAGACCGCGCCGCTGGCCTTCGACATCTCCGTCTGGCAGATGCTCGCCCCGTTCCTCGTCGGCGGCCGGGTACAGGTCCTCGACGACGAGCGGGCCCAGGACGGCGCCTTGCTGCTGGCGGAGGTGCGGCGGCGCGGAACCACCGTCCTGGAGACCGTGCCCACCCTGATCCGCTTCCTGCTCGACGCCCACGACGCCGAGGGAGTCCGGCCCGGGGCACTGCGCTGGATGATCGCCACCGGCGAGGAACTGCCGCCCGCCCTCGCCGCGCGCTGGCACGACACCATGCCCGGCATCCGGCTCCTCAACGCCTACGGCCCCACCGAGTGCTCCGACGACGTCACCCACGCCGTACTCGGCAGGCCCGCCGCCGACACCCGCCACCTGCCGATCGGTTCGCCCGTCGGGAACGCCGCCCTGTACGTGCTGCGCCCCGAGGACGGGCTGTGGCACGCCTGCGCGCACGGCGAGACGGGAGAACTCTTCGTCGGCGGCCCCGTCGTAGGCCGGGGCTACCTCGGCGACCCGGAGCGCACCGCCCGCGCCTTCTTCACCGACCCCTTCGGCGACGGCGACGGGCGCCTCTATCGCACCGGGGACGCGGTGCGCGTGCTGCCCGACGGCCAACTGGAGTACCTGGGCCGGGTCGACCGCCAGGTCAAGCTCGGCGGCGTGCGCATGGAACTCGCGGAGATCGAGGCCGTGCTCGGCGGCCACCCCTCGGTCGCCGCCTGCGCCGTCACCGTCCACACCCCGGACGACGACGGCGCCCTGGTGGCCCGCGAGAGCGCCCACACCCCGGCGGCCGGCCGAACGCCCCGCCTCGTCGCCTACCTCACCACCGCCGGGGACGAGGCACCCGAAGCGGCACTCCGCGCCCACCTGGCCGAACGGCTCCCCGCACCGATGGTGCCGCACACCTTCGTCGCCCTGCCCCGCATCCCGCTCACCCGCAACGGGAAGACCGATTACAAGGCGCTCCCGGCACCCCCGCGCCGCAGCCGCCCCGACGACCGCCCCTACACCCCGCCGCGCGACGCGACGGAGACCGCGATCGCGGCCCTCGTCGCGGAAGTCCTCGGCACCGGGCGGGTCGGCCGCGACGACTCGTTCCTGGCGCTGGGCGGCGACTCGCTCCAGGCCATGCGTCTGGTCGCGGCACTGCGCCGGACAGGATCCTCGGCGGCCCTGCGCGACGTGCTGCGCGACGGCAGCCCCGCCGCGCTCGCCGCACTCGCCGGGCCCGGCGAGCGCCACGAGCCGACGGAGGACCCCCGCGCACGGCCGACGGACCCGCACGCCCCCCGCACCCGCGCGCTCACCCCGCAGCAGGCCGGGGTCTACTTCCACTGGCGGCTCGACCCCCTCAGCCCCTACTACAGCTACCAGGGCTCACTGGAACTGGACGGCCCCCTGGAAGTGCCCCGGCTGGCCGGGGCCTGGCGGCAACTGCTCGCCGAGAACCCCCAGCTCCTCGCCCGGTTCGCGGAGACCGACGAGCCCGGCACACAGGAAGTGGTGCAGCACTACCCGCACTGGGACGTGCCCCTGTCCGGCCGGGTGCGCGAGACCACCGAGGAGGGGTTCCGGGCGACGGCGTCGCGGGAGGCGGCCAGACCCTTCGACCTCCTGACCGAACCGGCCCTGCGCGCCGAGCTGTTCCGGCTGCCCGGCGGACAGCACCGGCTGCTCGTCACCATGCACGAACTGCTCCTCGACGGCTGGGGTGCCACCGTACTGTTCCAACGCCTCGCCGAACTCTACGAACGACGCCCCGCCGCGCCCGACCCGGAACGCGCCGCCCGCTACGACCGTTACCTCGACCACCTGGAGGCCCGGCTGGCCACCGAGGAGGTCGCCGAGGCGGGGGAGTACTGGCAGCGCCGGCTCGAGGGCGAACTCCCCGCACTCCAGATAGCGCAGAAGCCGCGCCCCGTCGCGCCCACCTACCGGGGCGGCATCACCGAGGCGGTGCTCGACGAGGACCTGACGCGGCGGCTGCGCGACACCGCGCTGTCCGCCTCCGCCACCGTCTTCGTGCCGCTGCTCGCCGCGTACGCGCTGGCCCTCGGCTACTACTCCGACGCCGACGAGGTGATCGTCGGCGCGCCGATGGCGGGCCGGGAACGGCCGGAGGCCGCCGAGGTCCCGGCGTTCACCCTCGCCATGCTGCCGCTGCGGCTGCCCGTCGACCCGTCCGTCACCCTCGCCGACTTCACCGCCCGGGTCGCTAAGACGGTCTACGACGCGTACGCCGCCGCCGAGTACCCGTTCTCCTGGACCTTGCGACGGCTGCCCGCGGCCTCCCGCAGCTCCGCGGCGACACCGGTCTTCCAGACGATGCTGAACATGCTGCCGTACCCGGCCCGCGCCACCACCGCCGCGGGCGTCGGCTTCCGCTTCGTCGAACTGGACACCGGATTCACCAAATACGACTGCGCGCTCTACGTCCAGCCGCACGGCCCCGAGCGGCTGCTGCTCCAGTACGCCCACCAGCAGGACCTGCTCGATGCGACGGCTGCCCGCAACGTACTGGAGTCCACCCTGATCGCGCTGCGCGCCCTGACCGATCCCGGGCGCGCGCGGCACACCACCATCCGCTCCCTCGACCTGCTGCCCGGAGGCGACCACCGATGACCTCGCCGACCTTGCTGGAACGCTTCGCCGAGCAGGTGGCGGCCCGCCCCCGGGCCGTAGCCCTGCGCCACAGCGGCACCACCCTCACCTACCGCGAACTCGACGACTGGAGCGGCAGGCTCGCCGCCCGGCTCGCCGCCCGGGGCACCGGCCCCGGCAGCCTGGTGGCCCTCGCCGCGCAGCGCGGCCCCGCCGCCGTCGCCGGAGTCCTCGCCGTGCTCAAGACCGGGGCCGCCTACCTCGGACTGGACCCCGCGATCCCCGTGCGACGCCAGCGCCGCATGGTGGAGGAGACCGGACCGCACTGCGTGCTGGCCGAACCCGGACTCGACCAGTTCCCCACCCTGGACGCCCCGCGCGTCACGCTCGCCCCCCTCACCGACGGCCCGCTGCACCAGCAACCCGAGGAGGAGCCCGACGACGACGCCCTCTTCCACATCGTCTACACCTCCGGCACCACCGGGAACCCCAAGGGCGTGCGCGTCAGCAGGCGTTCGGTGCGCGGCCGACTGGAGTGGATGTGGCAGGACCACCCGTTCCCCGGGAACGCGGTGCTGGCCGTCCAGAAGTCCCTCGCCCTCGTCGCCTCGCCCTGGGAAATCCTGGGCGGACTGCTCCGGGGCGTCCCGTCCGTCGTGCTCGGCACCGACGAACTCCTCGACCCGGTCCTGTTCGCCGCCGCCGTCCACCGGGAGCGGATCACCCACCTCTTCCTGACCCCGCACCTGATCGCGGGTCTGCTGGAGGAGAGCGCGAAACAGTCCGACCGCCACCAGCCCGTCCTGGTCACCAGCGGCGCCGACACCCTGCCCGTCGACACCGTCCTGCGGCTGCGCGAGGTCTGGCCGGACGCCACCCTGCTCAACCTGTACGGCATGACGGAGACCGCCTCCAACGTCGCCGCGTACGACACCGCGGCGCTTCCCGCGGACGCCGAACGCGTGCCCGTCGGCACCCCCGTGGCGGGGGCCTCGCTCTCCGTCCGCGACCGGCTCGGCCGACGGCTGCCGCCCGGCACGACCGGCGAGGTATGGGTCTGCGGACCGCCGCTCGCCCTCGGCTATCTCGGCGGCGACGGCGAGGACCGCTTCGTCACGGACGACGACGGCGTGCGGCACTACCGGACCGGCGACCGGGGCCGGCTGCTCCCGGACGGCGCGCTGGAGATCACCGGCCGCACCGACAACCAGATCAAGATCCGCGGCTACCGCGTCGAACTGGAGGAGATCGAGGCCACCCTCCGCAAGGCACCGGGCGTCACCGACGCCGGGGCCTACGCCGAGACCGAGGACGGCGAGGCACGCGTAGTCGCCTGCTGCACGGCCGACGAGGAGATCGCCCCCGCCGCCCTGCGGGGATACCTGCGCGACCGGCTGCCCGACTACATGCTCCCCGCCCGCGTCCAGCAGGTCCCGACGCTCCCCGTGAGCACCAACGGCAAGCTCGACCGTACCGCCCTGCGCGCCCTCGTGAACGGCATCGGACGGGAACGGACGACCGGCTTCACCCCGTCCGACGCCACCGAGGCCGCCGTCGCCGCCCTGTGGGAGGAACTGCTCGGCGCACCGCCCGCCTCGGCCGACCAGAACTTCTTCGACGCGGGCGGCCACTCCCTGCTCGCCGTACGGCTCGCCAACCGGCTGGTGGCGACGGCCGGCCGGCGCGTACCCCTGCGCCGCATCCTCGGCGCGCCCACCGTCACCGCCATCGCCGCGCTGTGCCGCGAGACCCCGCAGGAGGACCAGGCATGAGCACCCCCTGGCTCGGCATACCGGAGAACGAACCGGAGGGCGGGGGGACGACCGGCACGCTCGTGGTCTGCTTCGCCCCCACCGGCGCCCACGGCTCGACCTTCGCGGGCTGGCGCGGTCGGCTCCCCGCGGACACCGCGCTCGCCCTGGTCACACCGCCGGGACGGGGCACCCGCATCGACGAGGAACCGGTCGTCGACATGGCCGTCTACGCGGACGCCGTGGCGGCCGAGGTGCGCGCGGCGCGCAACGGGCGGCGCCTGGTGCTGATCGGAGTCAGCCTCGGTGCGCTGCTGGCGTACGAGACGTGCGGCCGGCTGCTCGACGCCGGGGTGCCGGTCGCACGGCTGTGCGCGGTGGCCGGACAGTGCCCCGGCGACTTCCACGGCGACGGCGACGAGGTCACCGTCGAGGACGCGCGCGCCTTCGTCGCCGGGACCGGGCTGACCGATCCCGAACTCCTGGCCGACCCCGAGTTCGAGGAGGTGCTGCTGCCTCCCGTCATCGCCGACCTGCGGCTGTCCGGACGCTACGACGGCGGCCGGACCCCCGTGCCCGACGTCGAACTGCGCGCCGTGTGGGCCGCCGACGACCCGCACGTGCCCGAGGTGACGGTGCGCCGCTGGGCCGACTGGACCCGGGGCACGTGCACCTTCCGGTCCGTCGAGGGCGGGCACTACGCCCACCAGGAGAACCCGGACGCGGTCATCTCCGCCTGCCTGGACGGCCTCGTCGGCACCCGCCCGTCCCGTCGGTCCGTCCTCGGAGCCGGTGCGACGGCCGTCGCGGGGACGCTGCTGGGCCTGGGCGCGGCCACCGCCGCCGCGCCCCGCGCCTCGGCCGCCGTGCGCACCACGGGCGCGGCGGTCTTCGACGGCGACCCCACCGACCCCGTGGAGCTCGCCGTCGCCATGATCCGTCAGGACACCAGCAACCCCGGCGACGGAGCGCTCACCGAGCCGTACGCCCGGATGCTCCAGGACATCTTCCGGGCCGCCGGGATCGCCACCGAGATCGTGCCCACCCCCAAGGACGGCAACGTTCACTTCTTCGCACGCGTGCCCGGCAGCGGGACGGCCCGGGAGAAGCCACTGGTCCTGCTCGGCCACTCCGACGTCGTGCCCGCCATCGGCGACGCCTGGACCACGGACCCGTTCGCCGGCGAGATCAAGGACGGCAAGCTGTACGGCCGCGGCGCGCTCGACATGAAGGGCGTCAACGCTGCCTTCGTCGCCGCCCTGCTGCGGCACGTCCGCGAGGGCGCGGCCTTCGACCGCGACATCGTGTTCTGGTCCGACTGCGACGAGGAACAAGGACCCTACGGGGTGCGCTGGTTCCTCACCGAGCATCCCGGCAGGGTCGAGGCGGGCGCGGTCATCACCGAGGGCGGCTGGGTCCTCGACCAGCGCGACGGCAGCACCCCCATGATCGCCTCCCTCACCTGCAACGACAAACGGTCCCTGTTGCTGCGGCTGGAGACCTCCTCGTACGCCACCCACACGTCCAAGCCGTTCACCGGGCAGGCCGTGATCCGGCTGGGGGAGGTGCTGGAGCAACTGGGGGACTGGCGGGCCCACATCCGCCCCAACGCGCTGTCCGTGCGCTACTTCGCCGAACTCGCCGAGGCCACCACGGACCGACAACTCGCCGAGGCCGTCCGGCAGATGCTCGCCGCCCGCGGCGAACAGGAGCGGGACCGGGCCGGTGAAGCGGTGATCCGGCTCAGCGCGACACCGGAACTGCACAACGCGATGCTGCGGACCACCCTCGCCTTCACCGCGGCCCGGTCCGGCTACTACCCGAGCATCGTGCCCGGCACGGCGACCGCTGAGTTCCGCGCCGCCTTCCTCCCCGGCGCCGACGACCCCGGCCGGATCGTCGCCGAACTGCGCTCCCTGATCGGCAACCGGGCGACACTGACCGTCGTGGGGAACCCCGGCGAGAGCGAGCAGCAGGCACTGGACCGGCTGCGCGGCTACCTCGCCACGCCCGACTCCACGCACGACACGGACGTCTTCCGCGCCTGGCAGGCGGCCGTGCGCCGCACGCACCCCGGAACGAGGGCCACCGCCTGCCAGTTCGAGGCGGTCACCAGCGCCGTCCCGTTCCGGGAGCAGAACATCCCCGTCTACGGCATGTATCCGTTCACGGTGGACCGGGACATGCTCAAACGCATGCACGGAACCGACGAGCACATCGGCGTCGAGGCCCTGCGGCGGGGCACCGACACCGTCTACCACCTGCTCGCCGGACTGCGCACCGGTACCTGACTCCAGCACACCGTACGGGCGTGTCCCCGGCCACGCCCGTACGTCCGGTACGCCGCACCGGCTGTCGGCGGGAGGGCCGGGGCAGGGCACCCGGACCCGGTCGAGGGAGCGTTCGACCGCCCGTTTCCAGTCCTCGTACCGCTCGGAGCGCCGTTCGTCGTCCCACCGCGGTTCCCAACGCCTCGACTCCCGCCAGTGCTCCCGCAACCCGCCCTCGTCCTGCCAGAATCCGACGCCGTCATCTCTCCGTCGGCGTCGGGATGCTGCCCTCCGGCTCCGGTTCCGCGGCGGGGATGAATCGGCCGACGAGGTACTTGTAGAGAAAGGCGCCGACCGGGCCGCCCACGAGCGGGCCCACGATCGGCACCCAGAAGTAGAGGTTCCCGTACTGGTCCCGCCACGCCTCCCCATAACCCGTCAGGAAACTCGCCAGTCTGGGCCCGAGGTCGCGGGCTGGATTGATCGCGTATCCGGCATTGGTGCCGAATGCCATGCCGATGGCCACCACGACGAGCCCCACGATGAACGGACTGAGATTGGCGCCCGGTGGCGTGTTGAGCAGATCCGTGACCGCGAAGATCAGCAGGACCAGAATGGCGGTTCCGATGATCTGGTCCCGCAGCGCTCCCCATTCGGTGACGGGGAGTGCGGTATTGCCGTTGGCGGGCAGGGTCGAGAAGACGCCTTGTGTTTTGATGGTGTGTCCGGGATCCGCTCTCGCCAGTGCCTCGGTGTAATTCCAGCGCACCACCAGTGCGGCGACGAAGGCGCCCGCCAGTTGTGCGAGGGAATAGGGTGCGACCTTCCTCCAGGGGAAATCCTTGAACGCCGCGAGCGAGAGCGTCACGGCCGGATTGAGGTGAGCACCGCTCAGTCGGCCCGCCACATAGATGCCCAGGGTGACTCCGAGCCCCCAGGCCCAGGCGATGCTGTCGTGGTTTCCGAGTCCGCCCGGCGGGTCGGTGAGCGCGCCGCCGGCCGCGACCTGGGCCACCACCCCACAGCCGAAGAGAATGAGAATCAGCGTTCCGGCGAATTCCGCCGCGAGTTCCCCGCCGAGTCCCGACAACCCGCGCCGTTCCATGGAGATCTCGCTTCCTGTCGGGTCACGGCGGTTGGCGGCATTGATCCAGATCTGAGCGTAGGTGTGCGGGTCTGCTTCCGCACGCGGTGCTGCGGCGGTGGTGTGAGGACGGTCCTCTGCCCGTCCCGCCGGGCCGGACGGCTCCCGGTGCCGGGGTGCCACGCAGCCCGGGACGCGGGTGTTCCACGGTGGCGAGGGCCTGCAAGGCGGTCGCCATGTGCGCGGTCCCGTACCTGCCCGGCGCGGGGTCCGCTCCATGCGCTGACGTACGCCGCGGGCGGCTGGGAGTCCGGGCGGGAAGGGAGAGGGCCCTGGGGACCGGACGTTGGACGTGGACCTCTCGACGGTGGTCGCCGCTCTCGGGACGGCGGTGATCGGGCAGGTGCTGGACGGCGCCTCGCTGATCGTCGTCTTCGTGACGCCCGGCGCCCCGGAGGCACTGGCCACCGCGCGGACTGCCGAGTCGGTGCGCGGTCTGTTCGATCTCGGGCCCGCGGCGGCGACGCGGCCGGGTGAGGGCGACACCGAGGAGGTGGTGCCCGCCGGGCGGCTGAGGGCCGGGGACATGACCCTGGCCTCGCCGCGGCGGCCGAGCGCCCCGGCGAGCATCCCCGACGTGGGCCGTCGTCGTCGCGGGCCGCTCCCGTGACCTCGTGCGGCCCGCCCGTGAAGGACTTCCCTCCGAGCCCGGCACCGGCGCGTCGCCGCCACCGTGGACGGCCGTGCCCTCGCCGTCGACAGCCCCGGCTGGACCCGCCCGCACGGCCGGAGGAGGACGGCCGCACCGCCGCCGTGCTGGTCGCCCGCGACGGCGCCCCGGTCGGCCTCCTCGGTGTGGCCGACCGGCCACGCGACGACGCCCGGGTCCGCATGCCCGGCTTGTGGGGGCGTTCAGGTGTTCCGTGCCGAAGACGCACGTGACTGGTTCCGACGTTCACCCGACAGAACGAAGAGATGTCCCTTTTGCTCACATTTGAAGTGAGTTGCAAATTTAGCCGGTAAGGCCGCTTTCGGTAATTGTTGCGCCGTTTGAGGGGTGGGCGGAATGTCCCTTTTGTCGCTTCGTGGTGTGAGTCACGTAAAGACCCGCCGGAGGGTCGGTCCGCGATTCGGCTCCCCTTGTCGCGCAAGGCGAGTCGAGTTCGATCTGTGAGGTGGATTACTGCGAATTCCATGAATTGATCATGTGAATCAATTGTGATCAAAAAATTCGGGCTTGTTCCGCTCCGCTTTTCTCGCCTACGGTCACCGTCAATCCGGACGGAACGCCGAATCCTGCCGCCGTCCGAGAAACCCGACCCACTTGTCCACGGCAGGAGCGGGGGAACCAGGTAGGCCGCCGGTCCGGTATCCGGAACGGCTCGGGGTGAAGTCGCATTCTGTGCGGCCAGACATCTCCAGTCTGAACCCGACAGCTCACCTCGCAGGCGACGGAGAGGAATTCACCATGACCGCAACGGGTACGTACCGTCGCCGCTCGTCCACCCTCCGGACCCGTGGCCTCATCGCCGCGGCCACGGGCGGAGTCGCCCTGGTGCTTCCGCTGATCGGAGCGGGTTTCGCCTCGGCCGCCCCGGCCCAGGCCGCCACCACCGAAAAGGCCGCGGTGCCGGCCGCCGTCACCGGAAGTGTTTCCCCGCAGAAGGCAGCGATCGTCACGCATTCCGTGATCTCCGGGGACACCCTTTCCAAGATCGCGCAGAGCTACGCCGTCGCAGGCGGCTGGCAGAAGCTGTACGAGGGCAACCGGGAGATCATCGGGAGCAATCCCTCCCTCATTCGCCCGGGGATGAAGCTGGCCGTCGGTGCCGAGTCCGAGGCCGCCACCGGTGCCTCCGGCGCTTCGTCCGCGACCGTCACCGCCGCGCCGGTCTCCTACGCGGACAACCTGGACGGCTGGATCAGGGAGTCGCTGGCCATCATGGCCCGGCACGGCATTCCCGGCAGCTACGACGGCATCCACCGCAACGTCATGCGTGAGTCCTCCGGCAACCCCAGGGCCATCAACAACTGGGACTCGAACGCCGTCGCCGGAACGCCGTCCAAGGGCCTGCTCCAGGTCATCGACCCGACGTTCCGCGCCTACCACGTGCCGGGCACGCCGTTCGACAGCTACGACCCGGTCGCCAACATCACGGCCGCGTGCAACTACGCCGCCGACAAGTACGGCTCCATCGACAACGTCTTCGGCGCCTACTGACCCATGCCGGCCCGGCCCCGTGCCGGTACGACGCGACGGGATGCGCCCCTCTGGAAGCCGCACGGCTCCCCGAGGGGCGCATCCCGTCGCGTCGTACCGGGGCCCCGTCGCTACCCGCCCCGCCCGCCGGCGGGGCGCATTTCGCCCGTGGTCACTCCAGGGCGCTGTCCGCCGACCGTTGCGGCCGCCGCAGCGGCGGTCTGGGAACCGTCGCCGCCGCGCCCTCCCGGACGGAGTGCACCGCCGCGTCGTGAAGACGCCTGCTGTCCTCCTCGGAGCAGCAGGGCACGGGGCTGCCCGACATGGTGAACCAGTCGATCGCACCCGTGTACTGCACGGTCACCTGAGCCATGTCGTCGGCCCAGGTCGTGTGAACGGTCAGGTCCCCGGTCAGGACGCCGACCTCGTCCGTGAGCACGCCTCCACGCCCCGAGAACACACCACGAGTGGTCCATGACGCCCAAGCCATGTACCCAGGCTGACACCAGGTACGCGGATCCGCGACCCGCGGGAGCGCGCCGCTCAGCACTGTCCCGTAATCCCCGGCGGGTGCGACGACAGCTACGGCCCCTTGCTGCGTTGTCGGAACATCCGCATACATCCGGTATGCGAACGTCCCTCCGCCTTACGATGCACCGCATCCGACGCCGCGCGCTGATCCACCAGGGATTACGGGACAGCCCTTAGGCGCCCCGGGGTGCCGGAGTCCGTTCCGGAATGCGGAACGGGCGAAACTTTCCCTCCGGGCCGGCTGCGGTTCCCGTACCCGCCAATCGCCCGAGAATTGACGCACTTCTTACGCCGAACCGTCGGATCCTCGCTCCAAAACAACGAATTCCGTAGGTAAACAGCTCTTGACCTGCGGAACTCGTCGGGATTGCATGTCGCGCTGGGAGCGACGAAACCACTCATCACGTCCTCGTCTGGAGGCGATACCGCTCCCGTTCTCAAACACCGCACCTGTTGATCGGAAACGCACGATGACCGAAACGCTCAGCGCTCCCCAGGCGCTCGCGCCGGCTACCGGCCCCATCCCGCAGAAGCTCAAGCGTTCCATCGGCGTCGTCGGCGGGACACTGCTGACGCTGTCCTGCGTGACGCCCGCCTCGACCCTCTTCGTGGTCGTACCGGACCTGTTCTCCAGCCTCGGCACGTACACCGCCCTCACCATCGCCATCGGCTCGCTGCTCTGCATCGCGGTCGCCTTCTGCTACTCGGAGCTGGGCACCCTGATCCCGAGCGCGGGAGGCGAGTACGCGATGGTGTCGACCATGGCGGGGCGGCTGGCCGGCTGGCTCGTCTTCGTGCTGTCCCTGCTGGTCGTGATGATCGTGCCTCCCGTCATCGCCATGGGAACGGCCGACTACCTCGCCCCCGTCGTGCACATCCCGGCCCCCGTCGCGGGCGCCGGTGTCATGCTGCTCGCCACCCTCGCCGGTCTGCTGGACCTGCGGGCCAACGCCTGGATCACCGGGATCTTCCTCGTCCTCGAGGTGATCGCCGCGGCCGTCGTCGCCGTACTCGGATTCGCGCACTCCGAGCGCGGGGCGTCCGCCCTCGTGCACGGCCAGGTCGCCTCGTCGGACGGCACGACCTCCACGGTCACCGCGATGATGGTGGTCTCGGGGCTCGCGATCGCACTCTTCATCACGCAGGGCTTCTCCACCGCCGTCTACCTCTCCGAGGAACTGGAGAACCCCCGCCGCAACGTGGCCCGCACCGTGCTCGCCACCCTCGCCATCTCCTCGGCGGTCATCCTCGTCCCCGTCATCGCCATCACGCTCGGCGCCCCGGACCTCGCGGCGCTCACCTCGGGCGACCTCAACACGATGGTCGCCGCCTGGTCCAACTCGGCCGTCGGCACGTTCGTCAGCCTCTGCGTGGCCCTCGCCATCATCAACGCGGGCATCGTGATGGTCATCCAGAACTCACGGGTCCTGTTCGCGTCCGCCCGGGACAAGGCATGGCCCCAGCCGGTCAACAACGCGCTGTCCCGGCTCGGCCGGTTCGGCTCCCCGTGGGTGGCGACCCTGCTCGTCGGCGTCCCCGGCGCGGCACTCTGCTTCGTCAACCTGGACACGCTGTACGGCGTCACCGGCGTCTCCGTCACGGGCATGTACCTGCTGGTCGCCGTGGCCGCCCTGCTCTGCCGCCGCGGCGCGCACCGCGATGTCCAGGCCTGGCGCATGCCGCTGTGGCCGGCGATCCCTGTGCTGCTCATCGTCGTGCTCGCGTACATCCTGACCCGGCAGGAGACCGAGTACCTGCTGTGGACCGGCGGGATCGTCGCGGTCGCCACCCTCTACTGGGCCTTGTACCTGCGGCCCCGCGCGCAGACCCGCTGGCTGGTCAGCATCCCGGAGGACGCCCACGTCTGACCGGCCCGCCGCCCGACGGCCGGACATCCCCGAGCGGCCCGGCCGGAGGGCGCGGACGGCCCGCACCTGCGCGCGACGGGAAGCGGCCGCCGGCCCGGACGGATGTCCCGGCGGCGGCCGCGTCGTGTCCGGAAGCGGTGGACGTCCCCGGGTGCCGCGCACCATGATGGGCGGCCGGACACGGGCCGCGGACCGGGCTTCCCGGTGCCCGGCTCGTGCCTGGACCCGCCGCCCATGAGCCGTCCATGAAAGGTCGCACAGTGCCGGTCGTCCTCGTGCTGCTGCTGGCCGGCACCTGGCTGCTCTCCGGCGCCCTGGTCGCCGGGACCGACCCGCTGGTCGTCGCCGTGGGACGCACCGCGGTGTGCTGCGCGGCGCTCACCGCCGTCGCTGCGTCCCGTCCGGCAGGCAGGGACGCCCTGCGCCGGGCCGCAGCGGCTCCGGGCACCATATGGCTGCTGGGCCTGCTCGGATTCGCCGGATACGCGGCCGGCACCCTGCTCGCCATCCCGCGCATCGGCACCTCGCTCACCAACCTCGTCGTCGCGTTGATGCCCTGCGCCTCGGTGGCGGTGGGCACGGTGTTCTTCGGCGAACGGCCCGGGGCGCGCGGCGCGGTCGGGGCGCTCCTGGCGTGTGCGGCAGCGGCCGGGTACGCGGCACTCGGCGCGGACGCGGGGGACCTGGACGGGCCGGGCCTGCTGCTGGTGGGCGCCGCGACCACGGCCTTCGCGGTGTACGGCTTCCTGTACCGGCGACGGCTGCCGGGACTGCCGCCGCTCGCCGTGCTTCCGGTACTGCTCGCCGCCGCCACGTGTCTGCTGCTGCCGATGTCCCTGCCCGCGCTGATCGGCCGCCCACCGACGATCACGGCGACCGTCGGCATCGTGCTGCTGGGCGCGGCCGTCTACGCCCCCGCCTACGTCGTGCAGCACCGGCTCATCCTGCGGCGCGGGCCCGTCTTCACGGCCGCGGTCCAATTGGCCGTGCCGTTCACCGTGCGCCTGGGCGACTGGGCCCTGCGCACCGCGCCCGCGCCGTCGGCCGCCGAACTGCTGCTCCTCGCCGTGTGCTGCGCGGGCATCGCCCTCGTCACCGTCCGGCCGGCCGGACGGGCAGCCGCGGCCGAACGACCACCCGGCCGCCTTTCCGGCACCTGACGTACGGGTCCGCCTCCGTCGGGCGCGTACCCCGGCTCCGGGGCCGGAGCGGCGCCCGGCGCACCGGCCCGCGCGTGACGAGGTGCGGGCCGGTGCGTGTGTGCGGCCGCGCTCGGGCTCAGAAGCTCACGTCCGAGCAGGCGTAGAAGGCGTTGCCGGTGTCGGCGATCGTCCAGACACCGAGGATGAGGTGCTTGCCCGACTTCTGCGGCAGAACCCCGGAGTGGCTCACCGTGGAGCCCGGCAGACGGCCGCCGAAGGGCACCGTCAGGAAGGGCTGCGGGTCCAGGTCGGCCCGGGTGAGGGGCTTGGTGGGGTCGTAGCCGTCCTTGGTGATGTAGTAACGGAAGTCGGTCGTGGCGTGTCGGGCCGTGATCCGCCAGCGGAAGGTGTACTCCTGCCCGCCGGTGACCTCGGTCGCCGGCCAGTTGCCGCCGCGCGGGTCGTCGAGCTCGGAGAAGCGGCCGATGCCGCCGGCGCAGATCGTGCCGTCGACCGGACCCCGGGCGGGGAAGCCCTTCGGTCCCTCGACGCTCGGCGGCTCCCACTGGATCTGGCCGCAGTTGCGCACGGTGCCGTTGCCGCAGAGCTGCTGACGGCTGATGGGGGCGTCGGTGTATCCGTGGCTCTGGGCGGTGCCGGTGGTGGTGACGAGAGAGGCTCCGGCGACACCGAGCCCGAGCAGTAACGAGGTGATCCTTCTGCGCATGCTTCGCTCCTGAGGAGGTGGGGGGCGCTGCGAGACGGGCAGGGGAGACAGATCTCCTCCACCGAGGCCGCGACCGGGACATGACCACGAGGGTTACCCAGTGCCGCTCCCGGCAACGTTTGCCCCGTCGCACCGTCCGGCACGCACTCCCCCAAGGCCTCAAGGGCCAGGGGGACCCCCTTCGGCGTTGGCCGAAAGCCCACGTAGCCCTTCCCCGAGCTCTCGACTTCGTTCGAGCAGGGGAGACCCCGTCCGAGGGCTTTCGGCCGCCTTGCGATCAATGGGGTCTCCCCTGCTCGAACAAGGCTGAGAGCTTGGGGAAGCACCGGACGACGCTCCTTCCGGGCAAACCTTTCCGGCCACAGCATTAGGTCTAGACCAAGTTCGAGACTAGCCGGAGAGATTGGTCATGTCCATACCAGACGCCCCGTCGTGGTGGAGCGGCGGGCCGCACCCGAATGCGGCGCCAGGGCGCGGTGGGTGAGGCTCCGACGGATCCCCGGAGATCCGGCCTCGTCCGCACCCGGAGGAGGCCCCCGCCGTCCTTCCCGCCCTGATACCCCTGGCCGACGACCCCGACCCGGTCGTCGCCGCCACCGCCCTGGTCGCCGTCGGCCTGCTGGCCACGCCCGGGACGGGGAGCGTGGTGCCCCTGCTGGAGGCTGTGCTCGACGACCCCAGGGAGCTGGTGCGCTGGGGCGCCGCCACGGCTCTGGTCCGGCTGAACGGGCCGGCGGCGGGACACCGGGCGGCCGAGGAGCTGCGGTCCCGGCTTGCGGGGCTCGCGGAACGGGGCGAGGAGATCCCGTTCTTCGACGGCGACGTACGGGGATACGCGGCGCTGTCGCTGTGTCTGCTCGACGACGCGTACACGGAGGACACGTTCACCGCGCTGCTGGCCGCGTTGCCGGAGGTGTCCGGTACCGAGGCGCTGCCCGTCGCCCAGGCCGCACTGCGACTGGCGTTTCCCGAACGCGCCCTGTCCGAGGAGACCCCGTTCGCCGCCCTCGACGACCGTCGGCGACGTCTGGTCCGCGTGCTCGCGGAGTCGCCCGGGACCTGGCTGCTGGGCGGCAGACGCTTCGGCAACTTCAGTATGCTCGTGCGGAGTTACGGTCTGCCGGGCGACGTGGAAGCGATGACCGCGTACATGGCCGGCACCCCGTAGTCCCGCGGGGCACGGTGACGTACACGTGAAGCACGCGACGCGCGCGGTGCTCGACGACCGGCGGGGCGGTGCGGCGCCCCGCACGGACCGTCTCGTCCGGCCCTCTCCCGAGCGGTCCCGCCACCCGTCGCACGGGCCCGGCGGGGCCTGGCAGACTCCGCGTCGTGAGACCTGATCTGACTCAACTTCGGGACATGATCGACGGGGCGCCGGAATCCGTCCGCGGGCGGGCCGTCGCCACACCGGAGGCGCTGATCCGGCGGGCCGAGGCGCGCGTCGGCCCGCTACCGCCGTCGTACCGGTGGTGGCTGGCGCGGTTCGGCCACGGCCGCGCCGGGCGCGCGGAGATCGCGACCGTGCCACCGGACGACTGCGCCGACGACATGTACGAGTCCATCACCGCCGACTGGCGGCTGGACGACACCCGGCTGTGCTTCGCCGTCGAGCCCGACTGCGGCGACAGCTACTGCTTCGCCCTCGACCGGAACAGCGAGGCGGGGGACGGGGAGCGTCCGGTGGTGTGCCGCGACGGAACGGACGGCGAGGAGTACCCCGTCGCGGAGTCCTTCGCCGGTTTCCTCACCGTCCAGGAAGCGCTCGCACGAGGACTGCGGGACGGCCCCAACCCCGCGGTCGCCCGCCTGTGGCGGTCGACGCCGGGTGTCCTGCTCGACAACGGCGTCCAGATCTACGGACCGCACAGCTTCACGGAACGCAACGAGACCTTCGAGGTCGCCCGGTACGCGCCCCACTGGGTACTGATCGGCGACGACAGCGGGGGCCAAGGGCTGTTCACGCGCCGTCACGGCCGGGACCGCACCCGTGTGTTCCGCCTGGATCTCGGGGCGATCGACGAGCACATCGAGACGAACGGCGACCTGATGACGGACGACCTGCTCGGCTGGCTTCGGGCGGGCGGCCCGTCGGCCTGACGGGACGGCCGATGCGACCACGCGCGGCGACCGGCCCCCGCGACCGGCGCTCGCGCGGTCGGCACATCACCGCCCGGTGACCACGGGGGAGCCCGACCGGTCGGCTCGACACCGTGAAGGTAGCCTCTCCCGATGCGCATTGGGATCGTCGGAACCGAGAACAGCCACGTCGACCACATCGTCGACCACCTCAACGTCCGCCGCGCGGGCGGCGACGCCCGGGTCGTGGCCCTCAGCGGCGGACGCAGCCCACGCAACGAGGCACTCGCGGCCACCGGCGGGACGACGAGGATCGTCGACGCCCCCTCCGACCTGCTCGGCCTGGTGGACGCCGTCGTCGTCGCGGACCGCGACGGCGCGCACCATCGCGACCACGCGATCCCCTTCCTCGCCGAGGGACTGCCGGTCTTCGTCGACAAGCCGCTGGCCCGCACCGTCGAGGACGCCCAGGCCATGATCGACACCGCGCTCACCCACGACGCGCCGCTCACCTCGTCCTCGGCCCTCCGCTGGATACCCGACGCCGAGGCATTGGCGGCCCGGTCCGCGCGCGGCGGCCGACCGCACCTGGTCGTCGTGTCCGGCCCCGCCGACCCCGAAGGCGAACACGGAGGGATCTTCTTCTACGGAATCCATCCGGTGGATCTCGCGCTCAGGCTCGCCCCCGGTGAGATCTCCGACGTGCGCACGGACACCACTGACACCACCGTCACCGCCACGTTCACGGCGGGTGGTACCCGTGTCGTCGTGAACCTCGTCAAGCCCACCGGCACCCACCAGATCCCCTTCCACGGAATGACGTTCACTCAGGACACCATGGCCGAGCAGACCCTCGTCCTCGACGCGCACTACTGCGTGCCGGGCCTCGAGGCGTTTCTCGGAATGGTCCGCACGGGCAGGCCCCCGATCGCCTACGCGGACCTGCTGCGCCCCGTCCAGGTCCTGGAATCCGTGGCCACCGCCCTGGGCACGCGGCGGGACGCGCCCCGGTGAGGTGACGCATGTCGGGGCGTCACCTCCCACCACGCCCCGGCCACCCCGCCGCGGCTGTCGCACGGTCGGGCGAACGAGCTGCCGCCCGCCTCGACGTGCGTCAGCGAAGCCGTGATGCGTACGGGCTCTCGCACGCCACCCCCTCGGCGCCGCCGCGCTCGCCCGCTGCGCGTCGTCGGTCATGTCCACGAACGCTCGCGGCAGACGCGCGGCGAGTTCGTCGAGCAGCCTCCGCCTGCCGCTCTCGTAGTCCCGTCAGGGTCCGCGCGCGGGCGTGCTGCCGACGACGACGTCCCCCGTCTCGTCCGCGCTCACCGTGCCGGCGTGGAGGTCGGCGAGGGCGATCAGCCCTTCGAGGCCGTGGGTGTCGACCGCTCCGTCGGCATGGAGGTTGCCGAGGACGACACTCCGTTGATCGTCGACGCCCGAAGGCCCGGCGAAAGGGCGAGAGGGTTCACCGACTCCGGCCGACGGCAGGGGCATCGGAACGGGTCGACACCACAGAACGTCCGTACGCCGCCGCGGGTGTCCCCCGGCGACGCGAACCGGGAACGACCGACGCTCAGCATCCGACGTTAATGAGCCATCCCGGAACGCGTTGGTGCCCGGCGCGTCGCCCCGCCTGTGCCAGCGGTCGAGGTGTTGCCCGGAAGGTGCCGACACCGCCTGTCGCGTGGTGGATTCCGGTGACGAACCGCGCGTCCGCCCCGGTTTGCACGGACGAGAGCCCGGTAGGCGCACGGATTTTGCGTTCCGGCGCGGCCTGTTCCGGGATATCTGTCGCTGATCTGTCATGGACAGCGATGCGCATGAGGTATTGGAAAATATGAAAGCCAATAAGTAATCGATATGATTAGCAGTTCATTTGAGGTGGGGTGGATTGTTCCCATTCCGCCCGGCTGGTCCGTCTGGTTCATTGAAAAGCAGACAGTTGACGGGGTGTCCGGTGTCCGGGCATCCCGCCGATACGCGGCTGGAATCCGACGGTTGGCGGCGTCGGGAGGGGAAAAGAAAAGGAGCGGGTTCGCTCGGTGACCCCGCCCGGCGGTGCGGGGGGCGTGAAGCGGTCCGTACAGGTCCCCGTACGTCAATGACTCATGCGCGAATATCGGCGTCCTTTCGCCGGTCTCGCGTGCCCGCAGGAAAGTCGTCAGTCCTCTGTTCGCGGTCTGCGCATTTTCTGTGCCGTAATTCATGAAGGTGCTGCGGATGGAAAATTGCGAACCCGTGCCGGGTGGTGGTCCGGAACCGGGCGCCGGCCCGGCGGAGGGGAAAGGTTCCCCCGCGTCCCGGGCGCGTGGCCTGCTCAGGGTGTCGGCGTACCCGGTCCTGCTGCTCGCCGCGATATCGGTGGCGACCGCGGCACTGCGGTTCGACTGGGAACCGGGCAGCGTGAGCCCGCTCTTCCTGCTCGGCACCATCGCCTACCTCGCCATCCTCGAAAGGTTGATTCCCCATCAGCGTTCCTGGCATCCGAGCCCCAGTGAATGGCGCTGGTACGGCGTCTATTTCCTGCTCACGACGGCGGCCAGCGGAATGGCCCAGTACATGGTCACCGCGACCGTCTCCGTGCTGACACCCGAAGAACCCGTGCTCGAACTCTGGGAAGAAATCCCGGCGGCACTTCTTACGGGCTCACTGGCGAGTTATCTCGTGCACCGGATCGGTCACACCAACCCGATATTGTGGCGATTCCACGGCGTGCACCACGTACCGGACAAGGTCAACGTCGCCAACAACGGCGTCAACCACGTCATGGACATCGTGCTCGCCCAGGGGTTCGTCCAGCTGGCTCTGGCACTGATCGGGTTCTCGCGCGAATCCGTGCTCGTCGTGGGAATTTTCGCGGCCGCCCAGGGATATTTCGTCCACGCCAACATCGACGTGCGCATCGGTCGGCTCAACCATGTGCTCGCCAGCCCCGAACAGCACCGTCTGCACCACAGCACCGACCTGTCCGAGGCGGGCCACTACGGCTCGGACCTGTCGATCTGGGACCACCTCTTCGACAGTTACACCTGGCGGCCCGGCCGGGAACCGGTCGCGATCGGACTCGTCGACCCCGCGTCGTTCCCGCCGACAGGTGAGATCACCTCCACCCTTCTCCACCCCTGGCGTCGCGCGAAGAGAGCCGGGCCCGGTCCCGCCTGACCGTTCCCGATCGTCCGGACGACCCGGACAGCCCTCCCGATTCCTGCCGTGACCCGGCGCCACGACTTGAGGAGTACGAACCTTGCCCGACGTGAACAGTGCCTCTGTGAGCGACAAAGTAGCGATCATCGGCATGGGCTGCCGACTGCCCGGCGGTGCGTCCGACCACCGCACGTACTGGCAGAACCTCATGGAGGGCAAGGACTGCATCACACCGACGCCGGCCGACCGCTACGACGTCACGACGCTGGGCAGCCGGCACAAGGACAAGCCGGGGCGCCTCGTCGGCGGCCGGGGCGGATACATCGACGGGCTCGACGAGTTCGACCCCGGGTTCTTCGGCATCAGCCCGCGCGAGGCCGACCACATGGATCCGCAGCAGCGCAAGCTGCTGGAGGTGGCCTGGGAGGCACTGGAGGACGGCGGTCAGCGGCCCGCGGAGCTCGCCGGGAGCAACACCGCCGTGTTCGTCGGCGCGTTCACGCTCGACTACAAGATCCTCCAGTTCTCCGACCTGGGCTTCGGTTCACTGGCCGCCCACACCGCCACCGGCACCATGATGACGATGGTCTCGAACCGTCTCTCGTACTGCTTCGACTTCCGTGGACCCAGCCTGTCGATCGACACCGCCTGCAGTTCCTCCCTGGTCGCGGTGCACCTCGCCTGCCGGAGCCTGCACCACCGCGAGACCGACCTCGCGCTGGCCGGCGGCGTACTGCTGCACATGGCGCCGCAGTACACCATCGCCGAGACGAAGGGCGGCTTCCTGTCGCCCGACGGCCGCTCGCGCACGTTCGACGCCGCCGCCGACGGCTACGTACGCGCGGAGGGCGTGGGCATGGTCGCCCTCAAGCGCCTCGACGACGCCCTGCGGGACGGCGACCCGATCCACGCGGTGATCCTCGGCACGGGCGTCAACCAGGACGGCCGCACCAACGGCATCACCGTGCCCAGCGCGGACGCCCAGGTCCGGCTCATCCGCAGCGTCTGCGCCGGAGCCGGGATCACGCCCGGCGCGCTGCAGTACGTGGAGGCGCACGGCACCTCGACCCCGGTCGGCGACCCGATCGAGGCGAACGCGCTGAGCCGGGCGCTCGCCGAGGGCCGCAGTCCGGGCAACCCGTGCTACGTGGGGTCGGTCAAGACCAACATCGGGCACACCGAATCGGCGGCGGGCGTCGCCGGACTCATCAAGACCGTGCTCTGCCTCAAGCACCGCCGGATCCCGCCCCACATCAATCTGGACCGGATCAATCCGGCCGTCGACGCCGCGTCCGCCCCGTACCGGATCCCGACCGAGCCGACCGCCTGGCCCGCGCACGAGGGGCCCGCCCGGGCCGGTGTGAACTCCTTCGGATTCGGCGGCACCAACGCGCACGTCGTTCTGGAAGAGGCACCCGAACGGGAGACCTCGCGCACCGCGCACGAGGAGCGGTCCTGGAACGTCCTCCCGCTCAGCGCCAGGACCCCGGAATCCCTGCCGGACGTGGCGGAGGGCATCCGCCGCGAACTGGCCGGCGCACATGGGCCGACGGCACCGCTGCCCGACCTCGCCTACACGCTCGCCCGCCGTCGCCAGCACCTCGAATCCCGGCTGGGCGTCGTGTACTCCTCACCGACCGAACTGGACGAGGGGCTCGCGGCCTTCCTCCGCGGCGAACCCCACCCCCGGGTCGTCCAGGGCCGAAGGCTCGACCCGGAACAGCGCGGCCTGGTCTGGGTCTTCACCGGAATGGGACCCCAGTGGTGGGGCATGGGACGCCAACTGCTGGAGGGCGACGCGGTGTTCCGGGACGCCGTCACCCGCTGCGACCGGGCGATCCGCGAGCTCGCGGGCTGGTCCCTGATCCACGAGATGACGGCCGACGAGGCCGATTCGCGCATGGCCGAGACCTGGCTGGCACAACCGGCCAACTTCGCCCTCCAGGTCGGACTCGCGGCGATGTGGCGCCGTCACGGAGTGCGGCCCGACGCCCTGGTCGGTCACAGCACCGGCGAGATCGCCGCCTTCTACGAGGCGGGCGTCTACACACTGGACGACGCCGTGAGGATCGTGGTGCACCGCAGCCGGCTCCAGCAGATGCTGACCGGCACCGGCACCATGCTCGCGGTGAGCCTGCCCGAGCAGGAGGCACAGACCCGGGCGGCCGCGTACGGGGACCGGGTGTCCGTGGCCGCGGTGAACAGCCCCTCGGCCGTCACTCTGGCCGGCGAGCGCGACGCCCTCGCCGAACTGGCCGAGGAGCTGCGGGCGGAGCAGGTCTTCGCCAAGTTCCTGACCGTGGAGGTGCCTTACCACAGCGCGGGCATGGAGGCCATCAAGGACGAGCTGCTCGCCTCGCTGGACGGACTCGACCCGCGGCCGGCGACCGTACCGCTGTATCTGACCGGCCAGGAGGGCACGGCACACGGCCCCGAACTGGACGCGGGGTACTGGTGGAAGAACGTCCGCGACCGCGTGCGGTTCCGGTCGGCGGTGGACCGGCTGGCCGACGACGGATACGGCCTGTTCCTGGAGATCGGCCCGCACCCGGTGCTCGGCCACTCCATCCGCGAATGCCTCGACGGCCGGGGAACCACCGCACGCACCCTGCCCTCCATCCGCCGCCAGGAGAACGAGCCGGAACGCTTCGCTGCCTCGCTGGCGCACCTGCACACCCTCGGTGTCCCCATCGCCTGGGACACCCTGCACCCGGCGGGCACTCCCGTGACCCTGCCCCGCTACCCCTGGAAGCGCGACCGGTACTGGACGGAGCCCGGACCCGTCGCACAGGTCCGCCTCGGCCGCACCGACCACCCACTGCTCGGCCGCCGCACCACACACACCGAACCGACCTGGCACACCGCACTCGACACCGAGCGGCTGCCCTACCTCGACGACCACCGCATCCAGTCCACCGTGGTCTTCCCGGCGGCCGGGTATCTGGAGATGGCCATCCAGGCGGTCCGTGCCCTGACCGGCGGCACCCACGCCGTGCTCACGGACATCGAACTCCGCAAGGCACTCTTCCTGCCCGAGGGCGAGGACCGCGCCGTGCGCCTGACGCTCTCGTCGCGGAACGCCTCGTTCACGATCGCCTCGGCGGGAGAGGACGAGAACGACCGCGCGGTGCACGCGAGCGGAGTCGTGCGCTCCGGCCAGCCACGTCCGTCCGGCCCCCCGGCCGACATCGAAGCCGTCCGCGCCCGCATGCGGCGCCGGCTGGACGGCGAGGGCTGCTACGCGGAACTGGCGGCCCTCGGGTACCACTACGGTCCCGCGTTCCGTGCCGTCGAGGAGGTCCGGATCGGCCACGGCGAGGTGCTCGCCCGGCTCCGCCCGCCCGCGGTGATCGGTGACGACGCGGCCGGCCACCACATCCACCCCGTACTGCTCGACGGCTGCTTCCAGTCGCTGCTGACGACGCGGCTCCTCGACGACGGCACCGACCGCCAGGGCTCCGGCATCCGCCTGCCGCTGTCGATCGACGAGGTGTGCCTCGCCCCGGTCGGGGACCGGCCGGTCTGGGTGCACGCCACGGTGACCCGTGAGGACGCGGACGAACTCGTCGGGAACATCGCCGTCTACACGGACGACGGCGAACCGCTCGGGAGCATCCGGGGATTCCGCGCCGCCGACGTGGAGAAGGCGTCGACGGCGGTCGGCCTCGGAACGATCGACTCCTGGCTCGCCGAGACCGTGTGGACCGAACTGCCACCCCTCGGCGAGAGCGAGAACACGGACGAGAACCGGAAGCCGAACGCGGACGAGGCGCGTACCGGAGCCGACCGAGCCACCGGGGGCGGCTGGCTGGTATTCGCCGACGGCCGCGGCGTCGGCGACGCCCTGAGCGCCCTGCTCGCCGCGCGCGGCGAGCGGTGCCACCTCGTACGACCGGGGGAGACGTACCGGAGATCGGACGACGGCCGGGAGTTCACGATCGCCCCCGGCTCCGTCGTGGACCTGGAACGGCTCCTCACCGACCTGGCCGGGGCCGGACCCGGCGAGAGCGGCCTTGGGACGGAAACGCGCGGAAAGGACGGAAGACACGCGGCGGACGGACGCGACGGCGCGGCGCCGCTTCCCACCACCGTCGTGCACCTGTGGAACCTCGACCTGCCGCGCCTCGCGGAGGCGACCCGACGCGACCTCGCACGCCACCGCGACACCGGCGCGTACTCGCTGATCACGCTCGCCCGGACACTGCTGCGCCGCGGAGCGAGCGGACAGCTGCACATCGCGACCCGCGGCGCACAGCACGTCGAGCCCGGCGAGACGGTCGAACCGCTGGGAGCACCCGCGTGGGGCGTCGGCCGGGTACTGCGGCACCAGGAACTGCTCAGCCACCCCGGCAAGCTGATCGACCTGGACCCCCGACGCGGGGCGGGAGAGGGCGCCCCGGACGAGGCCGCCGCGCTCCTGCGGGAGATCCTCACCGAGGACGAGGAGGAGATCGCGCTGCGCGGTACGCGCCGCCTCACCAGCAGGGCCCGGCGCGCCGAGGGACTGACCCGCCCCCTGCCGCTGCGCCTGCGCGCCGACGCCGACTACGTGGTCACCGGCGCCTTCGGAGCGCTCGGCCGACTGCTCTGCCGGACCCTGGTACGGCGCGGAGCGCGCGGCCTCGTCCTCATCGGACGCACCACGCTGCCGGACCGCACCGCCTGGCGCGATCTCGCCCCCGACACCGCCGAGGGCCGCGCCGCCGCCTTCGTCAAGGAACTGGAGGCGCTCGGCGCCCGCGTCGTCCTGGCACCGCTCGACATCACCGACGAGGAGGCGTTCACGGCCTGGCTCGACGCCCACCGGCGCACCGACCCGCTGCCGGTCCGCGGGGTGTTCCACCTGGCCGGGCAGGTCCGCGACACCCTCGTCGCGGACATGGACCATCGCACGTTCACCGACGCCCACGACCCCAAAGCCGTCGGTGCGTACCTCCTGCACCGGCACCTGCGCGACGAACCACTGGAACACTTCGTCCTGTTCGCCTCGATCGCCTCCCTGCTGACCACCGCTGGCCAGACCAACTACGCCGCGGGAAACGCCTTCCTGGACGCACTGGCCCACCACCGCAGGTCACTCGGCCTGCCCGCCCTGAGCGTGGACTGGGGACCGTGGGCCACCGGCATGATCGAGGAGCTGGGCCTCGTCGGCCACTACCTCCACAGCCGGGGGATGAGTTCCCTCGCACCGGACGTCGGCATGGCCGTGCTGGAACGCGTCATCGGCCAGGACCGGGCGCAGTTGCTCGTCGCGACCGTCGTCGACTGGCCGGTGTTCCTGGCCTGGTACGCCTCACCGCCCGCGCTGGTGGGCGAACTGGCCGCGACCGCGCGCGCGGCCACGGCCGACGCGGGGGAGGGCGACGGCCTCCTGGACACCTTCCGCGACGCGGACGCGGCCGAGCGCCTGGCCCTGGTGACCCGGCGGTTCACCGCCGTCGCCGCCTCCGTGCTCCGGGTGGGCCCCGAGCAGATCGATCCACAGGCAGGTCTCAACGCGCTCGGCCTCGACTCGCTCCTGGCGATGGAGCTCCGCGCCCGGCTCGGCGCCGAACTCGGGGTGGCCCCGCCCGTGGTGGCGCTGCTCAGCGGCACGACGGTCGGAGAACTGGTCGCACAGCTCCACGACAGCCTCACCGAGGCGGTGGCTCTGGAGGCCGGAGGCGGCGACAAGGCGGCGGTGGAGGTGTTCGAGGACGAGTTCCGCCACCCGCTGACGCAGAACCAGAAGGCGCTCTGGTTCCTCCGTCAGCTCAACCCCGAGGGCTACGCGTACAACATCGGCGGCGCGGTCGAGGTCAGGGTCGTCCTCGACCCCGACCTGATGTTCGAGGCCGTCCGCCACCTCGTCGCACGCCACCCCGCGCTGCGGACCAATTTCCTCACGGTGGACGGGCTGCCGATGCAGCAGGTCTCGCCCGACCCGAGCCCGGACCTCGCGCTGTTCGACGTCCAGGACCAGGCGTGGGAGGACATCCACCGCACGATCGTGGCCGAGTACCGCAAACCGTACGACCTCGCGCACGACCCGCTGTTCCGCTTCCGCCTCTTCAAGCGCGGCCCCGACCGCTGGGTGATCATGAAGGCGGTCCATCACATCATCTCCGACGCGATCTCGACGTTCACCTTCATCGAGGAACTCCTCGCGGTGTACGAAGGCCTGCGCCAGGGCCGCGCACCCTCACTGCCCCCCGTCACCGCACGCTACCTGGACTTCCTCAACGCGCAGAACCGGTTCCTGGCCGGACCCGCGGCGCAGCGCATGCTCGACTACTGGCGGTCGCACCTGCCGGACGAGGTACCCGTCCTGGAACTGCCCACCGACCGGCCCCGCCCCGCCGTCCAGACCCACAACGGCGCCTCGGAGTTCTTCGTCCTGGACACGGCACTCACCGCCCGTGTGCACGCCCTGGCCCGCCGGCACGACGTGACCCCCTTCATGGTGCTGCTCGGCGCCTACTACGTGCTGCTCCAGCGCTACTCCGGACAGGACCACGTCATCGTGGGCAGTCCGGTCACCGGCCGGACCGAGCAGGAGTTCGCCTCCGTCTACGGCTACTTCGTCAACCCCCTGCCGCTGCACGGTGACCTCTCCGGCGAGCCGTCGGTCGCCGAACTCCTGCAACAGGTCCGCACGACCGTACTGGGCGGCCTGGACAACCAGGAGTACCCGTTCGTCCTGCTGGTCGACCAACTGGGCCTGCAGCACGACCCCAGCCGGTCGGCCGTGTTCCAGGCCATGTTCATCCTGCTCACGCACAAGGTAGCCACCGAGAAATACGGCTACCGGCTCGAGTACATCGAACTACCCGAGGAAGAAGGGCAGTTCGAGGTCACCCTGTCCGTCTACGAGGACGAGGCGGACCACCGATTCCACTGCGTCCTCAAGTACAACACCGACCTGTTCGAGGCGGAGACCATGCGGCGGATGGCGTCGCACTACACGAGGATCCTCGACAGCATGACCCGGGCGGCGGCCGAGCACCCCGTCACCCGGCTGGAGATGCTCGGCGCCAGGGAACGCGAACGCCTGGTCGGCGAGTGGAGCGGCGCCGGACGCCTCACCGCGTCCCCGGAACCGGAGAAGCCCGGCCCCGGCGGGGTCCGGCCGGTGCACGAACTGGTCGTCGAGGCCGCCGCCCGGTGCCCCGACACGGTCGCCGTCACCGTACCGGCGCCCCGCGGCCCGGCCCTCCGGCTGACGTACGCGGAGCTGGACCACCGCTCCGACCACCTGGCGTCACGGCTGCGGGCACAGGGAGCCGGGGGCGGTTCGACCGTGGCCCTGTGCCTGGACAAGTCGCCCGACCTCGTCGTGGCGCTCCTGGCGGTGCTCAAGGCCGGCGGTGCCTACCTCCCGGTCCCGCCCGACCACCCCGCTGACCGCGTCGCCCGCACCCTGCGGACGGCCGGTGCCACCCTCGCCCTGGTCGAGGACGACGCCGCCCGCGACCGGTTCACCGGACTGCCGGCCCGGACGCTGACCCTGCGCGAACTGTACGAGGCACCGCCCGCGCCGCAGGACCGGCAGGCGCCCGAGTCCGGCTCCGGACAGCCGCCGGCTCCCGACACGCCCGCACCCGCCGCGGCACCGCCGGTGGACCTCGACGCGCCCGCCTACATCATCCACACCTCCGGCTCGACCGGACTCCCCAAGGCCGTCCAGGTCAGCCACCGCAACCTGGCCTCCGCGTACCGCGCGTGGCTGGACGAGTACCGGCTCGACCGGGACGTGCGCGTGCACCTCCAGACGGCGGCCCCCTCCTTCGACGTCTTCACCGGCGACCTGGTGCGCGCGCTGTGCTCGGGCGGCACCCTCGTACTCGTCGACCGGGACCTCCTCTTCGACACCGAACGCCTCCACCGCACCATGCGCGAGGAACACGTCGACTGCGCCGAGTTCGTCCCCGCCGTCGTGCGCGGACTCATGGACCACTGCGAACGAGAGGGCCACAGGCTGGACTTCATGCGCCTGCTCGTCGTCGGCTCCGACGCCTGGAAGGTGGGGGAGTACCGGCGGCTGCGCGATCTCTGCGGCCCGCACACCCGCGTGCTCAACTCCTACGGGCTCACCGAGGCCACCATCGACAGCGCCTGCTTCGAGGGACCCGCCGACGACCTCGAACCCGGCCGGACCGTGCCCATCGGACGCCCCCTGGGCAACAGCACGCTCCACGTCCTCGACCGGCACGGCGAACCGGTCCCGCCCGGCGTCCCGGGCGAACTGTGGATCGGCGGCGAAGGCGTCGCCCTGGGCTACGCCGGCGATCCGCGGCAGACGGCGGAACGCTTCGTGACCCGGACGTTCGGCCGGGGACCCGAGGCCCGACCCGTGCGCCTCTACCGCACCGGGGACGCCGCGCACTGGGACACGCACGGCGTCGTCCACCTGCTCGGACGCGTCGACGGCCAGATCAAACTCCGCGGCCACCGCATCGAGATCGGCGAGATCGAGACCCACCTCGCCGGGTGGCCGCAACTGGCCCGCACGGTCGTCACCGTCCGCCCCGACGCCCGGGGCGAGGACGCGCTCTGCGCGTACTGCGTGCCGGTGCCGGGAGCGGAACTCGACCGGCGCGCGCTGCGCCGTCACCTCGCCGACCTGCTGCCGGCCCACATGATCCCCGCGCACTTCGTCACCCTGGCGCAGCTGCCGCTGACCCCCAACGGAAAGATCGACCTCGCCGGCCTGCCCGAGCCCCGGCCCGAGACCGCCGAGGAGCCCGAGGAGACGCCCGGCACACCGTTCGAGGTCAGCATGGCCCGGCACTGGAAGGAACTGCTCGGGCTTGAACGGGTCGGCGCCACGTACGAGTTCTTCGAGGCGGGCGGCAGCTCCATCAAACTGATCGAACTGATCCACCGCCTGCGGCAGGAGTTCGGCGTGGGCATCCCCGTCAGCCTGCTGTACCGGGTCACCACCCTGCAGGGCATGGCCGCGACCGTGGAACGCCTCGCCACCGGCGGCCTCGCGGACGACCTGCCCTGCCTGGACTTCAACACCGACCGGGAACAGACCCTGTTCTGCTTCCCCCCGGCCGGCGGCCACGGTCTCGTCTACCGGACCTTCGCCGCCGGGCTCACCGAGCACCGCCTCGTCGCCTTCAACTACGTCCCCGGCGAGGACAAGACGGCCCGCTACGCCGACCTCGTCGAGTCCATGCAGCCCGAGGGCGGCATCCGGCTGCTCGGCTACTCCCTCGGCGGCAACCTCGCGTTCGAGGTGGCCAAGGAACTCGAAGGCCGCGGACGCGACATCGCCCACGTGATCGTCCTGGACTCCCACCGCATCACCGAGCCCTACGTCCCCGGCCCCGAACACTTCGAGATCTTCGAGGCGGAACTGGCCGAACACCTGCTCAAGCACACGGGATCGGAGATCGTCGCCCGAGAGACCCTCGAACACGCCGCGGAATACCTGGCCTTCTGCGGCCGTCACCCCAACCTCGGCACGGTGTCCGCGACCGTCAGCGTCGTCACGGACGAGGAGAAGACCGCCCTCTACTCCGCCGACGCGCGCGGCACCTGGCACGGCAGCTCCGCCACCGCGACCGCCGTGCTCCGCGGTTCCGGGATCCACGCCGACATGCTCGACCCCAAGCACGCGGCCCACAACGCCGACCTCGTGCGCGGCATCCTCCAGGAGGGCGGCGGCCATGACCGATGACACGGACGAGACGTGGGGCCGCGACGGACGCACGGCGGACGGCGCGCCCCGGGTCATCGTCATCGGCGCGGGAATCGCCGGACTGTCCACCGGGTGCTATGCGCAGATGAACGGCATGCGGTCGCGCATCTTCGAGAAGCACGTACTGCCCGGGGGCTGCTGCACCGCCTGGTCGCGCGACGGCTACATCTTCGACTACTGCATCGAATGGCTGATCGGCACGGCCGCCGGCAACGAGGCCCACCAGATCTGGCGCGAGCTCGGAGCGCTCGACGGCAAGACCGTTACCAACTTCGAGATGTTCAACCGGGTCGTCGACGAGACCGGCCGGTCGGTGGTCTTCTACAACGATCCGGACCGGCTGGAGGAGCACCTGCTCGAACTGTCGCCCGCCGACGCCCGCCTCATCCGCTCGTTCTGCCGCGACCTGCGGCGGTTCACCGGCATCGAGCTGTACCCGTTCCTGACCGCGCCCGCCCTGCGCACCCTGCGCGAGAGAGCCGCGACGCTGCGCACCGTGCTGCCCGCGTTCCGGCTGTTCTGGCGCACCGCCTCCACCCCGATGCACGAATTCGCCGACCGATTCCAGGACCCGTTGCTGCGCCGGGCGTTCCGCAACATCTTCTTCCAGGACCCCGAGGGCTTCCCCCTCCTCCCGTACCTGTTCAACATGGCCAGCGCCCATCACCGCAACGCGGGCTTCCCACAAGGGGGTTCGCTGGGCCTGGCCCGGTCGATCGAGGAGCGTTACACGGCGCTGGGCGGCCGGATCGGCTACCGGGCACGGGCCGAGAGGATCCTGGTCGAGGACGGGCGCGCCGTCGGCGTCGAACTGCGCAACGGCAGGCGGTACTACGCCGACCACGTCGTCTCCGCCTGCGACGGCCACACCACCATCCACGGCCTCCTCCAGGGCCGGTACACCGGACCCCGCGTCGACAAGCTCTACAACGACCTGCTGCACCGCCGCGGCGCCCTCTTCCCCGCCGTCGTCTCCGCCTTCGTCGGGATCCGCGGCGACCTGGGAAACGACCGGGCACACAGCACCACCTACCTGCTCACCCCCGAGGACGCCGCACGCCTGCCCGGAGCGCTCCAGAGCAGTCTGGTGGTCCAGCTGCGCTCCGACTACTCGGACGGATTCGCCCCGCCCGGCCGCTCGGTGATCCACTGCACCTACTTCAGCGACTTCGCCCACTGGAAGGAACTGCGCGCCGCCGACCGCAAGGCGTACCGTGCGCAGAAGCACGAAGTGGCCGAATTCGTCAGGGGCTTCCTGGAACGCCGCATGCCCGGCACGGCCGAACGTATCGAACTCGTCGACATCGCCACCCCGGCGACGACCCGCCGCTACACCGGCAACCACGACGGCTCGATCCTCGCCTGGAAGGCGTTCTCCGAGGCCGACGACGTCGCGACCAAGCTCGTCGGCAAGGACCGCATGCGCCTGCCCGGACTGAGTGGCTTCTCCATGGCCGGGCAGTGGGTGGGCCTGGGCGGCCTCATCCGCGCCGCGTCGACCGGCCGCTTCGTCGTCCAGTACCTCTGCGACGAACTGGGACGCCCCTTCACGGCGCACGAGAGCCGGGGCGACGAACCCTGGCATCCCGGGAAGCTGGGCCGGCTGCCCCAGCTCGACCGATGGTCCACCCGCGGGGACACCCGCACATGAGTACCGAGGAGACCATGCGCGTGTCGCGTTCCCGACGAGAATCGATGATCATCATCGGAGCCGGGCTCGGCGGCCTGTCCACCGGCTGCTACGCCCGGATGAACGGCTACCGCACCCACATCCTGGAGATGCACGAACTGCCGGGCGGCTGCTGCACGGCCTGGGACCGCGGCGACTTCACCCTGGATCCCTGCGTCAGCTGGCTCCTCGGCAGCGGACCGGGCAACGAGATGCATCAGATCTGGCTGGAACTGGGCGCGTTGCAGGGCAAGGAGATACGGCATTTCGACGTCTTCAACGTGGTACGAGGCCGGTGCGGCCGGGCCGTGTACTTCTACTCGGATCCCGACCGCCTGCAGGCCCACCTCACGGACCTCTCGCCCGTCGACGCACCCCTGATCCGCGGCTTCTGCAAGCAGCTGCGCGCCTTTCGCAAGTGTCTCGCCGTCTACCCGTTCCTCAAGCCGGTCGGGCTGATGTCGACGCCGGAGCGCTGGCGCATGCTGGCCGGCTTCATTCCCCACTTCAACGCCGTGCGCAAATCCATGGGCATCCTCATGAGCGACTTCTCGGCAAGGTTCAAGGACCCCCTGCTGCGCGAGGCGTTCAACTTCATCCTGTACGAGAAGCACCCGGCCTTCCCGGTGCTGCCGTTCCACTTCCAGCTCGCCTCGCACGCCAATCTCTCCGCGGGCGTCCCCGAGGGCGGATCGCTCGGTCTCGCCGAGTCCATCGAGCGCCGCTACCGCGCGCTCGGTGGTGAAGTCACCTACAACACCAAGGTCGAGGAGGTCATGGTCGAGGACGACCGGGCGGTGGGGGTGCGGCTGAGCGACGGCGAGGAATTGCGCGCCGACATCGTCGTCTCGGCCTGCGACGGCCGCACCACGATGATGGACCTGCTCGGCGGGCGCTACCTCGACGACGCGTACCGCCGGCTCTACACCCGCACCATCCTCGAACCCGGCATGGTCTTTCCCGGGTACTTCATCCTCTTCCTCGGCCTGCGCCGGGACTTCCCCGACGCCGATCCCTGCACGACCCACCTGCTCGACGACGAGGTTGCCTCCGAGCTCACCGGGATCCGCCACCCGAGCATCAACGTCCAGTTCCGCAGCAGGCACTTCCCGGAACTCTCCCCGCAGGGGACGAGCATCGCCTACGTCACCTACTTCTGCGACATCGCACCCTGGCGGGCTCTGGACGAAGGACCGGAGCAGGTGACCCGCAGCCGCGGCGGCCTGAGGCTCCACACCCTGCCGGTCCGTCACGGACGCGGCTACTACGCCGCCAAGCGCCGGGCCCGCGAGGCGCTGATCACGTTCCTGGAGCGGCACCACCCCGGGATCAGGGACGCGATCGCCGTCCGTGACGTGTCGAGCCCGCTCACCCAGGTCCGCTACACCGGCAACTACGACGGCACGGTGCTCGGCTGGCAGCCGTTCGTGGAGAGCGGGGAGACGCTGGAGACGCTCATCAAGAAGCACGGCCCCGGCCTTCCGGGACTGCGCAACTTCTACCAGTCCGGTGTCTGGGCGACGACGGGCGGCCTGATCCGGGCGGCCGCGGCGGGCAGACACGTCATGCAGTTCATCTGCCGGGACGACGGGCGGAGGTTCACCGCCTCCGTCGACGAGAGCGGGCCGCCGCCGACTCATCGCGTCATCCCGGTGGGACCCCGGCCGGACGCCCCGTCCGGCACGACGGGCCGTTCATCCCTCGTCGAGAGGAAGGGAATGCGATGAGGACCAGGAAGTGGGTCGTGCAGGAGCACATCGAGGGCGTGCCGGACGTCGACCGGGTGTACGGGATGGTCGAGGAGGACCTCGACACCGACCTCGCCCCCGACGAGATGCTGCTGAGGACGCGGTACGTGTCGGTGGACCCCTACCTCCAGGGCATCGCGCTGGACACCCCGATCGGCGCTCACATGGGGGCCGACTCGATCATGGAGGTGCTGGACGCGGGTCCGCTGGCGGCCCACCGCCCCGGCGACCTGGTGCAGGGATTCGGCGGCTGGCGCACCCACCTCGTCAGCGACGGCAGGGCGACGCCCTGGCAGACCGGCACGTTCCCGATGGTCTTCCCCGCCTTCCGGCGCCTGGACCCGCACTGGTACGACGACGCGCTCCCGCTGACCACCGCGCTGAGCGTCATGGGCGGCCCCGGCATGACGGCCTGGGGCACCCTGACCAAGTTCATGTCGGTGCGTCCCGGCGACACCGTCGTGGTCAGCGGCGCCTCCGGCTCGGTGGGTTCGCTGGTCGGGCAGCTGGCCAAGCTCGCGGGCGCCCGCGTGGTGGGCACGACGTCGACGGCGGAGAAGGCGGACTACCTGGACGAGCTGGGGTTCGACGCGGTCATCGTCTACCGCCACGGGGACAGCTGGGAGGCGGTCCGGGAGGCCCTCGGCTGGGTGGCGCCCGACGGGATCGACAAGTACTTCGACAACCTCGGGGGCACGGTCACGGACGCCGTGTTCTCCATGCTCAACGTGGACAGCCAGGTGGCCGTGTGCTGGCAGTGGGCCACCCAGGTCGGCCGGGAGGCGACCGGCCCGAGGCTGCTGCCGTACATCATGTTCCCGCGCACCTGCGTGCGCGGGATCTTCTCGCTGGAGTGGTTCACGGAGCAGAACTGGCGCGCGCTCCATCACGAGCTCGGCGGCAGGGTCCGGCGGGGCGAGGTCCGCTTCGGCCACACCGTCCACCGCGGCTTCGAGAGCATTCCGGACGCCTACCGGAGCCTCTACGAGGACACGGGGGGCCACCGCGGCAAGGTGCTGGTGGAACTCTGACCCCCGGTCGTCCGCACCCGGGCCGGGCATCCGTCGCCGCGCCCCGCCGGGCGCCCGTGACCCGTATCCGCACCCGGGCCGGCCGTCCGCCGCGCCCGCGCCCGGGCTGCGGGGCCGGACCGGGCCCGGCCCCGCGGACCCGCCCGGTCTCCGAGTCCGCGTGCACCCGCGCCCCCGTCCGCCTGCCCGTACCCGTGTCCGTGAGCCACCGACCCGCACCCGTGGAGGACCCGTGCCCCGCCCCGACGACAACGACGCGATCAACGGCCCGCCGACACTCCCGCTGCACCGAATGGAATTCGACCCGCCCGGTCCGCCCCGGCCCGTCGTACTGCCGGACGGCACCCGGGCCTGGCAGGTGACCCGCTACGACGACGTGCGCAAGGTCCTCACCGATCCCCGGTTCGGACGCGCACGGCTCGGCATATCCGACGCCGCACCCCTGGCGGGGCAGGCGGGCCTCGTCGCCAGCACGGACCTGATGTTCAATCAGGACGGCGAGGACCACGTGCGCCTGCGCCGCACCCTGCGCGGCGCGTTCACCCCGAGGGCCGTCGCCCGCTGGCGGCCCTGGATCGCCTCGATCGTGGAACAGCGACTGGACACGCTCGCGGACGGCGGGCCTCCGGCGGACCTGGTCGCCGGTTTCACCCTGCCCCTCCCGGTCGAGGTGGTCAGCCGGCTCATGGGTCTCGGCGCCGCCGCGCGGGAACGGCTGAGCCACTGGAGCCGGTACGCGTTCTCCGACGGCTCCCACGCGGAGGAGGACATGGAACCGGTGCTGACAGAGTTCGCCGGGTTCGGAGCGGCACTCCTGGCGGAGCGGCGCAAGGACCCCGGCGAGGACCTGACCAGCATGCTCGTCCGCGCGGCGGACGACGAGGGCGGCATCCCCGAGGGACAACTGGTCGACCTCGTGTGCGGACTGGTGGTGGGCGGTCACGACAGCACCATGACGATGCTCAGCAACTCCCTGCTCTACCTGCTCGGTGAACGCCCGGAGTGCTGGCCCCGCATCGGGGCGGACGAGAACGCCGCGGGAGCGGTCGCCGAGCGGTTGCTGCACCTCGTTCCGCTCGGCGACGACCGGGGGACCGCACGGCACGCAGCCAAGGACACCGAGGTCGGCGGCGTCGTCATCCCGGAGGGAGCGGTGGTGCTGGCCGACTGCGGCGCGGCCAATCGTGACCCCGACGTGTTCCCGGCCCGGCAACTGGACGATCTGTTCAGCCCGTTGGAAGCCCCCACCCTGGCGTTCGGTGCCGGTCCGCACTACTGCCTCGGCGCATGGCTGGCCCGGCTCGAACTCCAGCTGTCCCTGCACCGGCTGGCCGCACGTTTCCCCGGCCTCCGCCTCGCGCGTCCGGACGACGGTGTGGAGTGGCGTCGCGGCAGCACCTCCCGCAGCCCTCAACGCATCGCCGTCACCTGGTAGCCGGCCGTTCCGGGCGACGAGGCGTGCCCGTTCGGCGTGCACGCGCGCTCAGCCCAGGTGCACCGGCAGCGTCTCGACGCCGTACACGATCGACAGCTTGCGGAAGGACAGCTCCTGGGGCGACACGGCGAGCCGCATCCGAGGGAACCGCCGGGTCAGGGCCGGGTAGGCGGTGCGCAGTTCCATGCGGGCCAGTTCGGCGCCGACGCAGCGGTGGAATCCGTGACCGAAGGCGAGGTGCGCGGTGGGACTGCGGCGCGGGTCGAAACGTCCGTCGTCCCCGACGTACGAGGCGTCGCGGTTGGCGCCGCTGAGCGAGCAGAGCACCATGTCGCCCTCGGGGATGACCACCCCGGCTATCTCTATGTCCCGCCGGGCGAACCGCGGGAACGCTATCTGCACCGCGGAGGTGTACCGCAGCACCTCCTCGACGAACGGGGAGGCCGCCGCGTCGTCCGTCCGTATTCGCTCGAACACGTCCTCGTTCCGCAGCAGCACGAGCGAACCCAGGGCGATCGTGCTGGCGGTCGTCTCGAATCCACCGGTGAGCACACCGTCGGCGAGGCCGGCGAGTTCCTCGTCGTCGATGTCGTCGCCGTGCTCCTTGACGATCATGCCGAGCAGCCCGTCGCCGGGCTTCCGGCGCTGCTTCGCGACCACGTCCCTGAAGTACGCCAAGGACTCCGACATGGCGCCGAAGGGCGCGGTCGTCCCGGCGAAGAGATCGAACCGGTCCATGGCCAGCTGCTGGAAGTCGTGGCGGTCCTCGTAGGGCACCCCGAGCAGTTCGCAGATGGTGAGGGAGGGGATCGGCAGCGCGAATTCCTTGACCAGGTCGACCGGGCCGCTTCGGGCCTGCATCGCGTCGAGACGTTCCGCGGTGATGGCCTCGATCCGGGGCGCGAGCCTGCGCAGCCGTCGCATCGTGAACTCGGGGGTCAGGATCCGGCGCAGCCGCGTGTGCACCGGGGGATCACTGAATCCGAGTCCGCCCGGGCTCTGTTCCGCCGCGACTCCGGCATTCGTGGCCAGGTGGGCGAAATCGGTGCTGAAGCCGTCGGGCGAACCGAGAACGGCTTTCGACTCCTCGTATCCGCTGACCACCCAGGCGTCCATCCCGAACGGCAACGAGACCTTGTGCACGGGTGAGTTCGCGCGGAGCGAGGCCAGCCTGTCCACCGGGTCCAGACCGTCCCTGCGCAACAGCGCCAGCAGATCGTCGGGCAGGAGGCGGATCGTGGAGGAGCCGATGCCGTACTTCTGGATCCTGGACAGGTAGGTGCGCCCAAGCCGGGCGGTGATACGAGAACGGAACCTCGTCCTCAACGTGTTCTCCATGGGTCGTCGTGCGGTCCGCACCGCCGGGGTGCGGAGATGAGAGAAGGGATGCAGCGGGCTCGGAAACGGACATGGGCAGGCGCTGCGACGCCTCGTCCCCCGGATGACGTGCCGTCACCCGGGGGACGAGCCGGAGGAGCGCTGATGGCACACGGTAGCGTGAGTGGGCCCGACGGTTGTTCGACAGTGTTCGATACCGGTCGGATGTGCCGGAGGCGACGCCGACCCGACGTGTGCGTGGTGGCACCCTCCCGTGCCGTGCGTGATGACGGCGCGGGCCGCGTCCGAATCCCGATCGACGGGTCCGGTGCGGAGAATTATCCTGGTCGCCGTGGTCGAGACCGAGCGCCTGTCACCGCGGCCTCTCCGGCTCTCCGACACCGACGCCTTCGTCGAACCCCACGCCGACCCGAGAGCAACCACGGAAACGATCCGTCCGTGAGAGTCGCCGGGCCGCTCGGCTCCACGCCGCGCCGAGAGGACACCGTCAAGGTCACGCCGTCACGGTGTACGCGGTGGACCGACCGGACGCCCCCGCGTCCCCGCCCCGGATCGGGGACGGCAGAGACCGTTCGTGCGGCGTAGTCCCGCTGCGCCTCGGGCAGTCCGTCCACCGGGGAGATCGCGTCGACCGGACAGGCGTCGGCGCAGGCACCGCAGTCGGTGCAGAGCAGCTCCGTGCTGCCGAACGCCCGCGTCGGAGGGATGCGGGTGACAGGGCACGCGCCGACGCGGGTGGCGTCGCCGCAGCAGTTCTGGGTGATCGCGTGAGTCATCTCGGCGGCTCGGCGCGCCGCACCACCGTCCCCACCGCATCGTGCTCGAACTCGGCCCGGCGTTCAAGATCCTCGCGTCCGGCGAGGCGGCCTGCGCCTGGATCCTCAGTCCCAGAGGGTGTGGTACGTGACGCGGTGCGCCTGCGCCGGTACGCCGTCGGTGTAGACGAGCCGCAGCCGGGCGAACCGCTGGATCCCCGGATCCTTCTGCCAGCTCGTCGGGCGGTCGAGCCGCACCTCGACGGGGTACGTGTGGAACGTGCCCGCGGCGCAGTAGGGCCGGCAGTCGTTCACCGCGTCGAGCCCCGTGCCCACGGCAGAGGACGGTCCCCAGTGGGTCCAACGCAGTGAGACGAGGCGGTTGTTGCCGTCCCCGCAGGCGAGCAGGAAGTCGCCGGGACGGACGCGCGCCTGCGAGAAGCAGTCGACGGCCACCGCGCGGGCCGTGGGGGACTGGGAGGAGGACCGTACGGGTGACGCGGCGGGCGCGGCCGTCGGTACCGCCGCCACCGCGAGCGCCGAGGCCGCGTACAGCGCGAGCTTGCTCCTGAGTCCGTGTCCGCGCATGCCGTCTCCCCAACTGCTCCTCGGGCTCCGCGGGCGGCCCCGGCCGGTCCGCTCGCGGAACCCGCGCCGTGTGCCGTACGGGCGCGCCGCGTCCTGGTACGGGTGTGCCGGAAGCGGTCACCGGCGCCGCCTCCCGCCGATCCCCGGCACCGCTCTCGGCCGGTCCGTCGCGGGAGCCCCGGCAACCGTCTCCTCAGTCGACGGTACGACCGGGCGCGTGCGCGCACCACCTGTGCCTGCCGCGGCACCGCGGCGCGGCCACTGCCGAACGGCGGCCGGACCGGTGCCCGTGGGGCGGGGCCGGACGCTTCCACGGCGCCCCACGCCGGGCGGCGCGCCGTCTCCGCGTCCCGTGCGCGGTGCGCAGCAGCGCTGCCGGATGCCCGCGATCGACGATCCGCACCGAAACCCCGCCGGGCGGGAACTCCAGCAGCAGGGCCGTGACGAACAGCTCCTCGTCCCCGGCCGAACGGCCTGAATCGCGGGCGACGCTGAGCTCCAGGTGTTCCGCCAGACGGACCGGATCCGGCCACTCGTGGGCCCAGGTGCGCCTCGGCCCGGAGCCGTTTCCGGACAGCCAGGCGCCGACGAGGCCGATCACGGCGGTGGAGGTGTAGAGCGCCACGTGGTGCGGTTCCCCGATGTGCCCCGGCGCCGGGAGGCCGGCCAGATCTCCGGCGTCAGGGACAGGACGGCGATCCCGGCGGTGTGCCGGGGCCCGCGCGTGGTCGCCGCCACCGGAGGGACGCCGATCAGCAGGAAGCTCAGCGGCTCACGGCTCACGGCTCACGGCTCACGGCTGCGGGCCGCGAGGTCCGCGGCCACGTCCAGGGCGATCAGCGGCAGCGGAAGCCACCAGGCCCATGTACGTCCGCCGAGGCGGGAGCACCACCGCCACAGCGGTCCGACCGCTTCGCCGTCCGCTTCACCCACATGTGACATAGAGGGACTTTATGCGGATACCCGCTTTCTCCGGAGCTGCCGTCGGCCGCTTCCGCTGTCGCCGCCGACCGCCTTGTCCCGGGGTGGGGAGCATGGCCGCACGGGCGTCGGGGACGCCCGGTTCCGCGCCGGGCACGGGCGCGGGACCCCCTCCCTGCCACCCGAACGGCACCCCGTGAAGGGCCGAAACGCGGTCGGGTTAGCATATGAGCGCCGCCTAGCTCGAAAGATAAATCTGTGACTGTCAACGAGGACTCGTTCACTAACTGGAAGAACCGTGAGGAAATCGCGGAGTCGATGATCCCGATCATCGGGAAGCTGCAGCGGGAGCGGGACGTCACCGTCCTGGTCCACAGCCGCTCCCTGGTGAACAAGTCGGTGGTCAGCATCCTCAAGACCCACCGATTCGCGCGCCAGATCGCGGGCGAGGAACTCTCGGTCACCGAGACGCTGCCGTTCCTGCAGGCACTGACCACCCTCGATCTCGGCCCGTCCCAGATCGACATCGGCATGCTCGCCGCGACGTACAGGAACGACGGCCGCGGCCTCTCCGTGGCGGAGTTCACCGCCGAGGCCGTCGCCGGCGCCACGGGCGAGAACAAGATCGACCGTCGTGAGCCGCGCGACGTCGTTCTGTACGGCTTCGGCCGCATCGGCCGTCTCGTAGCCCGCCTGCTCATCGAGAAGACGGGCTCCGGCAACGGCCTGCGGCTGCGCGCCATCGTCGTCCGCCGGGGTGGTGACCAGGACATCATCAAGCGTGCCTCGTTGCTGCGCCGCGACTCGATCCACGGCCAGTTCCACGGCACCATCACCGTCGACGAGGCGAACAGCACGATCGTCGCCAACGGCAACGCCATCAAGGTGATCTACGCCAACGACCCGTCGGAGGTCGACTACACGGCGTACGGCATCGACGGCGCCATTCTCATCGACAACACCGGCAGGTGGCGCGACCGCGAGGGCCTGTCCCAGCACCTGCGGCCCGGTATCGCCAAGGTCGTCCTGACCGCTCCCGGCAAGGGCGACGTCCCCAACATCGTCCATGGCGTCAACCACGACACCATCAAGCAGGACGAGCAGATCCTGTCCTGCGCGTCCTGCACCACCAACGCGATCGTCCCGCCGCTGAAGGCGATGGAGGACGAGTACGGCGTGCTGCGCGGCCACGTGGAGACCGTCCACTCGTTCACCAACGACCAGAACCTGCTGGACAACTACCACAAGGCGGACCGGCGTGGCCGTTCGGCGCCGCTCAACATGGTCATCACCGAGACCGGCGCGGCCTCGGCGGTCGCCAAGGCGCTGCCCGACCTGAAGGCGCCGATCACCGGCAGTTCGATCCGCGTCCCGGTCCCGGACGTCTCGATCGCGATCCTCAGCCTGCGACTCGGCCGCGAGACCACCCGCGAAGAGGTCCTCGACTATCTTCGCAATGTGTCGCTGACCTCCCCGCTCAAGCGCCAGATCGACTTCATCACGGCGCCCGACGCGGTCTCCAGCGACTTCATCGGCTCGCGCCACGCCTCGATCGTCGACGCGGGCGCCACCAAGGTCGACGGCGACAACGCGATCCTCTACCTGTGGTACGACAACGAGTTCGGCTACTCCTGCCAGGTCATCCGGGTCGTCCAGCACGTCTCCGGGGTGGAGTACCCGACCTACCCCGCCCCGGCGGTCTGATTCCCGGCCCGTCCCGCACCGCCCCCGTCCGTCCGGCGTCCCGGCCGGCGAGGGCGGTGCGTGGCCGGGACCCCGGGGCGGGTGCCGGAAGGCGCGGAACCCGGTACCGGGCCTCCCACGAGCCCCCGCCCGTCGTCCGACGGGCGGGGGCTCCGTCGTGACGACGCGCGCCGGGACACCGGCGGCCGGGGCGGACCGGACGGCACGGCCTGTCGGCAACTCGGCCCGTACCGCGCGGAACCCCGACCACGTTTCGACCGTCGTCGAAGACGGAACAAGTCGTTGATCCGGGGAAGCCGCCCCGCCGCCGTCCTGAAGGAGCGCACCCATGCCGATCCCGCTCGGTCTCGGTCTCCCGCAGATGAAGCAGTACGACATCGGCCGCGATGTCGCCACCGTCGCACGTGCCGCGGAGCAGACCGGATACGAGAGTCTGTGGGTCTTCGAACGCATCCTGTTCCCCGAGCCCGCGACCCAGGGGCTCTACGGCGTCCCCGGACTGCCGTGGCCCGACCAGTACCGCGGTGTCGCCGACCCGCTGGTCACGCTCACGCTGGCAGCCGCGGCCACGGAACGGCCCCGGCTCGGCACCAGCGTCCTGGTCGCGCCCCTGCACGTACCCTTCCAACTGGCCCGCTCCCTCGCCTCGTTGGACGTGGCGAGCGGCGGCCGGGTGATCGCGGGAATCGGCACGGGATGGTCACTGGACGAGTACGCGGCGGCGTCCGTCGCCCCCTTCGAGAGGCGCGGAGCGGTCCTGGACGAACTCCTCGACGTGTGCGCGGCCGTCTGGGGCCCGGACCCCGTGGTGTACGAGGGTGAACTGACCACGATCGCCCCGTCCGCGGTCGGTCCCAAGCCGGTGAGTCCCATTCCGGTGTACCTGCCCGCGAACAGTCCGCGCGCCACCCGCCGTCTCGTGGACCGGGCGGACGGCTGGATGCCCGTGGCGGCGGGCCCCGCCCAACTGGCCGAGCAGTGGCGGCGGGTGCGGGACACGGCCGCCGAACGCGGCAGGGAACGCCCGCTCGACGTCTGCGTCCGCGTCAACGCGCGCCACACCGCCGAGCCGGTCCGGAGCGAGGGACGGCAACCCTTCCACGGCAGCGTGGCGCAGATCGTCGAGGACCTCGCGGCGCACGCCGGACCGTACGTGACCACGTTCGTCCTGGAACTCCAGGGCACACCGCGCGACGCCGCGGAACTCGTCGACGTTGCGGCCGAGGTCTACGAGGCGGCGCGAGCGGCGGGCATCTGAAGTCCCTGCCCGGGACCGGGTGGCGGACGAGCGTACGAGCAGCGGCACCCGCCGAAGGGTGCCGGGGGAGAGCACCCCTCCGCCTCGCCCGGCGCCTCCCCGCTCGCCCGGGCCGGGCATGTACGCGACCGCGACCCGGTTTTGCCCCCGGCGGGACACCGGCTGGCGACCGGGCTCGTCCGCATGGAGCAGCGGCTCGGAGGAACCACGCGGAGGTTCACGCTCCGCTCTGTGGTTTTTCAGGACGGGAACGGCAATCTCTCGAAGGAGGGCCGGACGTCCCCGGACCATCCACCGAGAAAGGCATGGAGACACCATGAGTGAATCGATCGCGGATGTACGGATCCCGGACAGTGCCTTGGCGAGGGAGGCCACCGAACTGGTCCGCGAGGCGGCCTCTCAGCTCTTGTTCGATCACTCACGGAGGGTCTTCCTCTGGGGCGCGCTGCGGGGGCGCGAGGAGGGGCTGCGGTACGACCCGGAGTTGCTGTACGTGGGCGCGATGTTCCACGACCTGGGCCTGACGGAGCGCTACCGCCGCACCGACCAGCGGTTCGAGATCGACGGCGCCGACGAGGCACGCAGGTTCCTGCACGCCCACGGCATCACCGACGAGGAGGCCGACCGGGTCTGGACGGCCATCGCCCTGCACACCACACCGGAGATCCCCCTCCACATGGCCCCCGAGATCGCCCTGGTCACCCGGGGAGTGGAACTCGACGTGCTGGGCATCGGCTACCACGCGGTCTCCGACGGACAGCGTGCGGCCGTCGTCGCCGCCCACCCCCGCCCCGACTTCAAGAAGCAGATCCTGGCCGCGTTCACCGAGGGCATCAAGGACCGCCCCGAAACGGCGTTCGGCAACGTCAAGGCAGACGTCCTCGCCCGCTTCGTGCCCGGATTCGAACGGGGAGACTTCGTCGACGTCATCCTGGACTCCGACTGGCCGGAATGACCCTCGGGCCCACGGCTTCGACACCGCCGATACACCGCTCGTTGCGCCGGGTGGCAGCGCGCCACCCGGCGGCCGTCCGCTCGCCGCCCGCGCGGAAGGGACGGCCGCGCGGAGACCGCGCGCCCGTTGACGGTCCGGCGTCCGACCGGCCCGTCCGGACCGCCCACCACGTGCGGGTGAATTCGCTCGTGGTCCACGACCACCTGAACAGCACGGCCATCACCATGGCCGAGGATCTGCACAGGTTCCCGCAAGGGTCCGGAGGACGGACTCCGGCCCGAGCGCGTCAGCCGCGGTCGCACGAGACCGCGCGAACCGACCACCATCCCCTGCCCCGATACGGGCGCGGGGGCATCCGCGCACGTGGATGCCTGCTGTGGGCCCGCCCCTCGGACCCACGGCGAGCCCCACCCAGCACCCAGCCGAGTCGATGCCGCAGCCCATCGCTCCGGATCGGCGGGCAGGAGGATCATGCCCATCACTGACGAACGCGTCCCTCTGCACCGTCTGACGTTCGCCCCGCCCGGTCCGCCCCGGCGTACCGACCTGCCCGACGGCCGCCCCGCCTGGCTGTTCACCCGTTACGCCGACGTCCATCAGGTCATCAACGACAGCAGGTTCAGGCGGACCCTGCTCCGCACGCCGGAGGACAGCGCCTCCGCCCTCGTGGACTCGCCCGATGCCATGGGCAAGCTGGACGACGTCCAGCACCTCCGCCTGCGGCGCACCGTCCAGCGCGCGTTCGGCCCGCGCGCCGTCGCGCGCATGACGCCCTGGGTGGCCGACGTGGTCGACGAACTGGCCGACGCGCTCGCCGACCACGGCTCCCCGATGGACCTGGTCGCCCACTACACCCGCCCGCTGCCCATCGCGGTCATGAGCAGGCTGACGGGCGTGCACGACGTCAGCGACACGCGCCTCCTGCGCTGGACCGAGCACGCCTTCGCCACCGATGCGAAGGATCCTGCGGAAGTCGCCGAGGTCACAAGGGAGTTCACCGAATTCACCACGGGCCTGCTGGCCGACCGGCGGCGCACCCCCGGCCCGGACCTGATCAGCTCGCTCGTCCAGGCGGCCGACGGGGAGGGCGGCGTCCCCGAACCGCAACTCGTCAACCTGGTCAGCACCCTCGTGGTGGGCGGCTACGACACCGCGATGACCATGCTGGGCAACTCCCTCCTCTACCTGCTCCACGAGCGTCCCGAGGTCTGGGCCCGACTCGCCGCGTCCGACGAGGACGCGGCCGGCCGGCTGACCGAGCGCCTGCTGCACCTGATCCCGCTCGGCGATCCCGCCGCCCACTCCAACCCCCTCCAGGCCATGGAGGACGTCGAGGTCGGCGGTGTCACCGTGCGGACCGGCGAGATCGCCACAGTCGACCGTGGTGCGGCGGGCCGGGATCCGGCAGCGTTCTCCGACGCCCCGTTCGGCGATCTGTTCGCACCACTGGAACACCCGACCCTCGCCTTCGGCGGAGGACGGCACTACTGCCTGGGCACCTGGCTCGCCCGCGCCGAACTGCGCCTGGGACTGCACGGACTGGCCGTCCGCTTCCCGCACCTGCGCCTCTCCACGCCCGTGGACACGGTCGCATGGCGCCACGGCACCATCACCCGCAGCCCGCTGCACCTCCCGGCCGCCTGGTGACCCGCCGAGGAGGCTGAACCACCGCGGACCGCCGCGGGCGGTCCTGCCGTCGGCCCGGGCGGCAGCGGTGCCTTCGGCCCGGAACATCCGAGCTCAGGCATGAGTCCGTCCGGAACGGCGGCTCCGGACCCCCGCCCCGGTCCACTCGGCCGGGCGACGCCGGAAGGTCGTGCCGGAGCCCACCCCGATTCCCTGGAGCAGGTGTTCCCGGCCGGTCACCGGCACCGGACGTACGCCGTGAGCGCCGGGAGCGCCGACGGCGCAGAACCTCAACGGCGCCCGTAGTAGAGCGCATTGTGCGCGGTGTCCGGGAGGTACAGCACGTCGTTCCCGTCCGAGTCCCGCCGCACCGCGAGCCGGTCCGCGCTCACACCCGGCGCGGCGGACTGCGCGGTCCACGTGCCGCCCGACTCGGTCGCGGCGAAGACGCGGTCGGTGCCGGAGCCGGTCACGTAGTAGACCCGCTTGGTGTCCGTCTCGTCCCAGGTGATGCCGAGGGCAGCGGCGGTCTGGCCGCCGGCGTACACGGTCTGGTGGGCCCAGCCGCCGCCGCTCGGATACGCGTAGTACACGCGGAAGTTGCCGCTGCTGTCGGCAGAGCGGTAGCGGTAGGCGACCTTCGGGGTGGAGCCGTCGAGGGTGAGTTTGGCGCTCTGCACCGCCGGACCCGTGTAGGCGTTGTCGATGCTCCACTCCTCACCCGCGGTGAGCTCCTGGATCACGTCGGACGTGCCGGGGGCGACCGGCGTGGTGACGGCAGCGCCCGCGCTGTTCGCGAAGGCGCCGGTCGCCGGGTCGTAGCGCAGGTAGGAGAGCTGGTGCCGGAACCCGGTCGCCGGGGCCTTGGCCCACTCGTACAGGAGGTGCACGCGGCCGGCCGCGTCCACCATCAGGTCGTCGGGGTACACGGAGCGGTTCAGCGCGCCGGCGAAGGTGGCGACCACGCTCCAGCGCGCGGTGGCGTTGTCCCAGCGGTACAGCTTGCCGGGACGCTGGTCGGCGCCGGCGCCGACGCGGGCGGCCAGGTAGAGATCGCCGTTGGGCGCGGTGGTCACGATCGGGTAGGTGATGCCCTGGCCCTGGTCGGGCAGTTCGGCCGCGTGGTCCGTGACGTCCCCGCCGGGGGCCTCCGTGCGGAAGTAGCGCCAGGCGTTGGCGTGCATGGAGGCGAACACGTGCAGACGGCCGCTGCCGTCGCGCGCGACGGACGGCTGGTTGTGGCCGTTGTCGTCGGGGAACTCGGCCTGCTGCCCGCTCTGGTCGAGCAGCGGCAGACGGCTCCAGACGCCGTCCGGGTCGCGCCGCGCGATGGCCGGGCGGTGCGTGGCGGCCGTCGAGCCGGGCTCGTTGAAGGCGAAGTACGTGTACTGGCCGCGGCCCTTGTACGTGGCGACCGGCGTCCACCAGGCGGCCTGGTTCGACGAGTCCATCGCGTACGGGACCTTCTCGATCACCGTTGCCGCGGCTGCCCCGGGGGCCGTGGTGCCGGCCTGGGCGGCCGGGACGGGCATGAGCAGGGCGGCCAGGGCCGCGGCCGAGGCGGTGTACGCGCGTGCCGTGGGACGTCGCAAGGTGAACTCCTTCGCGGGCGTGATGGGAGGCGGACGGGAGCGGCCCCGCGGGCCGGTCCACCCCTCCGCTGCGCCGGAAACCTACAGCAGATCCCAGATGATGAATAGAGATTGCACAATGCGGATTCGAGATACGCCTTAGGGAAGGCGTATGCGGCACGGCGAAGGGCCCGGTGAAGGTCGTTCGACCTCCACCGGGCCCCGGATCCCCGCGCGTCCGTTCAGCGCTTGATCAGGGCGGCGACCTCCTCGCCCGCCTTCCTCATCGCGTCCTTCGGCTTCGACCTGCCGACCAGGACGGCCTGGACCTGCTTGGCCACGGCCTCCTCGATCTGGGCGTTCTGCGCGAACTGCCAGAACGGGCTGCCGGTCGCCGTCTTGGTGATCTTCTCGGTCCACTCGGTGGTGAAGGTGTCCTTCGCGACCTCCGGGGCGGACAGGCCCGCGGTGGTGGACGGCGGCAGGGAGCGGGCCGCGAAGTACTCGGAGGTGGTGGCGCGGTCGGAGGTGGTGTGCAGGGCGAACTGTGTCGCGGCGTCCTGCCCCTTGCCCTTGACGATCGCGATCACGCCGCCCCACAGCAGCGCCTGCGGCGTGTCACCGGAGCGCAGCACCGGACGCTGCATCGGCTGCATCGCGTCGGCCAGCGTCTTGTCCTTGGACTGGGCCGAGGTCACGCCCTTGCCGATGATGGCGTCGTCGTAGAAGGCGGCCTTGCCCTGCCCGAACAGGGCGCGCGCGTCGAAGCGGTCCACGTCCGCGGCGATCAGCTTCGCGTCGTGCAGCTTCTTGTACCAGGTGACCGCGTCGACGGACGCGTCGTCGCCGATGGTCACCTTGTCGCCCTCAAGGAGCGTGCAGCCGAAGGTCTGCATCCACGGGAAGATGTCCTTGAGCTGGGCGACCTTGGTGGCCGCGGCGTAGGGCACGACACCGCCGCCGAGCCCCTTGAGCTCCCGCAGCGCGTCCTCGAACTCCTCGACGGTGGTGGGGTGCTTCCTGATGCCGGCCTTCTCCAGAAGCTTGGCGTTGGCGATCACACCGATCGAACCGGTGTTCCACGGCAGGCCGTACTGCTTGCCGTCGTACATGCCGCTGTTCAGCGCCACGTTCGTGTAGCCGCCCTTCAGGGCCACGGAACCGAGATCGGCGAGCCTGCCCATCTGCGCCACCGCGGCGAGCCAGGCGATGTCGAGGTGCACCGCGCCGGTCGTCTCCCCGCCGCCGAGCTTGAGGGTGAGCTGGCTCAGGTATTCGTTGTACGGGTACGAGACCGCGCGGATCTTGGAGTTCTCGGCCTTCTCCCACGCCGCGATGATCTTCTCGATCGCGGGCTTGGCGGCCTCCTCGTTGAGCGACCAGGAGGTGAAGTCGAAGTTCTTCGACTTCGTGTCCCCTCCGTTGGAGGAGGTGCCGGCGCCGGACGGTGCGCAGGCGCCCAGCACGCCTGCGCCGGCCACACCGAGCGCGCCGATGCCGAACATGCGCAGCGCGCCGCGCCGGCTGATGCCAGAGGTGGTCATGGTGTCTCCATGGGGGAGTGGGTGGAAGGGGGAGTGCGTGGGGAGAGTGCGGGCTCAGCTCTTGACCGAGCCGGCGGTCATGCCGCCGACGAGGTAGCGCTGCAGGAACATGAAGGCGACGACCACCGGGACGGAAACGATGAGCGAGGCCGCCATCAACTCGGGCCAGGCGGTCTGGAACTCGCCGATGTAGGTGGAGACGAGGCCGGGCGGCAGGGTCTGCTTCTCCTTGTCGGCCAGCGTCACCGCGAAGATGAAGTCGTTCCAGCCGCGGACGAAGGCGAACAGACCGGCGGCGATCATGCCGGGCGCGGCCAGCGGTGCCACGACGGAGTGCAGCGTCCGCCACCGGGACGCGCCGTCGATGGACGCCGCCTCCAGCAGGGCGTCCGGGATGGTGTCGAAGATGCCCTTCAGCATCCAGACGCACAGCGGCATCGTGAACGTGGTGAAGGACAGCACCAGGGCGGTGTACGTGTTGAGCAGGCCGAAGCTGGAGAACACGGCGTACAGCGTCACCAGCAGGAGCGCCTGGGGGAACATCTGGGAGGCCAGCACCAGGTGCATCAGCGAACGCCGTCCGCGGTAGCGGAACTTGGAGAACGAGTAACCCATGTACGTGGCGACGACCACGCTCAGCACGGCGGTGATCGAGGCGACGATCAGGGAGTTGACCAGGTACTTGATGAGCTGGTCGTTCTCGGCGAGGGCCGTGAAGTTGCTGAAGGTGATGTCGGTGGGTACGAGCTTCGGCGGGAACTGGAAGGTCTGCTCGGGGCTGCTCAGGGCGGTGGCCAGCAGCCAGTAGACCGGCAGCATGCCGAAGGCGCCGATCACCAGGACCGCGGTCCAGGCGGCGATCCGCGAGCGCAGCAGGTCCTTGCGTATCCTGCGCCGCGTGGTGCGCCGGGCGGACGTGGCGGACCGCCTCGGCCGGCCGGTGCCGGACAGCGGGGTGGAGGTCGTGGAGGTCATCGGGCGTCGCCCTTCCGCTCGGTGATCCTGAGGTAGACGACGACCAGGATGAGCAGGAGCAGCATCCACAGACCGCCCAGCGCGGTCGCCCGGCCGATGTCGAAGCCCTTGAAGGCGGTCTGGTACACGGCGGTCGCGAAGGTTTCGGTGGCGCCGGCCGGGCCGCCGCCGGTGAGCACGTAGATGGTGTCGAAGTGCTGGAAGTTCCAGATGAACTCCAGCAGCAGCACGATCGAGGCGACACCGCGGACCTGCGGCCAGGTGACGGCGAAGAAGCGCCGGATCGAGCCCGCCCCGTCCATCGAGGCCGCCTCGTGCAGTTCCTTGGGCACGGTCTGCAGACCGGCCAGGAGCATCACCATCATCCAGGGGAAGCTCGCCCAGGTCTTGGTGACGATGACGGCGAGCATGGCGGTGCCGGGCTGGCCGAGCCAGGAGACGGACTCCTCGATGATCCCGGCCTTCATGAGGATGCCGTTCAGCACGCCATAGTTCGCGTTGAAGATCCACATCCACAGGAAGGAGACCACCACACCCGGGATCACCCACGGGAACAGGAACAGGCCGCGCAGGAAGCCGCTGCCCTTCAGGCCCGAGTTCAGCGCGAGCGCGAGCGCGAAGCCGATCACGAACGGGACGATGGTCGCGCCGACGGTGAAGACCAGCGTCTGCTCGAGGATCGTGAGGAAGTCGCCGTCCAGCCAGTGGGTGAAGTTGTCCAGGCCGACGAACTCCCGGCCCGGCAGCCGCAGGTCCTGCTTGAAGAAGCCGGTGAACAGCGCCGACACCAGCGGGTAGATGATGATCGTCGCGAACAGGGCGAGCCCCGGTGCCGTCAGCAGCAGTGCGAACGCGCCGTTGGAGAGCCGTCCGCCGGTCCGCTCACGGGGTGGAGCGGCCTTGTGCGGAGGTGCGGCCGTACTCATGGGTGTGTCCTCTCAAACGGTGCGGGAGCGGTGATGCAGGGCGCGCCACGGGAGGCCGTGCGTCGACAGGCGGACACGACGCGGCCGGGCGTGAGCGGTGAGCGGCCTCGTCCCCCGCTTCGATCGAGGCCCCGTGTGAATGCCATGCATGCTCCGTTGAACGCAAGTTGCAGCATGCGGGATCGTTCTCCATATCGTGCGACGGCGTCAACCCTTTTGGTCGGTGAATCGCCAGTTCTGTGCGGGACCAGCGGTCTCGCCGGACCTGCGGCGAGCTCGGTCGTCAGTCCCTGACGGCGGTGTCATCGGCTGAGCCGGAAACCTACAGCACATTCCCACTGGCTGAACAGTGGTTGCACAATGTGCATGTGATGTACGTTCAAGGTCGCTCCGCTGCGGCGGAGAGTATCCGAGCTTCACACCAAGGAGGCCGCACCGTGCGGGAAGAAGAGGTCCAATACGACATCGCCGTCATCGGCGGCGGCCTGGCGGGGACCTGCGCGGCCATTGCCGCGGCCCGGCTCGGCCGGCGCGTCGCCCTGGTCAACAACCGGCCCGTCCTGGGCGGCAACGCCAGCAGCGAGATCCGCGTCTGGGTCTGCGGCGCCACCGCCCACGGCGTACACCGCTGGGCCCGCGAGACCGGCATCATGGGCGAGCTGTACACCGAGAACCAGTACCGCAACCCCGAGGGGAACCCGTACTACTGGGACCAGGTGGTCCTCGACGCCGTGCGGGCCGAACCGGGCATCGACCTGTACCTCAACACGGACGTACGGGAGGTCGACGCGAGCGGCCCGGACGACGCACGCGAGGTGCGCTCCTGCACCGGCTGGATGATGGGCTCCGAGCGCCGCATCACCTTCCACGCCCGGCAGTTCCTCGACTGCACCGGCGACGGCCTGCTCGGCCACCTCGCCGGTGCCCGCTACCGCATCGGCCGCGAGGCCCACGCGGAGTTCGGCGAGCCCTGGGCGCCCGAGGAGGGGGACGAGGCACTGCTCGGGTCGACGATCCTGTTCCACACCAAGGACCTGGGCCGGCCGGTGAAGTTCGTGCCGCCCGCCTCCGCCCGCGACCTCACCACCACACCCATCCTGCGCAACCGGGTGCTGCGCACCGGCGACAACGGCTGCGACTACTGGTGGATCGAGTGGGGCGGCGAGCTCGACACCGTCCACGACAACGAGCGCATCCGCGACGAACTCCAGGGCGTGATCATGGGCATCTGGGACCACATCAAGAATTCCGGCGAGTTCCCGGACGCCGAGAACCTGACGCTGGAGTGGGTCGGCAGCCTCCCCGGCAAGCGCGAGTACCGCCGCTTCATCGGCGACCACGTGCTGACCCAGCAGGACATCCTCGACCAGCGGCAGTTCGACGACCGCGTCGCCTTCGGCGGCTGGTCCGTCGACCTCCACCCGGTGCAGGGCATGTACGCCGACGAGCCCGGCGCCCGCCAGCGCTACGCGGACGGAATCTTCCACATCCCGCTGCGCTCCCTGTACTCGGTGAACGTCACGAACCTCCTGTTCGCCGGGCGCAACATCTCCGCCACCCACGTCGCCTTCGGCGCCACCCGCGTCATGGCCACCTGCGCCACGCTCGGCGAGGCCGCGGGCACGGCCGCCGCGCTGTGCGTCGCCGAGGGCATCGGCCCGCGCGAACTCGCCGCCGAGCGACCCGAACTGGTGCGCCGTACCCTGCTCCGGCAGGACGCCTCGGTCATCGGCCTCGCCGACGACGACCCCGACAACCTGGCGCGCACGGCCCGCGTCAGCGCCTCCTCGCACCTGAGCCGCCTGGCCGCCGAGCCCACGACCACCGCGCCCGGCGAGCCGTACCCGCTGACCCGCGACCTCGCGCTGCTGCTGCCGGCGGACCCCGCGCTCGACACGGTCGACCTGCTCGTCCACGGCGCTCCGGGCGAGCGGCCGAGCGAACTCGCCGTGGAACTGTGGAGCACCGGCCGCCCCGAGAATGCGGTCCCCGTCGACCACCTGCTCACCACCACGGTGACCGTGCCGGCCGACGGCCCCCACTGGGTCACGGCCCGCCTCGACCACCGCCCGGACGCCCCGGAGAACGTCGTCCTGATCGTGCGCGCCTGCCCGGGCGCAGCGCTGGTCCTCGTACCCGAGCGCACCGACGGCGTCCTCGCCCTGCGCAGCAGGGCCGACGGGGACGCGGCCGTCGACCACGACATCCCGGAGGAGGAAGGCCAGCTGGTCCTGGAGTGGCAGGCCCGTGGCCTGCGCCGCCGGACCTTCGGCTTCCGCGCGGCCCCGGACACCGCCGCGTTCCTGCCCGAGCGGGCCGTCGGCGGATTCCAGCGCGCCTACGGGGGCCCGCAGATGTGGTCGTCCGGACCGCTGCCCGACCCGGACCGGGCCGCGGAATGGCTGCGCCTCGACTGGGACGACGAGCAGCAAGTCGCCGAGGCGCGTGTGGTGTTCGACGACGACGTCGACGAGTACCTCAACAACCTGCACCGCCACCGCACCCCGTTCGAGGTCATGCCGGAACTGGTCCGCGACTACCGCATACAGAGCCGTGAGCCCGACGGCACCTGGCGCACGCTGCTGACGGTGACGGGCAACCGCCGCCGCCACCGCGTGCACGCCCTGAACGGCGCGGACGGCGGGCCCGTGCGCACCGACGCGCTGCGGCTCGTGGTGGACGCGACGCACGGGGCACGGCACGCGCATGTGATCGCGTTCAAGGCGTACGGCGCATAGCCGCGCGGCGAAGGGGCCCGGGGAAGGTCGAACGACCTTCCCCGGGCCCCTTCGCCGTGTGCGTCAGAGAGCGCCGAGTGCTTGGCTGATGGCGTCGGCGGCCTCGATGACCTCGCGGGTGAGGGCGAGGCGCTGCCCTTCGGCTTCGGCGTGGTTGCCGAGAAGGGAGGCGGGGCCCCACAGGGAGATGGCGGCGACGACGTCCCCCGAGGCGTCGCGGACGGGCGCGGCGAGGGAGGCGCGGCCCAGGGCGCGTTCTTCGGCTTCGATGGCGTAGCCGGTGCGGCGGACGGTGTCGATCTCCGAGTCGAGGAGGTCGTGGCTGGTGGTCGTGTAGTCGGTGTGTGCCGCGAGCGGTTCGGGAAGCAGCCTGCGGCGTTCCTTGGGCGCGAGACCGGTGAGGAGGCATTTGCCGATGCTGGTGGCGTGCAGCGGGGCGGTGTGTCCGGCCTGCGTGTAGGACTTGGGGGCGCGCGTCCCCTCGAAATTGCACAGGAACATCAGCTCGGTGCCGCGGCGGACGGCGACATTGGCTCCGAGTCCGGTGCGCGTGGCGAGGTCCTGGAGGACCATGCGGGCGGCGCGGTGGACGGGGTGTCGGTTGGTGGCGGTGGCGGCGAGCGGGAGGATGCCGAGGCTGAGGCGGTAGAGGTTGCTGACCGGGTCGCGTTCGACCATGTCGAGGCGCTCGAGGGTGGACAGCAGGCGCGAGGTGGTGGAGGAGCCCAGTCCGGTGAGTTCGGCGACGTCGGAGACGCGCAGTTCGGCGCGGCCCGAGTCGAGTGCGCGCAACACCGAGACCGCTCGTTCGACGCTCTGGTTCGTCCCGGTGTCGGTCGCCCGAGTAGTCATGACCCTCCTCATTCTGCAAACCGCTTGCACAATCTGCATCAGCATATCGTGTCGGTCTGAGGGCTGTTCGTGAAATCCGCTGGCTCGCGGCCGGAACGGACACGGGCCGATCGCCGGGTTGTACGGGGCTCAGGGACGCACGTCGTCTGCGTGAAGGGAAGCGCGGAGCAGGAGGAACACCTTCGACGATGCCGCCGGTACGCACCGCCGCCGGGTGTCAGGACGACGGCGGTGCTCGCGGCTCGTTCTCAGGCGGGTTCGGGTTCCAGGTCCGCGGGCTGTGCCTGTGGCTCCCGCGCCGGTGCGGTCCTCGACGGCCACCGCTTGGTGGTGCGTAGGTAATGAAGGACCACGCCGGACATCAACAGAAGGAGCAGAGGGCCGAACAGCCACGGATGCGCGGCCATCTGCTGCGGCAGGTAGCGGTACGACACCAGCAGCACGGCGAAGACCGTCGTGCCATGGGCCACCAGCCACGTGCACGACCGGTCCCAGCCCAGTGCCGCGCCGCGCATGCCGGCCTCGATGGTGAGGGCGAACACCACACCGGCGACGAGGTCCACGCCGTAGTGGTAGCCGAAGCCCAGCGTCGCGGTGAGGGTGGCGACGAACCAGAACATGCCCGCGTATCGCATGAACCGTGAGCCCTCGCGGGAGTGGACGAGGAGCGTGGTGGCCCACGCGGTGTGCAGGCTCGGCATGCAGTTGCGCGGCGTGATCTCGTCGAACGGTATCGGATGCGGGGCGCCGATCACCGGCAGCGAGTCGGGCCACACGTCGGCGGCCGCCCACGCTCCGCCCTCCGCACCGTAGGCGTAGACCGGCCCGACGACCGGGAAGATCATGTAGATGGCCGGTCCGAGCAGGCCGATGACCAGGAAGGTGCGCACCAGGTGGTGGGCCGGGAACCGCCGCCGATCCGCCACGTGACGCAGCTGGTACAGCCCGACGAGCGCGGCTGCCAGCGGGAGTTGGCCGTAGACCAGGCCGAGAACATGGCCGCTGACCGGGTCGGTGGCCTCGACGATCCGGCCGACCAGCCACGAGGGATCACCCAGCGCGTGATCGGCGGTGACGACATACGGGTCGAGCACGGTCGGGCGGGTCTGCGACGTGATCAGCAGCCAGGTGTCGCCCGCCCGGTGACCCATCACCAGCAACAGGCCGAGACCCGCACCCTTGAGCAGCAGCGCGCGTTCGGCGCCGGTGCGGCGCGTGAGGGCGAGGACCACACAGCCCACGACCACCCACAGGGCGCCGTTGCCGAAATGCAGGTCGGCGCCGACCGCCCACCGCACCAGCACGAAGAGGACGTCGATGCCGATCGCGGCCGCCGCCGCGACGAGCCGTTGCCGCCAGGTGAGCACCACCATGGTCAACGCCAGACCGGCATACAGCAGAGGGCCCGAATGGGGGGCGAATATCAGCTCCCGTGTCTCGACGGCGATCGGCCCCGGCTCGCCGTAGCCGCGCGCTGCGAATTCCAGCGCGATGAGGAATGCGAGGGTGGTCGCGCCGGCCGCAGCCCACAACATCGTTCGTGGCTGACGCCATGCGGTGTGACCGTGCGAGGGTATTCGTGGTGGTGTGGTCTGCAATGGCCTGACTCATCGGTGGAGTGGAGGAAAGGGACAAGTACTGCGCCGATGAACGCGAATTTCCGGTGAAGAACAGGTGATCACGGTGATCGTCGCGAGTTCGAACATGCTAACGGCACGTGGGCATGTCACAGGCGGTTCGGCGCAGATCGGGCGGCGGAGGTCATCGTTCCGTACACCGGACCTCCCCGAGGGAGGGCCCGGACCGGCAGGCCGGGTCCGTAGCGGCAGGAGGCCGGCGCCCGTGCGTTCCGGTAGGCGTCCATCGACGCCGGCCACGCCCCGGTGAACTGGCCGGCTGCGCTGAGCGGTCGCCGTGCGCGCACCGCGCCGGGCCGCGGTTCAGCCACCGCCGCGGTGCGGCCGGGCCAGGTACACGGACGGGGCACGGCCCAGCAGGCTCCGGAAGGCCGCCGTGAACGCGGCGGGATTCTCGTAACCGAGCGACGCCGCGACCCGGGTCACCGGCGTGCCCTCGGCGAGCGCGCGCACCGACCACAGGATGCACGCGCGCTGCCGCCACTGGGCGAAGCTCAGGTCCGTACCGCGCCGGAACAGCCGGCCGAGGGTGCGTTCACTGACGTTCAGGGCTGCCGCCCAACGGGCCGGCGGATCGTGGATGTCCGGTGTGCGCAGGAACGCGTCGCACAGCCGCCGCAACTCCGGGTCGGCGGGCAGCGGCACGTCGAGAGGGAGCGGCGTCAGGCTCCGCAGCTCGTGCAGGATCAGCTCGACGACCGTCGCGTCCCGGCCGTGCTCGGGGTAGCGGGGCGCCATGTCGACCGCGTCGAGGACCAGCGCCCGCAGCAGCGCGGAGACGTCCACCACCCGGCACCGCTCGGGGAACCACGGAACGGCACCCGGTTCGATGTACAGGCTGCGGGTGCTGACCCCCGTCATGGCGACCTGGTGCCTGATCCCGGGCGGGATCAGGACCGCGCGGTCCGTGGGCACGGTCCAGGCCCCGTCCGCCGTCTCGACCTGCATCACGCCGGTCGCCGCGTACAGGAACTGGGCGCGGCGGTGCGCGTGGAAGGGGAGCAGGTGGTCGGGCGGGTAGTCGGTGCCGATGGCCAGCACCGCACGGTCCAGGTCGTCCACCTCGTCGACGGGTACGTTGCGCACGCCCCGATCCTATGCCGGGCTGTCGTCTGCGCGTAAGAAGTCGGCGAACGATCGATTGTCCGCCGTAGACGCGGACGCCTAGCGTCTCCACCGTGTCGACCTCGCTCCTTCCCTGTCTCCCGCTCCTTCTGTTCGGCTGTCTGACCGGCGTCACGACGGTGCTGTTCGGTTTCGGCGGCGGCTTCGTCACCGTCCCCGTCGTGTACGCGTTCCTGACCACCGCGGCGCACGACGACCCGGGCGACGCCATGCACGTGGCCGTCGCGACCTCGACGGCCGTCATGGTCGTGAACGCGGTGACCGCCACGCTGGCGCAGCACCGGGCCGGCCGGCTGCGGCAGGAGTACGTCTGGCCCCTTGCCGGTTTCGTGCTGCTGGGCGCGGCACTCGGCTCGCTCGTCGCCACCCGGCTCAGCGGTGGCCTGCTGCACGTGCTGTTCGCCGTGTACCTGGTGGTCACGATCGCGGACAGCCTCCTGCGCAAGGGGTTCCTCGCCGTGGCCGACGGCGACGGGCCGCGCCCGCTCGGCCGGTTCACCACGACGTTCGGCGGCGTGGGCATCGGCGCGGTCGCGGCGAGCCTGGGCGTCGGTGGCAGTGTCATGACGGTCCCGCTGCTGCGCCGCCGCGGACTGCCCATGGCCACCGCCACCGCGCTGGCGAACCCGCTCAGCGCCCCCGTCGCCCTCGCGGGCACCCTCGTCTACGCGCTCGCGCCCACCGCCCAGGCACACGCCGGCCGCGTCGGCCACGTCGATCTCGTGGCCTGCGCCGCGCTGCTCTGCGGATCCCTGCCCGCCATCGCCCTGCTCAGGCGGATCGGCGGGCGCGTCCCCGACCGCCTGCACTCCGTCGCCTACGTGGCCCTGCTCGTCCTCGTCCTGACCGTCATGCTCGCCACCGGGCCGTGACCGCAGTGCCGTCGCGCTCACGAAGGAAGCGGCACCGGTCGATCCCCCGAGCGCGCTTCCCCGTCCGCGCCCCACCCCTTGTCCGCGCGGCCGGCAGGCGCTGCCCCGCAATACCTGGCCCGAACGCTTCCTCCTCGCGTATGCATGAAGGGTCGGATCCCCTGCGCCGGAAGAGGCTCCCTTGCGCGGCCACGAGAACGTCAGGACGACCGGAACGGATGGCACCCGCAGGGCGGTCCTGGGCCCCGGAACCGCATCACACACCTCGCAGCCGCGGCTTCTGCCCTGCAGGCCACCATGGGGAACGCCGCCGTGGTCCAGATGCTCCGTCAGGCCGGGCATCGCTGGGCCGAGGAGCCGCACCGGCATTCCGCCCCATGCGGCCATGACCGAGCCGAGCGGCCCGCCGCGCAACGCTCGGCCGTCCGTCATGTGCTGCGCGCCCCGGGCCACCGAATCGACGACAGGATGCGCGAGGAAATGGAAGCCCGCTTCGGCGCGGACTTCTCCGACGTCCGTGTCCACGACGATTCCGCGGCGCGCGCCTCGGCCGCGGACATCGGCGCCCGTGCCTACACCTCGGGCAGTCATGTCGTCATCGGCGACGGTGGCGATGACAAGCGCACCCTGGCCCACGAACTCACCCATGTCGTCCAGCAGCGCCACGGGTCCGTCGCGGGCAGCGACAACGGCAGCGGCTTACGGCTCTCCGACCCGGCCGACCGTTTCGAACGAGAAGCCGAGGCCAACGCCGGGCGCGTCATGCGCGAGGCGATACCCGCGACCGCGGACACCGGCGACGAGCCGCGGCGGCGAAGCGGCGACGCGGCTCCGGCCGAGATCCAGCGCATGGAAGCGCCGGACGACCCCGCCGTCCACCCGGTTCCGGCCGCCCCCGCGGGCCCCACCGTGCAGCAGGTCGACTTCGAGGGCGCCATCGCCCTGGCAGGGGACAACTCGACCCGGCGGTGGCGGCCACCACCGCTCCTGTCGCCACCGCGGTGCCGAATGTGCTGACCCTGGGCATCGGAGTGCGCCCCTTTCGTTCCGGGTGTGAGCCATCGGTGAATACCGTGCGGCCTGCCGCGCACGCCCGAACCGAGACGGCGGCCGCCGTTGTGCGCTGGACTCCAGAACCCATCAGGTCCGGCCAGTGGGAGGCGATTCGGCGGTTCACCGTCCTGCCGCCTGGACGGTCCCGCACGGATCCCGACGGGACGGGCGGCGGCGAAGCCGGCGGATGGCACCGGCGGAACGGGCGGCGCCCGGGATCAAGGAGTACGCGGACCGAGTGGCCGGCCGACAGTGAACTGGGGAGCGGGAATGTCATCGCGTGGCACTGCGGATGCCGGTCGCGGGGTCGCTCGGAGGCTGGGATCGCTCATGGATCTCTCCTGCGCGGGGAGCCGACAGCATCTGCCGCAGGACGTCTGGGTCCGGGGTGCCATGCCGCACGGGCCCGGCGTACCCGGGCCGGTGACGCGGCGACCGTTCACCCGGCGAGGACGGCGTCGGCGCCCTCGTCAGTCGTCGGGCGTGGTGTTGATGGCGCCACATGCCCAGCAGTTCCATTCACCGGGCAACTCGTAGTGCGTTGTCGTCCAGAACCCCTTGGGGTGGCCCTGGATGACGTTGGTCTCCCAGCAGCTCCAGCACTCGCACTCGAAGTCCTCCATGACCTCGGAATGGGGCCCCCGAAGCGCGGCCAGGACTCGGTTGCCGAACTTGGCCGGTAGGTGTCGCCGCAGGCCCGTCCGAGCCCCGTTCCTGGGCCCGCCGTTCCCGTCCACTCCTGCCGTTCGCCGTTCCACACGTCCTCGGAATCGGCTTAATTCTGCTCCTGCCGTTCGTGCTGCGCAGCGCCGTACGGGAGCGATAACCGCGAAAGCTGACACTCGAGTTCGAATCTGCAAAATAAAATCCATAGAGTGTCGAACTGGACATTCGGGGTCTCGTTCCGGCCAGGGGTCGCGAAGATGGTGGCCATGTACAGCGGCTTTACGGGATCGTCGTTCTGCAAGCCCGAGACGAAACGACGCAATGGCTTTGCTGCGGGGACGTTGAAATGCTTGTTCAGCGCAACGGCACCCAGGTGGTTGCGGAGTGACCTCCCGGTTCGACATGCGAATTAAGGAGAACTCGTGATCTCGAAAAAGAAGAAGGCTGCACGCTCTGCGGCCGTGGCATTCGCCGCAGCTGCTATGTTCACCATGACCGTGCCGAGTGGCAACGCCTTCGCCATCGATCATGTCGCCTGCCGTGGTGGCGAAGATTTCCTGAAGATCTGGTCGCACAACGGCGGAAGTCAGAGTGTGGACTGCTATGCGAACCGCGGGAAGACCGACTTCGGTGGCTGGTGGATCGACAAGATCTCCACTGGGAACAACGACTTGATCTACTACGACGCCAACGGCGATTCGGTGAAGATCGAGCGCTGGCACGAGATTTCCTTCCCGAATCGCCCGCCGAAGGTAACTGCCATCGAAATCCTGTAACGAATTAACGGGCTGGTCATGGGGGATGGCCTACCTTTCAAATCCCTTGCATTCCGCGACAATTGGGGGAATGCAAGGGCTTGAGAGGGATCGACAGGCGGATCCGGCGGTCGCGGCGGTGGGCGCGAGCGGTGGCCGCGGCCAGGACCCCGGCCATTGTCGCTACATCGTCCGCTGGAATCCCGCCGCCCCGCCACCTCTGCCGGACACCGGCCGCCGTGTTCGGCCGGGACCGGCAGCCGACCGCCGTGTCCGGCCAAGCGGTTTCTCTCGCCGAAGCCGGGGGAGTGGGGACATCCTGTGCCTATCGCCGTGCCACGACCGCGCTGCTGTCGTCGCATGGTTCGAAGAGGTCCGGCGTCCGGCTCCTTCTCCGACATCACGGATCGGCCGGATTCCTGCAGCGCGCCAGGAAGGGGGGCCTCGGGGTCGCCCTGTTCCGCGCGCCCGCCAGGGATTACGGGACAGCCCTCAGTGCGGAGCACGACGAGAAGCGCGGCAATCGATCGACGAGCCGCGCCCTCATGATGTCGAGCAGAGTACCGCCCGCCTTGCCGTGCGACGCGGCTGGAGGGGGTGAAGTGCGAGCGGGACGCACGGGAGGCGACGTGGGCCCGGAAGGGCGGGAGACGCCGTAACGCGGGACGGAACGCGGGTCGGTGCTGTGCCCGGCATCTGCCCGAAAGCTGCCGGGCAGGCATGCAGCCGACTACAGCTTCTCCGGTGGCCCCTCCGGGGCGTACGCCGCACGGTCCCTCGCCGTGAGCTTCGACCCGCCCTGCGACTCCGACGGGACGGAGAAGTTCGTGGTCACGGGCGGGCGGCGGTGGTGCTCGCCGAACGGCTCGGCATCCCCCTCGTGTGCACCACCGGGGTCGACGCGCACCGCGACCCGGGGTACAGCGGGGGCGGTCGCCGTCGTCTGTCCCGGCCGCGATGAGTGCTGGCCCGGGAGCAGGGTCAGCGCACCGCCCGGGGCCCGCGACGTCGGCACCGGTGTGGCCTCCCCGGGCGCCAACACCTGCTTTCGCCAGGTGCGACGCAACGGAGGTCCGCATTTTTTGGTCACGTGACCTATATTTGGTCCCATGACTGATGAACTCTTCTTCGACGCCGACGGTCCTGTGCTCCTGGTCGGCGGATACGGAACGGTCGGCGCGGAGCTGGCACGGATGGCGGCCCCGTCATGGCCGCTGATGCTGACCGGACGGACCGTGCGGCGCGGAAAGCAACTGGCGGACGAGACGGGCGCGGAGCTGCGCGCCTGGGACCTGACGGACCCGACGCCGTTCCGCGCGGGGGTCAGCGCGGTTGCCGGCGTCGTCAACGATCCGGACGACCGGGTGCTGCGCGCCGCGATCCACGGCGGGGTGCCGTTCGTGGACGTCACCCGCTGGACCACGCGGGTGCAACGCGCGGCCACTGTCGCGGCACTGGCGCGTCCGACCGCACCGGTACTGCTGTCCTCCGCATGGATGGGCGGCGTGACCAGCCTCGTCGCAGCCTGTCTCGGTGACCGGCTCGGCGGTGCGGACACGGTCGACGTGGCGGTTCGCTGGGACCTGGCCGACCGGGCGGGCGCGGACTCGGTGGAGTTCATGGACCGGCTCGGACTGGACTACGAGGTGGTGCGGGACGGACAGCGGCGCACGGTCATGCCGCTGAGCGACGTCCGCCGCGTCCGTATCGGGGAGTCGCCGACCCGGGTCGCCAGGATCGACACCCCCGAGCAGTTCACTCTCCCCCTCACTCTCGGGGCCACGACCGCCACAACCCGGATCGGATTCAGTTCGCCCGCGTCCACGGTGGCCCTGCTGGCTGCCAAGCGGCTCGGGTTCTTCCGCTGGGGCCGCGGCGATCGCTTCACCGGGGCGCGCCGCGGACTGCTGTACGCACCGGGCGAAGGCGGTACGGCCCAGCTCCGCGTCGATGTCGTTCACGAGCGCGACACCCTCTCCGCGACGGTGACCGATCAGGCCGGGCAGGCGCATCTGACCGCACTGGGCGCCCTGATGGGGTTGCGCCGGGTACGCGGCGAGGACGGTGCGCCCGCACCGAGCGGCGTGGTCTTCCCCGAACAGCTCCCGAATCCGCAGAGCGTGCCGGCGGACCTCGCCGCGCAGGGCGTCGACCTGGTGGTGCGCAAGGCCGCGCGAGACGCACGGGCGGAGGGCCGGGCGGCATGAGCGGACGATCCCCGGAACAGGGTAAATGGACGCCCACCACGGCCAAGGGGGCCCAGCGGCGTGCCGCGCTCCTGGACGCCGCCGAGAAGATCCTCTTCGAATCCGGGTACGGCGAGCTGACCATGCGGGCAGTGGCGGCCACGGCACAGACGCGTCTGGGGCATGTGCAGTACTACTTCCCCTCCCGCACAGAGCTGATCGCCGCCGTCCTCCGCCGCACCCTGGACCGTTCCCTCGACAGGCTGGCCCCGTTGTTCGCCGACGCGGCCGAGCACACTCCACCGGACGTGGAGGGGCTGATTCGTCAGCTCCTGGCCGAGCACGATGATCCACGACTCGTCCGGGTCTACGCCGAGTTGTGGGCACTGGCGGGGCGCGACGAAGCCGTCGCGGCGGTCACACGTACCTTCTACGGCGAATACCAGGATCACGTGGCCGGTTTTCTGCGCGCCCGTAATCCCACTCTCCCCGTCACCGTCTGCCAGGCTCGGGCAAGGGTCTTCACCGTACTGATCGAAGGAGCATCCCTCTTCCGCTCCGGCATCGCAGCCCACCGCACCGAGGAAGCCGACGCGGAACTCATCAACGCGGCCAGCGCTCTGCTCGACTGACGGGGTTCCCGGAAAGGGGGGTGTCGGCGTCGGACGGCCCGACTGCCGTCGGCCGGCTGAGACGATTCCAGCCGCCGACGAATGCCCGTCCGCCTCACCATGCCCGCGCCAGGCTGCCCGCTGCCGCTGACTGCCTCTCACATCGACCACCGCACCCGCTGACAGCCCGTCCGTCCGGAGCTGTCCCGGCACGACGGTCGTGCGGGAACCGTGCACCCGGGCGCGCTCCGTCCGGGGGCACGTCGGGCTCAGTCCTTGGCCGCGCCATGGTCCTCGGACTGCTGCCGGGCGCGGCTGAACTCGCCGGCGCCGACCCGGGCGGCGAGGGTGTCGTCGGGGCCGGACAACAGGGAGCCGTAGCCGGTGGCGGCCCACAGGCTGCGTTCGGCGGGCACCTCGAAGTAGGGGACGGTACGGCCCTGGTCCCGGACCGCCAGCACCTGCGGCGAGCGGCGGGCGCGCAGGGCCCGGCCGCAGTCCTCGCAGACCGCGATGTCGGCCTGCTCCCGACGGCCGAGCGGGCGCCAGGTCGTCCGGCGGACGGCAGTGCCGTGCCGGGGGTCGAAGAAGCACAGCGGGAGCGTGGGGGCCAGGGCGAGGGCGGAGCGCCCTTCGGCGGTCAGAGCCAGCACTCCGACCAGGTCGGGGAGGCCCTGTGCGGCGTCCAGCACCCGGCCGGCCGCGTCGTAGGCATCGAGGGCCCGGCTCAGGCCGGGGGTGGCGGCGCTGTCGGCAAGCTCCACGGCCTCGCCGAGGGCGAGTATCTCGGCGGCGGCCTGGCGGCGCAGCCCGGCCTCGTCGGCGGCCTGCTCGGCGGCGAAGACGGCGTCGGGGAAGGTGAAGGCGGTGTGCCGGGGTGAGCGGCGGCGCACCAGGAAGGCGGCGCCGACGACGGCGAGGGCCAGCACCGCGATGACCGCGAGGAGGAGCCCCGAACCGCCGCCGGAGGCGTCCTCCTTGACCTCGGGCCGCGCCGAGTACTCCTTGTCGATCCTGGCGGTCTCGGCCTCGTAGACCTCGGTACCGTTGCCGGCCTCGATCAGTTCCACGGCCTTGCCGACCCGGGCGGCCAGTCCGGCGTCGTCGAGTTCATCGAGGAAGCCGACGGCGGAGGCGGCGTCGCGGGTCTGATGGGCGTCGGTGGGCCACTCGGTGCCGGTGAGCCACTTCCCGTACGCGTCGTTGGTGATCAGGATCAGATGCTGCCGATCGAGCCGTTCCTTGAGCACCGCGGCGAGGGCGCGGGGATCGCCGTCGAAGGCGTCCCCCTTTTTCAGCGGCACCAGCACCACGTTGATCGGCAGGCCGGTCGCGGAGATCTGGTCGACCAGGGCCTGCTGCTGGGTGGGGTTGACGGCGGCCGCGTAGGACGGATCGACGTAGACGGGGTTGGTGGCCAGCGCCTCGGCGATGGCCGTGGCGGTCGCCCCGGTCCCCGCGGTCTCCGCGCGGGCGGGGGCGCCGGTGCCGAGCAGCGCCGTGCAGGCTAGCAACAGGGCAGTAAGCAGTGAGGCGGCGAGTCCGCGAGAGGCGCCGGTCGGACGGTCACTGGTCAATCGATCACTGGACACTGGCGGACTCCCTGGCCCTGAGTATGAGTGCTTCGAGCCCTTCACGGGCGGCCGGCAGGACCTCCCCGGCCTCGTCCCAGGCGGTCCGGGCGCGGCCGTCCGCCCCGGGCAGGCGCAACAGCCGCTCGGTGGCCATCCGTTCGCGGGCGGACCGGTCGGCGGTGCCGCGGTGGGCGCCGCCGCTGTGGAAGGTGTCCCGGCAGGCGGGGCACAGTCGCGCGGACCTGGGACCGGTGCCGAGGTCGGCAAGCCACCCCGGGACCTTGCCGCCGGTGGCCTCGCCGTGCAGCGGGTTGAGCCGGCAGACGGTGGAGTGGAGATGCCCCCGGAGCGCGGCGAGTCCGGCCTGGGCGAGCACCACGACAGCGGCCAGGTCGCCCGCCTCGGTGGCCTCGTCCGAACGCTCGTCGCCGGTGTCGGCCAGCAGTCCGGCGGCGTCCAGACAGTCCCAGGCGCGGGTGCGGCCGGGCGCGTCCTGATCGGCTGCGGCCAGTCGCCCGGTGAGCTCGCGGACGTCGGCCGCGGCCCAGGCGCGCAGCTGCCGGACGGACGGCAGCGCGGTGGTGTGTCGGGGCCCGGCGTGCTGCGGCGGCGAGGGGTCGGCCGTGCGGGTGCGACGGGAGCACAGCACGGCCCGCGCGATGGCGATCGCCAGCCAGGCGATCAGCAGCAGCGCTCCCAGCAGCATTGTGCCGAGCATGAGCCCGGGCCCGAAGTCGCTGCTGAACAGGCCGGGCAGTCGGTTGTCGCGCAGCGGGGGCAGTTCGGCGTCGCGGGCCGTTGAGTTGTAGCCCTTCTCCGGCCGGGCGGCGGCGACGGCGTCCAAGGTCTGGTCGAGGCGCGGCACCACCTGCAGGTCGCCGTTGTCGCGGTGCTCCGGGTAGCGGACGGTGGACGGCAGGCGCATGAAGCGGCGCGAGGCGTCCTGGCCGGTGCCGAAGGTGTCCAGGTCGATCCGGCCGGACAGCGGATCGACCAGCACGTAGACGCCGTCCTGGCCGGTGCGCTGGTGGACCCGGGCGAGCAGGACGCGGCTGTCGCCGCCGCTCTCGTCTTCGCTGTCGGTCGGCGTGACCAGCACGTGCACCGGGCCCTTGGGCGCGAGTTCGGCGATCCGCTGCCGGATCACGGGCAGGTCGGCGGCGGTGAGCACGTCCGCAGTGGACGGGTCCTGGTAGATCGGTCCGGCGGTGAGCCCGTCGGCGACCTCCTCCACCCGGGCGTCCAGGTCGCCCTGGGTGACGTCGAGGTACGGGCTGTCGACGGTCTGCGGGAAGACGGTGGGCGCGGCCAGCACCACGGCGACAGCGGCGGCCACCGTCGCCACCGCGGTCACCGGCAGCACGCCGCGTCGGCGGGCGGCGGGCCAGGTGGCGCGGGCCGGGTTCGTCGGCTTCGCCGTGGCCTTGCCCGAGCCGTTGTTCGAGCCCTTGCCGTAGCTCTTGTCCGAGCTGCTGTTCGGGCCCTTGTCCAGGCCGACGGGCGGGGAGTTGCCCGGGGCGACCGCCGGGGCCTGCGAGCCGACGGCCATCTTCTTCCCGGTCGGCTGCGGCCGGTCGGCGCTGCGGCGGGAGAGCCGGATGCCGAGGGCCAGCACCAGGCCGGGGATCACCACCACGGCCAGGCCGAGCAGCAGGTTCTGGTTCTGCCGGTCGGTGGAGCTGATGTACAGGTCGGGCCTGCCGTCCTCGTGGTAGCGGTCGTGCAACTGGTCGGCCTTGGCGGCGGCCCGGTCGTGGCCGGAGGCGATCGCATCGACGAAGGACTCGAACGCGGCGAGCGGGCCGGCCCTGTACGGGGTGCCGTACAGCGCGACGCGGCGGGCCTCCTCGACCGGGACGTCGACACCGAACGCGGAGGCGGTCACGCTGCCGTGGTCGCCGATCAGCACGTACAGGCCGTTTTCGCCGAGCCGGTCGTGCACCAGGGCGAGCAGTGCGGCGTCGCCCGCGGGCAGCGCCAGCACGTAGGTGCGCACGCCGGTGCGCTCGGCGAGGGCGGCGATGTCCGGGGCGAGCGAGCGCGGGAGTCTGCGCGGACGGTCGGCCGAGACGTAGACCGGGTTCTTGCGCAGTTCCTGGGCGAGGCGCTCGGATTGGGTTGCGCCGCCGGCGAGTTGACCGGACGACGCGGCCGCCGTGGGCGTTGCCGTGGCACTCGGTGTGGTGCTCGGGTCTGCAGCAACGGCCGCTCCGGTGCTGCCCAGCAGCACGAGGGCCGCGAGCGCCGTGCCCACCAGGGCCCCGAACGTCCCGGCCCGTCGCCGTATCCCTGTCAGCGTCCGCATGGGCGCCCTCCCGGTGGTTCGGCCGGTCACTCTACCCGCGTCTGGTCGCGACGAGTACGGACGTCTCTTGGACCGGGACGGCGTCGGCGGGCGGTGGTCGGGGGCGATTCCTATGCCCGTCCCGCACACCACAACGCTGGCACAAAACCCCGACGAACAGTCCGAAAAGCGGCAACGAGTATCAGCGCAATGAGCACATGCGATACGAGGGGAGAGCCAAGCCCAAGGCTGTGAAGGCACTGATCCTGCTGGCCATCTTCGCCGCCTCACCAGCGTTGCTGACAGCAGGAGCACCGATCCGCCGCCGCTGCCTCCGCTGCGTCTACCGCGATGAAGCCCCGCAAATCCTGCGACGAGCAGCGGGGCTGGGGCTGTGTCCACTGCTTCGTCGCCACCCGCCCGTTCCTCGGATGGCTCTGCCGATCGGCGAGCGCCGCGACCAACAGACCCGTAGCCCCGACGGGCGTCTTGATCAGGACGTCAGGGTGACCCAGCGGCCGGCGCCGCCTGTCTCGACGCATTCCTGATACGGATTCAGCGGACCCGGCCTTTCGCGACAGCGCCAGGAGGACCCTGCGACGTGGACGGTCGTGGCCTCTGCGCCGCCGCTGTCCCAGCTCCGCGTGTAGGCGCTCGCGACCTGGAGTGCTGTGGCGCAGTCCCTGGCGTGGGCCGTCCCCACCGAGAGCCCCGTTGTGCCGTCGGTGCCGCAGGTGACGCCGACTGCCCCGCTCGTGTTCTCGCCGACGGCCCTCGCCGCGGGTGCCGTCAGAGCCAGTAGGGCGATGCCGACCGCTCCTGCGGCCGCAGTTCTCATCGATGCGTTCATCCTTTTGCCTCCTTTGTGAGATCCATGTCGACCGGCGACCGGTCCTCCGCCTCCGCCGCGTCCAGCACGGCGATGGCGGCATCCGTCAGCACGGCGAGCCGGCCGAGCAGGGAGCCGGAGTCGTTGTCGTCCACGTACGGACAACGACACCCTGGCCGACCGGACACCCTTCGGCAGCATCGCCGACGACCGCACCGCCGATCCGCGTATGTGCCAGGCAGCACGCAAGGGCGCTGTTACAAGACAGCGACAATGGCCCAGTGAACGTGCGCCTCCGCTGTGCCGTCGTTTCTAGTGACTACGCCAATCGGCATGTAGGTGCCCTTTGGCGCGAAAGGCTGTTCTCATCATCGAAAGGGGCAGATCTGTGATGGTCTCGAAACGGCGCTCCCTGCGCATTGCCGTCGTCGGTGTCCTCGGCGCGGCTTCCCTTGCCCTCGCGGGCACCGCAACGGCAGCCACTCCGGCCACGGACACCGCAACCCCGGTCGTCGCACAGAAGGCCGTGCCCGCCAAGGCCGACATCACGGCAAAGCCGTCGGTGTCCTCCGTCCGTGCCTGGCAGTTGTTCCGTGTCACGGGTGGGACCACCGGTCTCAAGGCGGGCAGCAAGGTGACCCTTCAGCAGAAGCAGCACGGCAAGTGGGTCAGCCTGCCCGCATCCATGAGCATCTCGCGGGACGGCTCCTACTCACTCGGCGTCAAGCTCGGGCTGAAGGGCAAGAACGACCTGCGCATCATCAGCGGCACCACGGCCTCGCCGGTCTTCAACGTGACGGTCCGCTGAGACGCACCGCCACCGCAACAGAGGCTTGTCGGCACCGGGGTGGTCTCACCTGCCCCGGTGCACGCGCCGGACATCGACGCCAACGCCGTCGGCAGCCACGCGAACGTGCCCACGGCGGCTGTCATCCGGCGTTCGCCGCGAGGCAAGATGTTCGAGCGCCAGATGCTTGGCCGTGCAAGGTTCCAACTCCTCTGCAAACTGGTTCTGTTGGCGTATCGGGGAGTGTTCGCTGCACGGAAGTTGTGCCAGAAGCTGAGAGCGAGGGGCGTTTTGACAGCGGCTTGGGAGGCAGCCGAGTGTCAGCGCCGGTGCGAGTATCCGCGAGTTGCGGCAGCGTCGGGGCGGGAGGGCGTTCGCAATAGTAGGCCCAGTCGCGCTTCGAGCTTCTCTCGAACTGCTCGTCTCCCGATGGCCGGCAGGAAGCGTCCGGTGCCAGCGCTGTAGGCAGCGTAGTCGTCTCCGTGGACGGAGGCGAGGTAGGGCTCCTCGACCACTTGGACCTGCAGCTGCGCTGCCGCGAGCAGGGCCACGAGGGCGGAGCCTGCGATCAGGTTGGGCACCATCAGCCCGAGCCCGAGTGCGGTGATGGCCATCGCGCTGAAGCCGGGGTTGCGGACATGGGCGAACAGTCCGGAGGTGACCAGTGCGGTGCGCTCACCGGCGTCCACCCCGTCCCGCCACGAGGCGCCCATGGCCGACTGGGCGACCGTGGTGAGCGCCATCCCGGCCAGTGTGAGGGCCAGGCCCGACCCGTGCAGCGCCGCGCCGCCCTTCCACGTGGGAAGCCCCGTGAGCGCCGCCACCGGGGCGGCGGCTCCGCCCAGCAGAGCGGCGACGAACAGCACACCGGCCCACCAGGAAGCTTCGCCGGTGCAGTGGCGCTGGAGAACTGCGCGGACAGGAACGGCATGATCGCCAGGGACAGGGCCGCGATGGCGATGCCGGGGATCGACCGATCGGCCTCGCCGGTCCCGGTCAGGGCGCGGACGGCGTCGATGGCGACGTACGTGGCGAGCGCGAAGAAGGAGACGGCGATGATCCGCAGTGCCGTCTTCTCCCGGGCCTCGCGCACCGCGTGCTCGCGGGCGGAGAACTGCCAGGCGACCGCAGCGGCGGAGGAGACCTCGATGACCGAGTCGAGGCCGAAGCCGACCAGGGCGGTGGAGGAGGCGATCGCGCCGGCGGTGATGGCGACGATCGCCTCGATGACGTTGTAGGTAATGGTCGCGGCGACCAGCAGCCGTATCCGGCGCGTGAGCGCATCACGCCGGGTCGGGGACGGCCCGAGGGATATGGCCGTCATCATCAGCAGCCCTTCTTGTCGGCGTCCGGGCACGTCCGGTCGGTCTCGACGGCAACCACGGCGGTGCGCAGGTCGTCGAGCGCGTGGCCGAGACGTTCGTCGGCGAGCTCGTAGCGGGTGCGGCGCCCGTCACGCCTGTTCATCACTCTCGTCATCCAGGGCGTCCACAACACGACGCACCGGCTCCGCCGGTCCCACTGGAGAGGCCGCCACCAAGGGCTGACTCTGTCGGGGATCTTGGTGTCGTCTGCTCAGTCTCTGGCGGATCGCCAAGACCTCGGCCGGGGGATCTCGTGCTGGTCCAGGAAG